>SHZY01000173.1 GCA_009692065.1 Gemmataceae bacterium
TCTCTCTATTTTGCCACCGAGATGCTTTGGAGTCGAACCTGCGGCCGTCAGTCGCACCGAAGTGAAAATGTTCCGACGACCGACCTTTGGACCGTCGCCGTCGCGCTCGACGTGATCGGTGCCGAAATATCGACTTAATCAACGGGCTGTTAGGCCAATAGGTCACACGAACAATATCTCCTTGCGTGACCGCGCGAAAATGACCGGGATCAACCTCAAACTCGGTTTCGCCAACCGTGAGGTAGTAGACGGGCGGCGCGTCGCCCCCCTCCATGGAACGCCCCGAGTAGACGTGATCAGTTGTTGTAAGGGGTTCGACCGAAAGATCTTTGAGTGCGCAAAGGGCTTCGGAAGAGAAACGATAGGTCAGCCATACAAAGAAGCCGGTGAGGCCCACGCCGAGCAACGGGATGCCAACCACATCAACGATGGTCAGTTTTGCAAACGGAGTACCGACCAGTATCCGAAAAAAGCCGATCACGCAAGCACTGGCCAAGGCGGCAAATACAGCCCCCAGCAGCAAATTGAATCCAACCCGCACGATGAGTCGGCGCCGCCTCATGAGAATGCCAACCTCCGCCTGAGTTCGCCTCGTCGGGCGCCGCGTTCACTTCCCGAATGGGCCGACCCCGATGCTGATCTCCGCCGGCGCGCACAGCTTGCGAATCTCCGCATCCAGGACCGCGGCCTTCCGGCCGGCGTCCTCGAATGGCAATCCCTTCGGCGTATCCGGTCGCTTATGGCCAACGTGGGTCAGCCAGGCCGGGCCGAGAATGCGGTTCTTCTCATCGATCAGCTTCCAGATTTCGGGCGACTTCGAATCCGGATTGATCTTCAACAGCGCGGCCAGGTCGATCCCCTTCGAGATCTCGTCACCGCGAATCGGCACTCGTCTGGCGTCTTTCAGGTCGCTCACGCGAATGGCCAGGAACCCGCGCAGCCCCTCGACCTTGAGTGCATACCGATTGACGCGCTCGTCGAATTTCTCGATCTCCTTGACACGCGGCGTCCAGGCCGGGTCGGCGGGCATCGGCCGCGGCAAGGTGGACTTGAACCCCACAAAGTTACGTCGCACAAAAGTGATGCTCACGCCGGGCTGCGTCGGCGGGGCGTCCGGGGCGCGCAACAGTTCCTGGGGTACATTGATCGAAATGTCCTTCACCGCGCTCGGCGCTTGCCATTCTTTGAGGATCTCCAGGGCGACGACCAGATGCCCGTTGGCGTTCGGATGGATGCCGTCGCCGGAGACGCGGTAGGCGGGATCCTCCTTGCGCATCGTTTCGAGGTGCTTGAGCAGGGCCGCATGGGCGTCGATCACCGTGTACTTCTTTTGCCTCAAGGTCAGCAGCCATTCGGAGTATTTGGTCAGCACCTCCTCGTCGTAGCGTTCGTAGGGGCGCAGCCACGAGAACTTGTCGGCGCCCTTCGCCAGCACTTTGCCCTTCAGAGCCGTCGCGTCGAAGGGACTCGGCGACATCAGCATGGCTTTCGCCCCCGCCTTCTCGACCTTCTCGATCAGCTTCGCGATCCCTTGCTGATATTTCTTGAAACGCTCCTCGCTGAACGGGTAATAGATGCCGTCGTTCATGCCGTAACAGATGACCACGACGTCGGGCTTGGCGAGTGCGAGCGCCCGCTCGAGCCGGTCGTGGATGTTGGGACGGGGATAGGGATGATCGGGCTCCGAGAGGCCGGAGACGGTCTCGCTTGGCAGGCCGAGGTTGATGAGCTCAAAGCGTTTTTCCGGGAAGCGCGTGCAGAGATAAGCGTCGAGGTAGGCGATATACTTGCCGGCGTAGGTGTTGCTGTCGCCCAGGAAAACCACGCGCTGGCCGTCCTTGAGAAAGAACGTGTCGCTTGCCAACACCACGGTCGTCGGCAGGAAGACGAAGAGAATGGCGAGAAGGATGCGCATGAGCATTCCCCTTTTCGTTTGGCCGCTCGCCTCGGGCAAGCGGATCTTGCGTATCCTCGCATTGGATCTGGGCAGATTCAAGCTTTTTCCATGCGGCCGTCATATCCTGATAGAAGCAAGGGACGCGCGCCGTTGGCGCCTTACTCTGAAATCGCAGCGCAAGGAGTCCTCTCGATGAATGCAACTATGCGAAATGGTTTCCGATGGGGAGCAATCGCCTCGGTCCTGGCGCTATTGAGCACGGCTCTGTTGCCGGCCTCCCAGGATACGAAGGCAAAGCTGGCCGAGCCGATCGCCAAGGGCCAGCGCGTTTTCACCTGCGGGCACAGCTTTCACGTCTGGGTGCCCGGCATCGTCACCGATCTCTGCAAGAAAGCGACCATTCCGGGCCACCTGCAAGTCGGCGTGTCGTCGATCGGCGGCTCGAAAGTCATTCAGCACTGGAACAAACCCGACGACAAGAACAACGCCAAGGACGCCCTGAAGACCGGCAAGGTCGATGTCCTCACCCTGTCGCCGATCTTTTTCCCCGACGCCGGCATCGAGAACTTCACCAAGCTCGCCCTCGAACACAACAAGGACATCCGCATCGTCGTCCAACCCATCTGGCTGCGCTGGGACATTTACGAGCCGACCATGAAACGGCCCGCCAAGGTCGATCACAACGCCATCACCGGCGAGGAACTGCGCAAACGCCACGCGGCATATTTCACGGAGATGGACCAGCACATCCGCGACCTGAACAAGAAAGAGGGCAAGACCGTCTTGTACGTGGTCCCCGCCCCCCAGGCCGTCATCGCCCTGCGCGAGAAGATCATCGCCGGGCAGGCGCCGGGGCTGAAGTCGCAGGAGGACCTCTTCACCGATGACCTCGGCCACGGCAAACCGCCGCTGCAAGCTCTCGTCGCCTATTGCAACTACGCCGTGATCTACCGCCGCAGTCCGGTGGGATTGCCCGTGCCCAACATCCTGAAGCAGGCGAAGCTCGGCGACGAGGAAGAGAAACTCAACCGCCTGCTGCAAGAACTGGCTTGGGACGCGGTCATCCAGCACCCCCTCAGCGGCGTCCGGCTGGATACGCGCCCCTAGCAGAAGGCGAGTCGACTCGGCATGGTTCAAGAACAGGGTAACCGTTCACACGGTGGTAGAGCCTCGAAACGCGTTTTTGGGTATCGTTGCAGCTGGTATGGATGCACCAGCACCGTTACCTCCTCCGGCACGAATCCCGAACCGATCCGTCGTCAAGTCTGGGAACTTCCCGAAATCAAGCCAATCGTCACTGAGTATCAGCAGCACCGACTCGTCTGCTCATGCGGCTGCTCCACGTGCGGTTCCGACCGGACAAGCCGGACCGCAGTTGATCGCGTTTGCAGGAATACTCATGGCCTGCTTTCGGCAGTCGAAACGCCGAGCGGCAAAATCCTTGACCATGATTCTCAACCAGCCCACCAGCGCCGGCTGGATGGTCCTTTTGCAGAACCGCGATGCCGCGGCCGTGGAATCGGCGTACGACGAACTCGCCGCCCAACTTCCTGAGCAGCCCGTGCTGCACGTCGACTAATCGCCGACCAAGGAAGGACCTGCCAAGGCATGGGTGTGGATCTTTGTTGCCACCACGTTCACCTTTTTCAGGTGCCGTACCAGCCGCGGCGCCGACGTAGCCACGGACCTTCTCGGCAAAGACTTCGGCGGCGTGAAAGCGTTCCGTCATGCTGTGATCTGGCGGAAGTTCTCCTTCGGCACACAATCCACTTCGGGCAGTCAATTCGTCGAACGTCTGCTCCCGGTGATCGAAACCTGTCGCAGCCAATGCCGCAACGTCTTTTCCTGGCTCGTCGCGATGGTCCAAGCCCACTACAACGGACAGCACACGCCGTCCCTGCTGCCCACGCGGTGAATGATTACAGCCGCTCCTTTACCCCTCTTCCGGAGGGAGAGGGGACTTAGTCCCCATCCAACCGCAGACACCACCACGCCAGCAGCATGAATCCCGCTCCGAAACCGCACAGCGCCAGCACCGCGATCGCCACCGTCTTCAGGTGCGGCGTCGGGTTCGTCAGCAGTTGCCGATACGCGTCGAGGGCCCAGGCATGCGGCGTGATCCGGCTGATCTGACGCATCTGTTCCGGCATGAATTCGCGGTCGCCGAAGAAACAGCCGCTCAAGCCCGCCAATACCAGCACCAACAGCGTGCCGTAGATCGCGACCTGCGTCTCGGTGCGCGCCAACGACGCCACCAGCATCGCCATGCCGATGGCGGCAAACGACGTCGCCGACACCACGGCAATCAGCCAGATCGGCTCCGCGCCCCAGTCCATGCCAAAAATCAGCTTGCCCGCGCCGAGCAAAAAGAAGCCCTGGAACAGCGACAGGAACAGGCACGGCAACATTTTGCCGATCAGGATTTCGCCCTTGGTCAACGGCGCGACCACGAGCCGTTTCAGCGTCCCCTGCCGACGCTCGGCGACGAAAAGCCAGCCGACCGTCAGCACCAGGAAGAACGCGAACATCACCAGATACGACGGCACGAGCAGTTGGTATCGGCTGCCGCCGCGCTTGAGCCAGCCGGCGCCGTCGGTCTTGAAGTCGGAGTTCTTGCCGGACTTGTCGGTGGTGATTTCCATTTCCTTCGTCAATGCGGCCCAGGTCTTCGCAGTCAGGTTGTAGCGCGGGAAGAGATTTTGCAGGGAATTTTGCAGGCCGGTGCTAAGCGCTTTCTTCTGGGCCGGCGGGAAGTTGCGCAGGATTGTCGCCAGGTCGAGGAAGCCGATCTGGACGTCGAGCTTCTCCCGGCTCACCATGTCGATGAACTGCGGCTCGCCGATCTTCTCGAACGCCCGGCCTATCATCCAGGGCATGACGACACGCAGCAGACTTCCTTGCGCGACCTGATCGATGATGGCGGCCGCGGTCTCTTGCGTTGGATCGCGCAACACCTCGATGTCGAGCGTCTTGAAGTTGATCCCCTCGCGGTGGAATGGATTGATGCCGTCATGCAGGTACAACGGAAAAACGTCCTGTGATTCGTCGAAGCCACCTCGCAAAGCCAGCGCGATCGGATGGCCCGGTTGCGGAAAGCTGGCGGCAATCGCGAGATGGTCCGGCCAGCCCGACGCGAGAAAGGAACAGCGTTCGACACGCTTGCTGAACTTCTTGCCGATGACGAGGACCGCGGCGCGCTGGCCGCTGCTGACGAGACGCTGGGCTTCCGCGTGGGCTGCGCTTTCGTCGATGGTTCCGTCGCCACGACGCGTGGTCTTGACGAATTCGACACGGATGTCGGCGGTCTCGTTGAGATCACGCAGCAGCATTTCCGCCCACGATTGGTGCGGGAACCACATGCCATGGTTCGCCCACGCCAGACTGCACCCGGCGAGCGCCTGCGATGGCCCCGATGCAGCGTTCGGCGTGATCGCCAGCCAGCCGGCGCCTTCCCGCAACATCGCCGTACGATCGAAGAACCGCGGCACTCCGTCATCGAGATTGAGGACGGTGATGCGCAGCCCGGATGCCGACGATTTGCCAAAGTTGTCTCCGAGCGACACGCCCAGAACAAGAATGAAGATGAGCGGCATGGCGAGCAGGATGATCATCGCCCGCGCGTCGCGCACGAGGAGGCGCAGGTCTTTTTTCGCGAGCGTCCAGATGACCATGGGAACGATCCGAGCCTGAAGCGTAAGCGAAGGTTTACGACACTCTTCGCTTACGCTTCAGGCTCGGATGTGTCAACCGCCCTCGCTATTTCAGTTTGACCTGCAAGTCCAAACGTTTGCCGTTGCGGAGCAGATTGAGCGTCAGCGGTTCGCCGACGAGGTAGTTCTGCCGCACGTAGCCGAGGAACTCCTTCATCGACATGTCGAGCACCTTGTTATCGACGCCGACGATGACGTCGTTTTCCAGGACGCCCATGGCCTTGGCAGCCGAATGGACGGGGGCTTCTTGACGAAACGCCAGGCGCTTCTCGGCGAGGCCAATGGCTTTCTTTTCGTTGAGCGTCAGGTCGCTGCCGTAGACGGTGAGCGAGGGGAGCATGTCGAGCAGGGATGGCCGCCAGGTGATGTTGGTACGGCGCCAGCCCGTGGCGAGGGAAAGCGTTCCGTCAAGGCTCTTGCCATCGCGCTGCCAGGCGGCTGAGATCTTGCCGGTCAGCGGCGCCTTGTGCAGGCCGTACTGGGCGTCGGCAAAGGAATACACCGGATTCTGGTTAAGCGTGCGCAGAAGATCGCCCGCCTTGAGTCCAGCCCGGTCGGCGGGCGAATCCGCTTTCACGGTGCGCACCAGGTTCCCCCGGTCGCGATCGAGCGTGATGCCGACGTTTTCCGGCAGAGGATAGGAGTACACGCTTTCGCGATTCCAGGTCCCGGCGTTCCTCTCGTTGTGACGGAGAATCTCCTTCACCTGATGGCAATGGATGCAATGCGAATAGTTTTTGGCCGTCGGCTGATTCTCGATGTAGAGAGGCTTTTGCGCGGGGCGATCGGGCTTGGCGGCGGGATTCTTGCGATGCTCTGCCAGCGCGGCTGCCATGGCGAAGTGAAGACCGGCCAGCGAGTTGCGCGTGTCAGGCCCCATGGCATCGCGGCCGCCGAATCGGCCGTAGACTTTGCCCTGGGCATTCAGGAAAAACGCCGCCCAGGTCAGGTCCCAGTCGAACTCGAAGAGGTTGAGATCGATCCCCTCGATGCGCAGGAGGCGGACGCGGACGAACTCACTGGCGAGATCGTCGATTTGCTCCAGACGGACAACCTGCCCGTCAAACGCGTGGCAATCCCCTCAGGGGTCGCAGCGAAACACAAGCATGAGCGGCTTGCCGGACTTCTGCGCCAGCGCTTTCGCGGCGCTCAGGTCGGTCAGCCAGCCCTTCTGCGGCGCGATCTTGGTCGCCTGGCTCTGCGCCAGACTCACGCCCGTGGTCGCCACAAGAATCCCAAGGATGCCGAGAAACACCTGCCGATTCATAGTCAAACCCCAAGCCCACAGGCGAGAGCCTGCGGGGCCCGCATCCGCTAGTTCTTGTCCTTCTCCGCGCGTTTCAGCACCTTGACGCTCATGACGCGCCAGTGTTCGTTGAAGAGCCAGTCGATTTCGATGCGGCTGCCGATGGTCAATTCACTGATGACCTTCACCATCTTCTTGTCGGGTCCGCCGCCCTTGGCCGGGGCGCCGCCGACCCATTGCGGGATGTACTTGCGGCCCTTCTCCTCACCGTCGCCGGTCAGCTCGATGAAGTTCGTACCCTTGGCGGTCAAGGTTCCGATCACGGTCCCCTTCTTGCCTTCGAGCGGGCTCTTCTCCTTTTTCTTGTCCTTCTCCTGCGCCGTCGCGGTCGAGTCGGCCATCACGCCGAGGCCACAGATCAGGCTGAGAGTAAGCAGTCCCGCCAGCAGTCGGCGTGCCATCATGTCCGAATCCCCTTTTTGGATTGGGCGTTGGTTGATGGAGTTGATGATAACGGATGGGAAAGCGATGTGCAAATGGGATTTGTCGACGGCGTGGGTAGTGCCACTTCAGAATCGCAGCCGGCCATACTTCTGCGAACCGTCGCTAACCGTTACGGATTGGCCGCCGGCGCGCGGAACTGCGTCGCATCGTGGCGGCGGATCATCATGCCGCCGGTGCCGTCCAGGCGCGGCGACATCGAGTAGACGGCAAAGCGCCCGGTGTTGATCTCCGCCAGGTAGAGAGCGGTATGGCCATTGATGATCGATCCGGTGGTCATCAGGAAATGCACGTTTTGCTTGGGCGGGATGTTAAACTCTTTGACGAGATCGACCTCGGCCCACGGGACAGCTTTGCCGAAGTTCGGATCGACGATGGTGCCGAGCAGCTTGCCGCCGCGGTAGTCGAGCATCCAGATGCCATCGGATAAGGTCCTGCCACCGATGTTGATGGCGCCGGTGGCCATGATGTAGTCTTCGTGTCGATCGTTGCCGGCCCAGACCGGCTGCGGCGCGGGACGGAAGTAGACCGTCCCCGCGATGCCGACGGCCAGGCCGGCTGCCAACCAGAACCAGCGTTCCATGTCCTTCATGGCGAATGCTCCTGCGTAGGGGCTTTCCGAGTCCGAGCGCCAGCGAGGGGCCATACATGCCACGCTGGCACTCGGGCTGGGACCTCGAATTCGCAATGAATATAACAACCCGTTGCATCCACACAATGCGGATTGTTGCCCCGGCGCAGCCATCAGGTTAGAATGAGTTCGTTTGGTTCCACAACTTTGAACCTGACAGGATTCTCCATGTCGCGCAGAGGATTGTCTTCGCTGCTGCTACTTCTCCTTCTCTCCTTTCTGCCGCTGGCGCAAGGCTGCCAATCTGCGGCTGCACCCAAGTCTGCCCCGACTACCCAGACAGAGTTTCTCTTCTGTCACTGGAATGTCGAGAATTTCTTCGACGACAAAAACGATGGCCGTGCGGGACAGGGGGACAAGGAATACGACGGATTCTTTGCGGACAATCCCGACCTGCTCAAGCTGAAGCTCGCCAAGCTGACCGAGGCGATCCTCAAGATGAATGACGGCAAAGGGCCCGACATTCTCGCCCTGGTCGAGGTCGAGACGCAGCGTGCCGGGGAACTCTTGCAGAAAGCCCTCAACGACAAGCTGACCGACCCGGCCCTGCACTATCAAAATCTGTTGATGAAAGAAGTCTCGGTTGGCCGGCACATCGCGCCGGCCATCCTCACGCGTCTGTCCGTCGTCAAGGATCGCACGCGCACCCTCGACAAGCAGCATCGCATCCTCGTCGCGCATCTCAAGGTCAACGATCACGAGCTGATCGTCATCGCCTCGCACTGGACATCGCGCTTGAAGGAAACCGGCAAGAAGGGCCGCACCGATTACGCCGACAAGATCTACGGCGCCGCCAACGCAATGTTCAAGAGCAACCCCGGCGTCGATCTCCTTGTCAGCGGCGATTTCAACGACGACCCCGACGACGAAAGCGTCGCCAAGCATCTGCACGCGAGCGGCGACCGCGAGGCCGTGCGCTCCAGCGCGTCGCTCAAGCTCTTCAACCTTTTCGCCGGCAAGGATACCAAAGGGTTCGGCACACTCTACTACAAGCAATGGCACATTTTTGACCAGCTCGTGGTCTCGCCAGGCCTTCTGGATAACAAGGGCTGGTCGTGCGAACCCGCCAGCGCGCAGGTCTTCAACGAGTTGCATCGCGCCAAGGACAAACAGAAACGCCCCTGGCGCTTCGGCGGCGCGACGGAAAAAGGCGAACGCGGCTACAGCGATCACTTTCCGGTGATGGTGCGCCTGCACATCGAGAAGAACTGACGCTGGCTCTTTCTCCCCTCTCCCGCTGCGAGACGGGAGAAAAGCGTCGCTTCCACATAAATAATCCGTCATTTCCGCCCCGCATCCTTGTCTTCCGCGCCCTTGTCAAGGTAGAATGAATTGGCTTCCAAAAATGAGTCCAAGAACCTGCCCCGTGCATTCGACTCCCGCCGCACCATCCGCCTGCCTCGTGCTGATCTCGCGAGGTTTGGCTTGATTTTCCTTGTAGTTGATCGCGCCGTATGGATATACTAATTCTTGGGGCAGGCAGACTGCCCGCCGTCTTTCACCAGTGAGGAATTCCCATGTTCGGATTAGGTTGGCCTGAACTTCTCATCCTGGGCATCATCGCCGTTCTGCTCTTCGGCAGAAAGCTGCCCGACATGGCGAAATACCTCGGCAAGAGCGTGATCGAATTCAAGAAGGGCATGCACGGACTGGAAACCGGATTCGACGACGCAGCCAACCCAGGTGCCGCGCCGCCGGCCGCGACCTCGGGCCCCGCCGAAGCGATTCGCCCGCCGCAGCGCGTGGCCCCAGCTGCGCCGAAGTTCGACGACGTCCCGTCGCCGGCCCCGACGCCGCCGAACACTCAGATCAGCGCGAACCCGCCGCAGCCATGACGGTCAAGTAAAAAGGCCGGTCGCTTAGCTCAGTTGGTTAGAGCGCATGGATCACACCCATGAGGTCGGGGGTTCGAGGCCCTCAGCGACCACTCATCCGACCCGTTGACAGCCATTGTCAGCGGGTTGTTTCTTTTGACCGATTCGGAAGTTACGACGATTCCACCGCGCTCGCCGGCGCTCGCTCGTCCCCCTGCCGTTTTGACAGCATTAGACCCCGTTTGCGTCGGATTGTCAGAAGTTGGTGCAAACTTTGGTGCAAACTGGGATCGCCCTAAGTCGTCTGTCCCCGTTGCCCTTGCGGCTTGGGCAATGTCCGATTGTCCAGCGTTCAAGGGTAGCCACGGCAGCGAATCGAGCGCCCCTCGCACGTCGAGTAGCTTCGGATCGGTGTAAACCTGCATCGTCATATCAAGGCTTGCGTGCCTCATGGCGGCTTGTGCGGTTCGAGGTGCGACGCCCCCTTTGCTCAAGAGCGTGCCGAACGTAGTCCGCAATGCGTGAACGTCGAGCGTCCGGCCCCGTTCATCGACTTTGGGGATTCCCGCAGCTTTCAGGTCGCGATTCAGGATGCGAAGCAAGCCGGCCGGAACATTGAACAGTGGCATACCAGCCGGCAGCCGAGCCGGGATCGGCTCGCCCCGTTCTCTCGCCTCGCTTTGCAAGCGGGCCAGTTCGGCGTCGAGCCATTGCCGGAGATCGTCCGCCAGGTCGGCTCGGAGCATAATTGCGCTTCCTTGGCGGTTCTTTTCGTCCGCGGCGTGCAAGTCGATGTACGCCAGGTCCGCGTCGAGGTACATTTGGCCCACGGTCAAGGAAGCGAGTTCCCCCTTGCGAAGCCCTGTCAGAATTAGCGTCTTGTAGGACAAGGCGCGTTCCCATCCCAGGCGTTCCAGGTTCACTTTCGTCTCGTTCCGCACTTTGGCGTAGGTTTCGCCCTTCCTCTTGCCTTTGCGGACGGTCATCGCTTCCAAGAGCGGCCGGCCCCGCGCCACGCCGAGCAGCTGCACCAGCTCGGCTTCGGCCATTGCTCGACGGATGCGCTTGCGGTCCGCCTCAACGTTCGCCTTCGTGATTTGCTCGAACGGATTCGAGAGTAGCCGATTCGTCGTCACGCACCAGTTGCAAAACGTCACCAGATCATCGCGATAGCAATTCCGCGTCCGAGCCCCGGCCCCGTGGTCGGTGAGTTTGACCAGCCATCGCTCGAACGTTTCGCGGGAGAAGTCTTTCAGCGCCGTATATCCGCATTCCGCCTTGATGCGTTTGAGATGCCTTTTCGTGTAGGCCCGATGCGTCGCCGACAGCCCCCGGCCGCGCATATGCTCGGCGTAGCCGTCGAGATGCTCTTGCAGCGGTGTGCCGAGATGATCGGCCGCGGCATCCTCTCCCGTGGTCATCACCCCGGCCTTGACCAGTTCGGCGCGGCGTTCCAGGTCGCCGAGAACGGATCGGGCGGCGGCTTCGTCTCGACAGCCGGTCGCCACGGTGCGAACGATGCCGGCCCCGTCCCGATACTTGGCGTAGTGGGTCCGCGATTCGAATACGATGCGCTCTTGCCCTTGCTCGCCAATCGTCAGCTTGGATTTGCGGAGCTTGCCCTTGGCGTCTTTCCATCGTGCCCAGCGTTCGCCCTTGAGCGTGAACACTTCGGCCCCTTCGGGCTTCGCCTTCGTCACGGTCTTCTTGAAAACGGTTCCCACGGTTCACCTACCCTTTTTTTCTTCGGCTGGATCGATTGTAGGGGAATGAGAGATTCGGCACTTGGGAAGAGCCTTTTGCAATTCTGCCACCCCCGCGTCCGTCACCTTCGTGTGGACGAGGCTCAGGTTCTGCAAGTTCTTCAGCCCTACCAGTTCCTTCAGCCCCGCGTCCGTTACCTGTGTATTGCCGAGGTACAGTGTCTGCAAGCTCTTGAGCCCGGCAAGTTCCTTGATCCCAGCATCCGTCACCTTCGTAGAGGCAAGGTAAAGGGCCTTCAAGCTCTTGAGCCCTGCCAGTTCCTTCAACCCCGCGTCCGTCACCTGCGTGTCGCCGAGGCCAAGGGTTTGCAAGCTCTTGAGCCCTGCCATTTCCTTCAACCCCGCGTCC
>SHZY01000174.1 GCA_009692065.1 Gemmataceae bacterium
CAAAAACAGTTACCCAACGGGCATCAAGGTCACCGACGACGAACTGGCGTCGGTGAATCTTCGCCCAGCAAAGTTCCACGGCGAGTGGAACTATACCATCAGGCCGTCCGGATGAAGTTGTAACACTAATCGCCGGACAGCCCCTAAGCGGGCAGATTCCTTCAATTTGGTCGCGCTGCCCGCCGAACCCATGCCTAAAATGATGGTAGAGGACACGAACAATTTCCCTCCCCCGGAAAGGAGCAGGCGCCATGAAACGTCGCCAAGAGAAGTTGGACCGCACACGCGTCTTGCGTCTTTGGACCTTGAACGAAACCACCAAGGCGGCTCCGTATCTCCACTCTGTGATCGGCTCCCTCCGCGAACATTGGCTGGAGGTGCTGGCCGCCCAGCGCCGCCTCGACCGCGCCCCCGATCAACCCGCGTCCGTCAAGCGCACGCAGATCATCGAACACCAGGCGCGCGAAGACGAGCGCCAGCGCGCCCAAGCCGACTTCAATGACGCGCTCGACGAACTTAACAAGATCGACATTTTCCTGCTCGATCCGGTGCAGGGATTGGCCCTGATCCCCTTCCGCAAGGGGGACGATCTCGCCTGGTTTGTGTTCAACCACTTCAGCGCCGAAGGCACGATCGGCTGGCGCTGCCACGACGATCCGATCGAGAAGTGCCGGACGCTGAGCGCGCTGGAGAAACCCGTGGGCAAGTTGAACGTTTAGCCCAGCCTCGTAGGGGCGGGGCTAAACGCGCGCTACCAATTCCGCAAATTCCGGCGGAAAATTCTTGACAATCATCCCTACGCCGTTAACATCACAATGCCCACGCGATTCTCCGGTTTTTTATGCCGAGCCGGGCGTTGCCGTTCAAGGAGCGATTTCATGTCCACTCAGCCGAAACGTCGCGGTCTCGAGGTCGAGGACCATGGTGAAATCACCGTCGTGAATTTCATCGATAAGAAAATTCTCGATGAACAGAGCATCCAGAAAATCGGCGAAGACCTCTTCAGTTTGGTCGACGAGCTTGGGCGCAAAAAGATCCTCATCAACTTCAGCAACGTCGAATATCTCTCCAGTGCCGCGCTTGGCAAGTTCATCACCCTGAACAAGAAGGTCAACGCCAGCGGCGGCAAGCTCGTCATGTGCAATATCAATGACGATATCTTTGAAGTCTTCGAAATCACTAAGCTCAACAAACTGTTCAACATCCTGAAGGACGAACAGACCGGCCTACAGGCGTTTTAGCGAGTGGTCCTCGAAACTCCTGTTTACAGGGCCGGGGATGCTTTGGTAGAATCAGAAAATTGCATGTCTAGGGTTGCGGTGAAATCAGTCAGTAAGGACCATGCGGTGATTGGCGCGGGTTTTAGTAGAAACGACTCATGACGGCCTTTGCAGAACCGACATCCGTTTCCTCGCCCCGAGGTTGTTGAGGAAAAACATGCCCAATAGTCTTCAGGATGGATTCGTCGAATTCGCCATCCCCAGCGATCTCAACGAAGCACGTCACATCCAGGAAATCATCGAAACCCAACTGCGGCAATGCCAGTACGAGGACTTGGAGATCTTCGGCATCCGCCTGGCGATGGAGGAGGCGATCGTCAACGCCATCAAACATGGCAACCAGCTGGACCAGGCCAAGAAGGTCCGCGTCCGCTTCCACATCCGTCCCGATCGCTTCGATATCGGCATCACGGACGAAGGCCCCGGCTACGACCCCGACGACGTCCCCGATCCCCTTTCGGTCGAAAACCTTGAACGCCCGTGCGGCCGCGGCATCTTCCTCATGCGGTATTACATGACCGAAGTCGTCATTCATCCTCCGGGCAACCGCCTGACCATGTGCAAGGTTCGCAAAGAGCCGTATGTCAAGGGCGACTATGTCGTGTAGCCGCGGATTCGTTTAGCCGGCGAGCATGCTCGCCGTGGTGTGAGTCCGTTTCTCGGCGAGAAAGCTCGCCGGTTAAACACTTCTGAAACGTCTAGCATGACCGTCATCGAACCGCTGCGTCCGGAGGACTGGTCCGCCGCCATGTTGCTTGCGTTCGCGCGCGTGCCCGAGGCGGAGCGTGGGGAGCGCGCTCAGCAATGCGTGAATCTCCTTGCCGCCGGCCGGCTCGATCCGCGCGGCGTCTGGGTGGCGCGCCGCGCAGGCAAACCCGTTGGCGTGCAGGTCTGCGTGCCGCTTGCGGGTAGCACCTGCCTGTTCTGGCTGCCGACCGCACCCAACGGTGTCGCCGCGCGACTCGTGCAGGCCGGCCTCGATCACTGCCGATCCCTTGGCTGCAAGGTCGCCCAGGCGCTGGCGCATGCCGACGAGATCGCACACACCGGGCCGCTCCTTCGCTGTGGCTTTCGCCCCACTACGCGCATGCACCTGCTCGAGCACGATTTACGCAATTTGATCGACGAGCCGACGGCGCCCTTGCGCTTCGAGGCTTTTCGTCCGTCGCTTCAGGCGGCATTCGCGGCGACGCTCCAGCGAACCTATGAAGGAACGCTCGATTGCCCCGAGCTGAACGGCGCGCGGACGATGGACGAAATCCTCGCCGGCCATCGCGGGCAAGGGCGCTTCCATCCTGATTTCTGGTGGTTGGCCTACGAGGGCGCCGAACCGGTCGGCGTCCTGATGCTGGCCGAGTTGCCCGACGGGTTGACGTGGGAAGTTGCTTACCTTGGCATGGTTCCGGAATGTCGCCGCCGCCGCCTGGGCCGAGCGATGATGCTGCACGCCCTGGACGCCTTGCGTGCCCAGCCCGTGGCCCGCCTGACGCTGGCGGTTGACACACGCAATGAACCGGCGCTGCGGCTCTATCGATCGCTGGGGTTCGTGGAGACGAAAAGCAACGAGGTGTTGCTGTATTTCTTTCGTTGACGGTTTTCCGCTCCACTTTTAGCGCCCGCGCGACGCGCCGATTCTCGCGTGATTTCTCGGGCAACCGTGCGCGCACAGCGGGCGCTAAACGGGGACCACGGACGCGCCCTTTCTTGACACACCCGCACTCCTTGTTAGAATGTCGCTAGACTTTGACCCGCGGGATTTCACCATGCAAAAATGCGAACGCTGCACCAGCCCGGCCACGGTGCATATCACCGAGGTCCTCGGCGAAGGCAAATTTGAAGAGCACCACGTGTGCGAACAGTGCTACCCCAAGTACCTCCACGACTCCGCCGATCTCGGACAAGGCGCCAAAGCACTCACCTCCGACTCCGGCGGCAGCGAGCTTGAGGAAGCCCTGTTCGGCCAGCAGGAGTGCCCCGATTGCGGCATCAAGTTCGTCGATTTTCGCAACAACCACCGCCTCGGCTGCTCGCGCGATTACGACGTATTCCGCAACGAGTTGATACCACTCCTGGAAAACATTCACGGCGAAACACGCCACGTGGGCAAGACGCCGCGGCGCTACCCGCAGACCAAACAGGCCGAGGCGGAGATGCTGCAACTTCGGCAGCGGATAAAGCGCGCGGTGGACCGCGAAGATTACGAAGAAGCCGCCCGTCTGCGTGATCAGATCAAGACTCAAGAAGATGTCTAGCAAGCCCAGGGACGGCTGTCCCTGGGCTTTTCAAAGGATACTCACGTGAAATGCCAATCCTGCGAACAAACGGCGACCGTGCACTTGACGGAGATCGTCAACGGCAAGAAGAAGGAGAGGCACCTCTGCCCCGACTGCGCCAAGCAGCAGCAACTGCTCAAACAGACCGACATGAACATTAACGCCATCTTGCAGTCGGTCTTCACCCAGAATGTCAGCGGCGAAGTCAACGCCTTGTCGCAATTGACCTGTCCCTCGTGCGGCATAAAGTATATGGAGTTCAAGGCGGCGGGCCGTTGTGGCTGCCCCAACGACTACGATGCGTTTCGGGAGCCCCTCTTGCCGCTCCTGGAGCGGATCCATCGCGGCCGACGCCATGTCGGCAAGGTGCCCGTCCATGCTCTCAAGCACGCCGCCGTACAGACGGAATTGCGAGCGCTGCGTCAACAACTGCGAACCGCCGTCGAGCAGGAAGCCTACGAAGAAGCGGCCCGACTACGCGATTTGATACGACAAAAGGAACACCCGGATGAACCTGGATAGCCTCACCCAAAATAGCGGCGAATGGCTGCGCGCTGTCGGTCCGGAGGCCGACATCGTGATTTCGAGCCGGATTCGGCTGGCGCGCAATCTGTCGTCGTTCCCGTTCACCAATCGCGCCAACACCCACCAAAAGGCCGAGATCGAACAATACCTCCAGGGGCGTCTACAGAAGCTCGATATCGACCTGCAACTGGATTACTTCAACCTCGCGACCATCACGCCGCTCGATCGCCAACTTCTTGTCGAACGCCAGCTCGTCAGCCGAGAGCTGGCCAACAGCGAAGGCCCGCGCGGCGTCGCCGTGGGGGCCAATGAGATCGTCAGCGTCATGATCAACGAGGAGGACCACGTCCGCCTCCAGGTCATCCGCAGCGGCTTCTCCATGGACGAGGCCTGGCAGGAAGCCGACCGTCTCGATGACAAGCTCGAAGAAAAAGTCCCCTACGCCTTCAGCGAGGAGCTCGGCTATCTCACCGCCTGCCCTACCAACGTCGGCACTGGCCTGCGCGCCAGCGTCATGCTCCACCTGCCCGCGCTGGTCTTGACCAAGCAAATCGAAAAAGTCTTTCGCGCTTTGCAAAAGATCAACCTCGCAGTCCGCGGCCTTTACGGTGAAGGCAGCCGGGCGTCGGGCGATTTCTATCAGATCTCCAATCAGGTCACTCTCGGCAAGAGCGAAACCACGATCATCAATGAGATCCGCGACGTCATCCCGCAGATCATCGCCTACGAACGGCAAGCACGCCAGACCCTGACGCGTGAAAGCCGGCCCCTCATTCTCGACCGCGTCAAGCGGGCCTTCGGCGTCCTCAAGAGTGCGGCGATGATGACCTCCGAGGAAACGATGGATTTGCTTTCCAGCGTTCGTCTCGGCGTCAACCTCGGCCTGATCGACGACATCAACATCGTGGTCGTCAACCAGCTCTTCATTCACACCCAGCCGGCCCATCTGCAAAAGCTGCTTGGCCGCGAACTCGACAGCGAGGAACGCAATTCCGAGCGCGCCCGCTTCCTGCGCAATCGCTTGAGTGAGATGGATAGCATGAATTAGCGTTGTCCGATTTCCGCGTGCGGCAGAATGAACAACCCAACTTTCATTTGACCTTCCGCCCCGTTCGCTTATGCTGTCTTGCATGAACGACTCTCCCTCCCGCACCACCAACTTTGGCAAATGGATGGCGCTCACCGCGGCGCTTTTGGGCTGGCTCTTCGATGGCCTGGAGATGGGGCTCTTCCCGCTCATCCAAAAACCCGCCCTCGACGAACTCGTCGGCCCCGAGCAGCGCACGCTCTGGATGGGCATCATGACCAGCTTTTTCCTGGTCGGTGCAGCGACCGGCGGCGTTCTCTTCGGCTGGCTCGGTGACCGCATTGGCCGCGTGCGTTCCATGATGCTCAGCGTGCTTACCTATGCCCTTGTCAGCGGCCTGTGCGGCTTTGCCACCGACGCCTGGCAGATCGGCATCCTCCGCTTCGTCGCCGCCCTCGGCATGGGTGGTGAGTGGTCGCTCGGCGTTGCTCTCATCAACGAGATCTGGCCCGATAGTTCGCGCGCGTTCCTGGCTGGCTTGATCGGAGCAGCAGCCAACGTTGGCTATCTCGTCATCGGCGTCGTCGGCAATACCGTCCAGCAGCAGATCCAGCAGGTCCGCCATGGCCTCTCGGCGCTCCAGCTTTCCGACGAATGGGTCGATCATCTGGTCAATGAGCAGAACCAGGGCTGGCGCTTCCTCATGATGCTCGGCGCCGTCCCGGCCCTCTTGACCTTCTTCATTCGCTGGTACGTGCCCGAATCGGAGAAATGGGAACGCGAGCGCGGCAAAGGCGCGACTTCGCACTGGGCAACGCGCGACCTCCTCAGCGTGCTGATCGGCGCCATCGCGGCGTGCCTGATGATCGTCCTCTGGGCGGTCCGCTGGGACCGCTACTTCGACGCCGACTCGAAAGACGCTCTCGCACCGTGGATCCTGGCCTTTCGGATTGTCGGCTCCCTTGTCTGTTTCGCCGTCGTCACCTGGGGCTACACCTATCCGGTACTCTGCTATCTGAAGCGCGCTCAGGCCGCCGGGCAGGTTGGCAGCGACTGGAAACCGACGCTCAAACGCATGCTCCTGGCGGCCACGCTCAGTGGGGTCGCACTGCTGGGAACCTGGGGCACGATCCAGCAAGCGCCGGCCTGGTCCGGAACGTTGCTCGAAACCGTCCCCACCTCTGCGGCACGAACACAGATCGTCTCGGCCCTCGGCGCCATTCTCGGCACGATCGCCGCGGCGTTGCTCGGCGGCTGGCTCGGGCGACGCATCACCTACTTCTTCTTGTGCATTGCGTCCTTCGCCATCATCCAGATCTTCTTCCAGACGAGCACGGTTTTCGACACGCGATTCTTGATCCTCGGCTTCCTTACGGGCGCGATCACCGCCTCGTTCTATGGCTGGCTGCCTCTCTACTTACCCGAGATTTTCCCGACGGCGATCCGCGCAACCGGCCAGGGCTTCGGCTTCAACTTCGGCCGCATTCTCGCCGCGGTCGGCGTGTTGCAATTGCAGACGTTGCAAAGCGCGATGGACGGTTTGCCACAGGCGTGCGCTGCATTGTCGTTCATCTACGTCGTCGGCATTATCGTGATCTGGTTCGTGCCGGAAACGAAGGGACAGCCGCTGCCCGACTGACCCGCTCACTAGCCCGCAGTGCAAGCAGGGGGCGCCTTCCCCTGCTTGCGCTGCGGGCTAGTGAGCGCATGTCTTCAGCGCCTGCAACAAATCCGCGTTACCCGGCCGATCCGCTGCGTCAGCACTGGGATGCGCATGCACCAATCGCCCTGCCCGATCGATCACGAAATCGCCGCCGAGCTGCCAAACGTCGCCGTCCTCGCGCGGCTTCTTTGGCAACCAGCCGCGGAAAATCAAACGCAAGAAATACCAGATCACGTCGGGCCGGAAGAACGACAGCATCTGCGTTTTGCCCAGCGCAAACGCTGCATACGCCGTGCGCTCCGGATCAGCGACGACGGGAAACGGCTGCGGCGCGATTGCGAGATGAGCGGCAAGGGTTTTGGGCTGCGCGAAGCTGACGACGAGGACTTCGCCGCCGAGGTTCTCGATCTCGCCGGAGATCTTCTGCACCTCAACGAGATGCGCCTGACACGAAATTCAGGCAAGGTGCCGCAGAAAAATGAGCAAGAGCGGCTTGCCGAGGAAGTCACGCAGTTGCAGCGGCGTCTTATCCGGTTTAAGGAACGTGAAGTCGCCGACAGGGTCGCCGATATTCATATGCAAAATCCCGGTTAGCCGCGACGCGCACCGGAGCGTGTGTCACGCCTCGCTCTCTCAAATCTACAAGAAATATACAAAGCGACCCCTGGGAATCGCTGCGATCATCCCAGGGCTTGCACGTATCTGCCCGTGATGCTCCGCGCGCAGGCCGCCAACTCTCCTGGCGGCCCAGCGAAGACGATCTCGCCCCCCGCGTAGCCGGCTTCGGGACCGAGGTCGATCACCCAGTCGCAGGCTGCGATCACGCCGGGGTGATGCTCGATGACGACCACCGTGTTGCCCGCAGCCGTGAGTCGACGGAAGACGCGCAGCAAGCGGGCGATGTCGGTGACGTGCAAGCCGGTGGTGGGCTCGTCGAAGATGTACAACGTTTTGCCGGTCGAGGTCTTCGCCAGCTCGGCGGCCAGCTTGACGCGCTGTGCTTCGCCGCCGGACAGAGTGTTTGACGGTTGGCCAAGCGCGAGATACCCGAGGCCGACCTCGTCGAGCGCTTGCAATCCCTTTTGCAACATCGGCACGTTGGCGAAGAATACCAGCGCGTTCTCAATTGGCATGTCGAGGACGTCGGCGATCGACAGGCCGCGATAGCGCACCTGGAGCGTGGCCGGGTTGAAGCGTCTTCCCTGGCACGCTGGGCACGGCACCCGCAGGTCGGGCATCATAGCCAGCTCGACACGCTGGGTGCCCTGCCCTTGGCATTCCTCGCAGCGGCCCCCCTTGGCGTTGAAGCTGAAGCGATTCGCCTTGTAGCCGCGGATCTTGGCGAGCTTGGTGGCGGCAAAAAGCGTGCGGATCTCGTCGAAGAGGCCGGTGTAGCTTGCCGGATTGGAGCGCGGTGTCTTGCCGATCGGCTTTTGATCGACTTCAAGAATCTTGTCGATCTGATCCAACCCGTCGATGTGGTCGTGGGCGCCGGGCGTTGGCGCGACCAGACCGAGATGCTGACGGACGGCAGAAGCGAGGACGTCGCGCGCCAGCGAGCTTTTGCCAGAACCGGAGACGCCGGTGAGGCAGGTCCAGTGGGCGATGGGAAACGCGACGGTGATGTTCTTGAGGTTGTGATGACGGGCGCCGTGGACGACTAGCTCCCCGTTCGTTGTGGCACGGTCTCCTGAGCGTGCCACAGATCCCGACCGAAGGTCTCCTGTGGCGCCCGCAGTGCCACGGTCAGGAGTCCGTGCCACAACAGAAGGAAGCGCCGCCCCCTCACCACCGGCCCCTCTCCCCCGGAGTGGAGAGGGGATGAATGCGACCGGGCCGCACGACAGTAATCGCCCGCCATGTCTCCCGGCGCCAGGGCCGATATCGACGAGCCAGTCGGCTTGCCGGATCACGCTCTCGTCGTGCTCGACGACGATCATGGTGTTGCCGCGCGCTTGCAGGGCGCGCAGGGCTTCGATCAAGCGTTGCGTGTCGCGAGGGTGCAGGCCGAGCGTCGGCTCGTCGAGAATGTAGCAGACGCCGAGTAAGCCGCCGCCCAGGTGCGTTGCGAGCCGGGCCCGCTGGGCTTCGCCGCCCGAAAGGGTCGGCGCGGAACGATCGAGCGTGAGATAGCCGAGGCCGACTTGCTGCAGGAAACGCAACCGGCGTGCGATCTCGGTCAGCAGCAGCGCACGTGCCTTGTGTGCAATGGTTTCAACATGCGCGAAGAAATCGGCCGCGGCATCAACGCTCAGCGCGGTGACCTCATGCAGTCCCTTGTTGGCGAAGTGGACCGCGCGGGCCTCGGCGTTCAAGCGGGCGCCGCCGCAGTCGGGACAGAGGACGGCGCCGCTCAGGAGGGCGAGGTCGATTTCGTCGTCGGGTGGCGAGTCAGCGGGGAGGCGGCTCGGATCGATATCCCAGATCTTGCCGAAGCCGGTGCAGCGCGGGCAGGCGCCGTGCGGGTTGTTGAAGCTGAAGTCGCGCGGCTCCAAATCGCGGACGGTCGTCCCGCAAGCTGCGCAGGCGTACTTGGTGCTGTAGACATCGTCGTGCCAGTCGCCCGTTTCGATATCGGTGATGATGACGCGGCCGCCGGAATGCTGGATCGCCGTCGTCAGCGATTCGCGCAACCGTTCCTCGATGGTCGGCTTCACGACGAGCCGATCGACGATCAGCTCGATGGTGTGCGGGATCTTCGGGTCGATCTTCGGTGTGTCGCGGATCTCCATCAAGACGCCATCGACGCGGGCACGCAGGAAGCCGCTGGTGCGGATGTGCTGGAAGTGCTGCTTATGATCGCCTGGCTGATTCTGCACCAGTGGGGCAAGCACGAAGATCTTGCGGCCAGCCTGCGCCAGCGTGGCGCGGATAATCTCGGCCAGCGTGAGTTTGTGGATTGGGAGGGTGCAGATGGGGCAATGCGGCGTGCCGAAGCGCGCCCACAGGAGCCGAAGGTGATCGTGAATCTCCGTCACCGTGGCCAGCATGCTGCGCGCACGCGTTTGGGTGGTGGTCTGGGAGACGCAGATGACGGGCGGCAGGCCTTCGATGGCGTCCACGTCGGGGCGCTGCAATTGCTGGAAGATGGCACGCTTGTCGCCACGCAGGGTTTCAAGGTAACGACGGCGACCCTCGGCGAAGAGCGTATCGAACGCGAGCGAGCTTTTGCCCGAGCCGCTGGGGCCGGTGATGACAGTAAGGGCGTTGCGCGGCAAGTCAAGTGATAAGGCTTGCAGGTTATGCGTGCGCGCACCTCGGATTCTTATCCATTCGCCCGATTCGCTCATCGATTTTGTTGACCTCCCGACCGCAGGGCGACATGCTAAAGGTAGACGGCGTGTTTAGCCGGCGAGTTTGCTCGCCGTGCCGTCTGCGGCGAGCGAGCTCGCCGGCTGAACCAATTCTCTTGATATAGCGGAGGAAACGGATTTTCTCAAGAAATCGGATGTTCGGCCCGATGCAAAGAGAATACATTTAGCCCCTGTTTCACATCAGCGAGTCCACCACCTGACGAGGTTCCACCCCATGCGGGTCATTTCCTGCATGATTGTTTTGGCAATACTCTGCACGACCGGCGCAGGCTGTTCGCTGTTCAAGAAGAACACGAACGGCGTGCAAGGGCCGGCCGGCGGAGGCGCGACTCCGCCCAAGTTCCCGGCGATCAACGATCCCCTCGTGCCGACGCCGCCGACCTTGCCCACCGCTCCGATGACGGTTCCTGGAGCGACGCCGACCTCGGCAAGCAAGGGGACCTCGGTGCTGGCGGGCACGGTTGTCGATGCCTATCACCGCCCGATGGGCAACGCCTATGTCCGCTGGGTAAGTCTGGATGACAAGAACGCCGGCGCGCCGATCGATGTCGCCGCCGACGCCCACGGGCATTTCATCATCCAGGGGGTCAAGCAAGGCGCGGCGTATCGGTTGATCGCGAGGACCAAGCTCGGCGACAAGATGCTCGCGGGGGCCGTGCTGACAAGCGCGCCGAATGTGCGCGTGCTGATTCCGATCCGCGAGGAGCTCGCCAACAGCGATACGCCGGCGCTTCCCGGCAACCCCGCGGAAGCAATCGGCGGCGACAAGAACGGCGCGACGCCGCCCGACCCACTCATCGGCCTGGGCAGCGCAAAGCCGGCTGCGGAGCCGAGTCTGCCTACCACCATCAAGGTGCCGGGACCGTCCGTAAGAAATCCGACCTTCGTGCCCGGCGTAGTCGAAAATCCGTTGAAGGACCGTCTGCCGACGCTGATCATTCCGCCGAACAAGGGGCCGCTGCCGCCGCTGAAGCCCAACGATTCCAAGCTCGATACCGGGCCGACGCGCGTGCCTTCTTGCGTTCTCGTCGGCAATCATCTGGAGAATCTCGCGCTCAAGGACAGCAAGGGGCAAACCTGGGAGTACAAGAAACACGGCGCCGGCAAGCTCATCCTCATCGACTTCTGGGGGACCCATTGCATCTATTGCAAGGACAGCATGCCGGCCTTGAACCGCCTGAACCAGCAGTATTCCGGGCGCGGCCTCGAAGTGCTAGGCATCGCCATCGAGAAGGGGGCAGACGAGCGGCGCGAAGCCGAGGCAGTAAATCGGCTGTGCACGTCGATGCAGCTAACGTATCGCCAACTGATGGGCCATGTCGGCGCCTTTGACGCGGGCAAGCACTTCCGCATCGAAGGATTGCCGACGTTGATTTTGCTGAGCGAGCAGGGAGACATCCTGTGGCACCACGTGGGCCGGCCCGACCCGGCAGTCTTGAGCGGGCTGGAGCGCATGATCCAAAGCCGGTTGGCCAATCGGCCGTTCTGACCTCTCAACGCGGCCAGGATTGACGCATTGTCCGAGAAGCGTCAGCGAAGGTGTGCTTTCCTTCTGACGCTTCAGGCTCGGACGTATCAAATCCTACCGCGATCGTCTTCCAAACCATAAATCCAGCCCCGATTATAGCGATTACATCGTTAAGAAACCAGGTAGCCCTTCACGGGCAGCTGGCTTCGGCTTGCCCGGTTTTCGGCCACTGCTTATCATGTCGCGTTATGACGACCGCAGGGACGCTACCGTGCGCAGGATGCGCCAGGCTGGAACAACAGTTTAAGGAACTCCAAGCTCGGTTTGCG
>SHZY01000024.1 GCA_009692065.1 Gemmataceae bacterium
CGCAAACCGAGCTTGGAGTTCCTTAAACTGTTGTTCCAGCCTGGCGCATCCTGCGCACGGTAGCGTCCCTGCGGTCGTCATAACGCGACATGATAAGCAGTGGCCGAAAACCGGGCAAGCCGAAGCCAGCTGCCCGTGAAGGGCTACTGTTTTCCTTACCCTGACCATGAGGAAAACCAACTGCGGTAGATCCCTGCATGAACCATTCAGCCATTCTATCCATAGGATTTCGGCCGTTCCATGCTACGCCTCTTCAGTCTGCTTAAGGGCAAGCTCGCGGGCGCCGCCGCTTCATCAGCGGTTGGCGGCAGATTTCTTCACCCGCTTCTTGGCGCCAACGCCGAACAGCCAACGACGCACGTGCTCCGCCACGGCGAGGAGCCGTTCGTCGCTAATGCGCTCGCGGTAAGCGCCGGCCATGCTTCCATCGCAATGACCCATGATTGCATCCACGGCGACCTGGTCGCGCGACTCGCCGCCGATGGTCTCGAAGGTGTGCCGGATGGCGTAGAAATTCCGATTGCCCTTGATGTCGAGGGCGTCGAGTAGCTTCCGACAAGTATGGGATATTGGCCTATCCCCGATATCCCTTGCCCAGCCGTGACCGCGGACTGTCAGAAACATTAACCCAGCGGATGCCTCGTCTTTCGGCTCCGGGCGTTCCTTGAGCCATGCCTGGAGGGCGTTGATCGTTTCCGGCCAGAGCGGGCATCGCCGCATGATTCCGGTTTTTGGTCGAGGGTAGCTGAGCCAGGCGCCATGGAGGTCCAGCGCCGTCATCGGCATCTGGGCGATATCGTTGTTGCCGAAACCCGCGTTGATTGCCAAGAGCAGCATCGCCTTCATGGGTTGCGCGGCCTTATGGATCATACGGCACAGTTCATCGGCCTCAAACATCTTGGGACCTTTCGCCGCTTTGTTGAGGCGCAACACTTTTTTCGCAGGCCGATTGAAGCCTTCGCCGTAACGCATGGGCCGGTCGATCAGACCATTCTTATACCCGAAATTGAAAACGATTCGACTTCTGTTGATTTCCGTCGCCAACCGTTCGGCCCCCCATTTCACTCCCCATCTGGCGCGGAGTTTCTCAAAATCTTCCGGGAGCACGTCGGTCAGGAGCCGATCCCGTCCAAACGTCGCGATGAGCTCGTCGCAAACGTCGTGATAGGCTTTCCACGTATAGGGGGACAACTCACCATTGTCCCGCAGCATTGCCTTTGTGGTGAGGAAGCGGTTGACAAGATCACGTAGGGTGCGGTCGTCGTCCGGGTGTCGGGATCGGGGAATACGGCCGGCGAGTAGGTCGTCCTTCTCGTCAAGCCAACCTTCCAGGGCTTTCTGCGGATCGGACCATACGCCAAAGAAATGAGTCCGTTGTCGGACTTTTTTTTGCCCATTGGCCGTTAGCGTGGGCGAAGAGAGGATAGTCTTTGTGGGGTTTCTTGGGCTTTTTCGGCTTGCGGGCTTTTCGTGGGCGCGCGGGCGCGTTAGAATGATGCTCTGTCATGGTGACTGCTCCCTTGCGAAGGTAGTCTCACCGTGGCACCCGGCTATCCGTTGACGCGGATAGCCAATTTCTTGACCGGGTGTCGTAACGGGTGTCGTCAGTCTATGCTCGTCGGCCCGCACGTCAAGAAAATGTCAGAAAACCCTGAATAAACAAGGGTTCGGTGAGATAGCTCAGCTGGTAGAGCACAGCCCTGAAAAGGCTGGGGTCGTCGGTTCAATCCCGACTCTCACCACTCGATCCCCGTATTTCCGAGCCCGAAGCGTTACCGAGGGATTAGCAGAAAACTTCGCTTACGCTTCGGGCTCTGATTGTTTCGCAAGAATGAACGAATGAACATGCGGGTATCTCAGCCCGCATGAAAAACAAAAAAAAGTTGCGCAAGTCGATCGGCGTGCCGCGTTATTGGAATGCAAATGAGGGCGACGTGAGTTTTCGTTGCCCGCTTCCTCGGCCTCGAAGCCGGTTCCCAACCAAGGCACCAACTCTTCCCCAATGAGAAGGCGCCCGGGGGCGTTCCCCGGGCGTGCTTCTTTTTTGACGTTATTGTCCGAGCCTGAGCGCCAACGAAGGGCCGTTGCTGCCCTTCGCTGGCGCTCAGGCTCGGATTGTCAAACCTGGCCGCGCCGAGCAGATTCCTCATTGTGGGGCCAGCGTCGCTGCGATAAGATGAACCTCGAAGAAAATTGATTGAATCCCAGCGGCGCCCACCGATCCGAACCATGAAAAACAGCGACAATCCGTTCCGCAACCTGCCAGCGGTGCATGAGGTTTTGCTGCTGCCCGCCATCGCCGCTCTGGCGGAGCGGCACGACCACGATTCAATCGTCGAAGCGATTCGCGTTGAGCTTTCGGAACTGCGCGCCCGCCTTGCGGTTGGCCAAACACTCAATGGCGAGGCCGCCGAAGGAACCATCGCGGCCAACGTCGCCGAGCGTCTGAGCAACGACCTGCGGCCGCGGCTGTGCTCCGTCATCAACGCCACCGGCATCGTGCTGCACACCAACCTTGGCCGTGCCCCCATCGCGGAGTCGGCGGCCAAGGCGGCGTATGAGGCAGCACGCGGGTATCTCAATCTCGAACTCGATCTCGACACCGGCAAACGCTCGTCCAGGCAAGATCCAATCCGGGCGTGGGTAGCCCGGCTCACCGGCGCCGAATCCGCCACCGTCGTCAACAACAACGCGGCGGCCACCGTCATCGCGCTGAGGGCACTGTGCCAGGGACGCGAAGTCATCGTCTCGCGCGGCCAGCTCATCGAGATCGGCGGCAGCTTTCGCATCCCCGAAATCATGGGCGTCTCGGGGGCGATCCTGCGCGAGGTCGGCGCCACCAACATCACCCGCCTGAGCGATTACGAGAAGGCGATCAACCCGCAGACGGCTGCCCTCCTCCAGGTTCACACCAGTAACTATCGCATCTCGGGTTTCACCGCATCGGTCACGACAGAAGAACTCGTGGCCCTCGGCAAGAAGCACCGCCTGCCCGTGATCGACGACATCGGCTCGGGCGCTCTGCTCGACTTCAGCCGCTTCGGTTTCGCCGCCGAGCCGATCGCGCGATCCAGCATCGCCGCCGGCGCCGACCTCGTGCTCTTCAGCGGCGACAAGCTCCTGGGCGGTCCGCAGGCGGGCATCCTCGCCGGCAAGAAAGAATACATCCAGCGGATCGAAAAGGACCCGCTGATGCGCGCCTTCCGCTGCGACAAGATGACCCTGGCCGCCCTGGAAGCGACCCTGCGCATCTACCTCAATGAGGAGATCGCATTGCGTGAGATCCCGGTCCTGCGGCTGCTGGGCTTGCCGCTCCATGAATTGCAGAGTCTCGCCGAGGAGTTAGCAACGCGCCTGCGCGCAAACACGGCGCTGGCATCGGTTGCGACGGCGGAAGACGTGGCCTATGTCGGCGGCGGTTCCTTGCCGGACCAGCAGATGAAAACGTGGGTCGTCGAGGTGAAGCCGCGCGATCTTGGCGACGCAGATTTTGCGCACCGTTTGCGCGTGGGTACGCCTGCGGTGATGGCCCGGGTCCGGGCCGGCGTGGTGGTATTCGACGTGCGCACGGTGTTTCCCGAGCAGATCGATGGGTTGCAGGACGCGGTGCACCTGGCAACTGCGTCCGAGCCTGAAGCGTAAGCGAAGATGTTTGTTTGTTGTCGCTCACGCTTCAGGCTCGGAAGATGCCGCTCCTGATAAGATCTCCGGCTTATGCGGGCTGTGCCAGGGTCCGCCACATTGGCCGGTGCGAATCGCTTTATTACCTGCCAACTCGTCATCCGCGGGCGGTCGATCCCATTCGCAGGACCATTGTCGCTGCGAAAGGATTCCGCCTCATGGCCACCTTCTACGTGCTCCCCTCGCGCCAGTTACTAGGCCGACGCTTCGGTGAACTGCTGACTTCGCTCTTCCCAGGCACGCACTTCGCGTACTCGGATTGGCCGGACCTGGCCGAAGCGATCGGCGCCCTCGTCGAAGGGCAGGCCGATGCCCATGTCGTCTATCGTGAAGATTTTGACGAAGCGCTTGACGTGAAGGACGCGCTCTTGCGCGAATTTGGGGCGGCACTCGAGGATGAGATCATCGAGATTCAGTTCGGGGCGGCGCTCACGCAATTCCTGCACCAGCGCTGGGCGACCGAAACGGCGCGGCG
Organism: Gemmataceae bacterium; assembly: GCA_009692065.1. GTDB lineage: Bacteria > Planctomycetota > Planctomycetia > Gemmatales > Gemmataceae > SIAQ01. The sequence goes on from SHZY01000024.1 coordinate 4,157, forward strand.
CGCGGCGTAGTTCCCCACGCACGCGGTTAGCGACGCTTCGAAGAAGCGTAAAACGAGCGACAACAAAAAAACGCGACGTGAAATTAGGGGCCGCGGCCAATTCCGCGCGACACATATCGCCGGAACTGTTACCCCCCAACAACCGCGACCCCATGGCGCATGAAGATGAATGAAAGACACTCGGTTGTACGGCAACCTGGGGGCTGGTGCAAAGAAAAAAAACGGATTGCGCGAAAAAAAATCGTCACCCCGTGGGCGCGAAACCGCCAAGCGAGCATGACTGCGGGTCTGAATCACGCGTCCATCCGCACGCTCCGCAAGATCTCCCGCTTCCATTCCAACTCATGCACCGGCCAGCCTTGTACGGTCCACTCGTCGTCGCGCACCAGCTTCGGCTTGCTCTTTTGCGTCACAAACTTCCAGCATTGCTCCTCTGCCGGCACCAGCTCACGCCGCGTCGGCCAGGCGTTCGAGCGGCGGCGGTGGATGTGCTCGTTGTCGATGATGGTCACCACGCATGGCTCCGGCAGGTCGAGAAATCGCCAGGCAATCACCTCGTGGCTTGATGTCGAATAGCGATTCTTAAGGTCGAGCAAATCGTAATCCATCGTCTTCGCGTCCTCGGCAAACCAGCAGGTCGGCACCAGCAGCCGATACGCGAACAGGTTCGCCAGCGATTCGCCCGCCATCGCTTTGGCTTCGTTCGGCGCGATCCCGAGCCGCGCCAGCAATTCGCTCTTGAGATGTTCGCCGATCTCGTGCGCGACCGTCCACTGATGGCGCTCCTCGCGCGGCTCCGGCTTCAAGTAGATCTGCTTCTTGCCGAGCGCGCGTTGCGCCCGCCCTCGCTGCGGCTGCCGTTGATCGAGGACGACCACCATGCCGAGATGCTGCTGTGCCAACGCAATCGTATCGATCGGCGGCTGCGCGAGCTTGGCGGCGTCTAGCAGTTCCTCGACCATCGTGTCGATGGCGTTCGTCACATCTTCGCGCGGCAAATTGTCGAGCATGGCGCCATTATAGTGTATATGCGTTCATAAGCAAGGCTAGCGACGCTTCCGCATATAGCCCGCCGTTTACGGCGGGCACGCTGCATACCCGCCGTAAGGCGAGCGGCAGATGTAAAACTACCCGTTCTGGCGCATACGTTGCATGGAGGGGGGGGTGTCTGCAACGAATCGGCTTAACTTATTATACACCAAGAGGTTGTTGATCTGGAATTCGTCGCATGCATGCAATCGACCCAACACGGGTACGGGAGCGAGGGTACTTTTTCTGCTGCCGTTCGCCTAAACGGCGGCCATATAGGGAAACTAGTTTCTGCTGCTCGTCTGATCGAACTTCAGACGTTTTTCGTGGTCGGCGATGACTTTCGAAAATAGTCGCCTTGAGAAACCCTACCGCACGCAGAGTTTACCGCCGCGCTGGGTCGAAGTTCACCGAAATGGACGCCATGGGGTTTCCTTTGGGCCGCTTTGCCGCAAGAATTGAGATGTGAGGCGTGTCATCATGTCTGCCTCAGTGCCCAGGATCAACCCAATCTCAAGGATGAGTGATTCCGTGAGTCGCGCGCATGTGTTGTTGCCATCGATTGCTGTTGTCGGCACTTGTCCTTGTGGGGACCGCTGCGTCCATGCCGGCCGGACCGAACCAGCAGCGCGCCGATCTGTCGGCCGACGTGCGCCACACCATCAAGGCACGCAAGCTACTCGCGGACGATCCTGCCCTTGCCACATGGAACCTCGGCGTGGTCGTGACTGATCGCGTGGCGGTGCTATGGGGCCCGGCGCCGTCGGCGGAGATCGCCTTCCGTGCCGAGGAACGATTGCGCAAGATGGTCGACCTGGTGGCCGTGCAAAACAACCTCTTTGTCAGCGAATCGCTCGAGGCGGCGAAGGGCAAAACTGAGCCGACAGCACGCCCCGATCCGTTGCTGCCCGCGTTGCCGTTGGATCCAGCCCTGGGCTTCGGTACGCCGGGCGCGAAGGGCGAACCGGCGCGGTCGGCGACGCAGGACAGGCCCGGCCCGCAGATTCAAGTGCTGCCCCCGGAGCCGTTGTCGGACCCGGTGACCAGGAAACTACCAACCGGAGACAAACCCGGGCCACGCTGATGCTTTTCGATTTCGTTGAGCCGTCCGCCTTTGGCGAGCGCCGCAACAACTTCCCTTTCCCGCTTGCCGCCCCCGTATTCCTATCGTTAGACTGACAACCTCTCGCCTCTCATCCTCCAGCGACGGGAATCGACGATGAAACGTCTGCTCCTTCTGTGCCTGTTCGTGCTCTTGACCCCCTGGCTCGCCTCGGCTCAAGAAACGGACCAGTTCCTGCAAACGCTCAAAGCCCGCTGCATCGGGCCGGCGAACATGAGCGGACGGATCACCGAAGTTGCAGTGTACGACAAAGAGCCTCGCATCATGTACGTCACCAGCGCGTCGGGCGGGCTGTGGAAGACGATCAACAACGGCACCACCTGGAAGCCGGTCTTCGAGCGTGAGACGACGATTGCGCTCGGCGCCGTCGCGGTGTGCCAATCGAATCCCGACCTCGTCTGGGTCGGCGCCGGCGAAGCCAACGCCCGCAACAGCGTCTCCTGGGGCGACGGCGTCTACAAGTCAACCGACGGCGGCAAGGCCTGGCAGCACATGGGGCTGAAGGCGACCGAGCACATTGGCCGAATTGTCATTCATCCCAAGAATCCCGACATCGGCTACGTCGCCGCCCTGGGCAAACTCTGGGGCCCCAACAAGGAACGCGGCGTCTTCAAGACCACCGACGCCGGCAAGACCTGGGAGCACGTCCTCGCCATCAACGACAACACCGGCTGCATCGATCTGGCCATGGATCCCGACGATCCTGAGCTGCTTTACACCGCCGCTTATCACGTCCGCCGCGATGCGTTCTCCGGCGGCAATCCCAAAGTGCAGACCGGGCCGGGCAGCGGGCTTCTCAAGACGATCGACGGCGGCAAGAACTGGGAAAAAATGACTGTTGGCTTGCCGGAGCGCCCGCTGGGCCGCTGCGGCTTCAGCATCTGGCGGAAGGACCCCAACATCGTCTTCGCCGTCGTGCAGACCGACAAGACGACCATCACCGTGCAAGGACAGCTCGCCAACCAGAAGCTTGACCTCGATGCCGGCGGCATCTTCCGCTCCGACGACAAGGGCAAGACCTGGAAGCACCTCAACTCGCTGGTCCCACGCCCGTTCTACTATGGCCAGATCCGCGTCGATCCCAACAACGATCAGCGCCTCTACGTGCTCGGCATCAACTTCCACGTCTCCAACAGCGGCGGCAAGAAATTCATCGAGGGCAACAGCGCCAAGGGCACCCATGTCGATTACCACGCCCTCTGGATCGACCCGCGTGATTCGCATCACCTCGTCCTCGGCTGCGACGGTGGCATGAACTTCTCCTACGACAAGGGCGCCACCTGGGAACACCTGAAGAACCTGCCCATCGCGCAATTCTATGCCGTCGGCGTCGACATGCGCAAACCCTACCGCGTCTATGGCGGCCTGCAAGACAACGGCACCTGGGGCGGACCGAGCACCACGCGCGAGGCGGCAGGCATCCCGCTTTCACGCTGGTTCAACATCCTCGGCTTCGACGGCTACTACTGCCAGGTGCATCCCAAGGACGACGACATCGTCTATTGCGAAGGCCAGTACGGCATCCTGCGCCGCAACAACGTCCGCACCGGTTCGACCACCGACATCAAACCTCGCCTCGACTCCAAGGAAGAGAAGACGAACCTCAATCCGCCCATGCCCAAAGGAACGGGCGACTTCCGCTTCAACTGGTCGTGCCCGATTCTGCAATCCCCCTACGCCGACGATGAAGTCTTCTACGGAGGCAACCACGTCTTCGCCACCACCAACCGCGGCGACACCTGGCAGGTCGTCAGCCCCGATCTGACGCGCGGCAAGCCCGGCCTCAACGATTATCGCGGCAACACCATCACCACGATTGCTGCGTCCGCGCTCGAAGACCACGTCCTCTACGTCGGCACGGACGACGGCAATATCTGGGTCTGCAAGGACTGGAAACGTAGGGTCTGGACCGACCTGTCAAACCTGCTGCCCAACCAAAATCGCTGGATCAGCCGCCTGGAAACTTCGCGATTCGCAAAGGGAACCGTCCATCTCGCCGTCGATCGGCATCGCAACGACGACTACAAGCCATACCTCTACAGGAGCACCGATCACGGCTTGAGCTGGACTTCGATTGCGAACAACCTTCCCGAAGTCGGCCCGATCTACGTTATCCGCGAGGACCCCGTCAACAGAGACCTGCTCTACGTCGGCACCGAATTCGGCCTGTTCATTTCGCTCGACGCCGGCAAGACCTGGCATAAGCAAAAATACCTGCCGACCGTGCCGATACACGATCTGGTGGTGCATCCGCGCGATCGTGAACTCGTTATCGGAACTCATGGCCGGGCGATCTGGATCATGGACGTGTTGCCGCTCCAGGAATTGACGGCGAAGGCACTTGGCGCGGAGGTCCACTTCTGTCCGGTTCGACCCGCGACGGCCTATCGGCAGCGAACCAAGGAAACACTCGGTATCAAGAATTTCGTCGGCGAGAACGCTCCGTACGGTGCTGGGCTCTACTTCCACCTGCGCGACAAGCCCGCACAGACGCCGACTGTGACGATCCTCAATAGTGACGGCAAGAAGATCACCGAGTTCAAGGGCGCCGCGGCCGCCGGCTTGCAGCATCTGCGCTGGCGCCTGAACTACGCAGACTCCAAGCAAGGCGTCTTCAATCCAGTGCCGGCGGGCACCTATACGGCGGTGCTGCGCGTCGGCGAGAAATCGTATAAGCAAAACATCCATGTTGAGGTGGATGATTGATGTCGCAGGGTGGGTCGAGCGCAGCGAGACCCACCAGCTATTGCAAACATTGGTGGGTCTCGCTGCGCTCGACCCACCCTACGAGAAGCACTATGCACGATATGTCCTTCGAATTCCTGAAAAAGCTGCTTACCACCCCCAGCCCATCCGGCTACGAGCAGAAGATCCAGGCGGTCGTCCGCGCCTGGGCCAAGCCGTTCGCCGACGAGCTGCGCACGGACCTGCACGGCAACGTCATCGCCGCGATCAATCCGACCGGCTCGCCGCGCATCATGCTCGCGGGACACTGCGATCAGCTCGCGCTCATGGTGCAACACATCGATGCGGAAGGATTCCTCTACGTCCAACCGATGGGCGGCTGGGACATGCAGATCCTCCTGGGGCATCGGCTGTGCGTATGGACCAAGGACGGTCCGGTTGGCGCCGTCGTGGCGCGCAAGGCGCCGCACATGCTGACCACGGAGGAGCGCAAGAAAGTCCCGGAATTCATCGACATCTGGATCGATATCGGGGCCAAGGACCGCGCGGAGGCTGAGTCGCTCGTGGCTCTCGGCGACACCATCACCGTTGAGTTGTCGTGCCAGGAATTGCGCAACGACCTGTTGACCTCGCCGGGCTGCGACGACAAGGTCGGCGTCTGGACGGTCATGGAGACGCTGCGTCTCTTGCACGGCAAACCACTGCAAGCAGCAGTATTCTGCGTCTCCACGGTGCAGGAGGAAATTGGCTTGCGCGGCGCCACGACAAGTGCGTACGGTATTCAGCCGACCGTCGGCATCGCCGTCGATGTTTGCCATGCGACCGACATGCCGGGCAATGAAAAGAAGCAACTCGGCGAAACGAAGCTGAACGGCGGCCCCGTTGTCTTCCGCGGGCCAAACATCAACCCGCACGTCCACGAACGGCTCGTCGCCGCTGCCAAGTCGCAGGACATCACGATCCAGACACGCGGCGTACCGAAGGCGACCGGCACCGATGCCAACGCGATTCAGCTTGCCCGCGAAGGCGTCGCTGCCGGATTGGTGAGCATTCCAAATCGCTACATGCACAGCCCGGTCGAGATCGTCAGCCTGAAGGACCTCGACAACGCCGCGAAATTGCTGGCGGCGTTTTGCCAGACCGTGACGGCGGACGCGAATTGGATTCCGTGACGCGTTTAGCCGCTTGCCCTTGGCGAGCGCGTCGAATGGACTCGCGCTCGCCGAAGGCGAACGGCTAAACGATGATCACTTCTTCATGATCCCCGCCGATTTCTCGAATTTCTTCAAGCCCTTGGCATAAACCTCCGCCCATTTTGGGTCGGGCTCCACGGTCGCGCGGAAGCGTACCATCCTCGCCACCGCGTCGGCCACCGTGAACGTCGGCTTCTCGCCGTGCTCCTGGCGCAGGTGATTTTCCATCGCCGCCAGCGCCGTCACCGCGGCGCCGAGGGCGGGGCCTTCATCCGACGCCAGCAACTGAATCGGCTTGCCGAGCACGCTTGCCAGAATCTTGCACATCAACTCGCTGCGCGCGACGCCGCCGGAGACAGTGATGCGCGTGATCGCCTGGCCTCCTTTTTCATGCTGTTTCACCCCGAGCGCGATCAGATAGGCCAGCGCCTCCAGGGCGGCGCGATAGCGTGTGCCGCGCTCGCGCGGCTTCTTGGGCAGCCAGCGGAAGCGGGGTTTCTTGATGCCGAGCGAAGGTTCCGCAAAGATGAACGGCAACACCATCGCACCGTCGCACCCCGCCGGCGCCTGGCTTCCTTCGGCGTCGAGGCCGCTCCACTTGGGTTTCTTGCCGACAATCTCGTTCAAGAACTGGGCGCCGTTGTTGTAGCAGCGCATCCACAGATACGGGTCCCAGTTGAGGCGCATGACGTCGAGCTTGTCCGTCTTGGGGAGATTCATGGACGACGAATTGACGACCGCGGAGGTGCCAAGGATGATCGCCATCTGTCCGGAATCGACCGCGCCGCCGCCGATCAGGCCGGCCTGCTGATCGTCCGACGTCGGGAACACCATCGGCACGTGGCCCGGATCGAGCCGCGCCTCAAGGACGAGCGAGGACCGCAGGGGGCCGATCGGCTCGAACTGGTGGACGATGCGAGGCAACTGCTGCAGGACCAGTTTGCGATGATCGGGGTCTTCCAAAGCGTCGAGCATCTCCTCGCACCACACGCGGGATTCGAAATTCATGATGCCGGTGGACGCCGCGGAGGAAACGCTGATGACGTCGAAGTTGCCGGTGAGGTAGCCCGCGGCGAGGGCGCCGTGGGTGAGGATCTTGTCGGTGCGCCGCCAATCTTCGTCGTCCAGCGTCGTTTCATCTTTGACGAGATGGCTGAGGCTGTAGCGAATCGCCCAGGGGCCTCCGAGCAGTTCGCGCACGTGCTCCTCGCCGCCGAGACGCTCCACGCCGATTTCATGATATTTGGCGAGACTCGGATCGTTCCAGCAGATAGCCCGACGGACCTGGTTGTGCTGGGCGTCGATGCGGCCGGCCGTGTGGTGCGTGGCGGAGATGCCGCCCGCCAGCCAATCGTGCAGTCGCCCCTTCTCACGCAGTGCGTGGGCGATGGCGCGAACGCTCGCGCGGGCCTGGCCTTCGAGCTGCATCAGGTTCAACTCGGCGACGCGCCCCTTCGTCCACAGGTCGGTCGGCAGACGGATATCGGCAACCGTGTTGCCCTCGACATCAAACGCCAGGCACTTGACGCCGCTGGTCGAGAAGTCCCAGCCGGTGATGAGGGCGCTGGCGGGAACGTATTTCAAGGAGGTGGTCATGAATGGTCTTCCGTCTGGAATCGCCCATAGCACATGGAAGGTCTGTCCGTGCCTGGCGCAGCGGGCAAATCGCTCCTACTTTGACTACAACAATCTGGAGCAAATTCTACCGTTCCCGCGTTCCGAGACGAGTATGCCTACACCCGCTGATCTGGTCGCGTCGGCCTTGGCACGATGGCGTAACAACCTCATTGACCTCACACGCCGCAATCCGTTGCTCAGTCTGAAGCCGAACCACAGCACCTATCTCGACATCGTGCAGCCAGACTTGATGAAGGCCTACAGTCATCTACTCGTTCAGGGCAAGACCTGGCTCTTCCACTTCCCTGCCGCGGACACAAAAACCGAGAAAAAGAACGACACGGCAAAGGCTCCCCTGCCACCGCGCGACAACCAATTGCTCACCTGCGAAACCGACCGGCAGAACTTGCTGAAGATCCTCACGAATCTGTATCGCCGCGCCCTGACCGACTATCGCGAGCGCGGCCTGCACATCCTCCATCTCTCGCTCGGCATCCTCGAATGGCGCGATGAGGAGGACGAAGTTTTTCGTTCGCCGATCCTGCTGCTGCCAGTCGAACTCAAACGCCATTCGCTCAAGGATCCGTTCCAGCTCAGCGCTCTGGAAGAGGATCCGATCGCCAACCCGGCCCTGGCGGCGCGCCTGAAACAAGACTTCGATTTCCGCATGCCAGCCGCGCCTGCCGATTGGGATGTGACGAAGCCCGATCAATATCTCGCCGAGGTGAAGGCAGCAATCAGCGGCCTACCGGGCTGGGAGGTGCATGCGAGCGTCGCCCTGACGCTGTTCTCCTTCTTCAAAGGCGTCATCTTCCAGGATCTGCAAGACAATGCCGCCCGCGCGCAGTCTCATCCGATAGTGCAGACTCTGGCCGGGACGCCGGCGCTGCTGCCGAAGGTTTCTCCGCTCCTGGAGAAGGAGCTCGACGAAAGGCTCGATCCTCGCAAAGTGTATCACATCCTCGACGCCGACGGCAGCCAGCGGCTTTGCCTGGAGGCGGCGGCCCGCGGCGAGAGCTTCGTGCTCATCGGCCCGCCGGGGACGGGCAAGAGCCAAACGATCGCCAACCTTATCGCTGACCGCATCGCTCAGGGCAAGAAGGTCCTCTTCGTCAGCGAGAAGATGGCGGCCCTCGAAGTCGTCTTCAAACGCTTGACCGCCGTCGGCCTTGGCGAGTTCTGCCTGGAATTGCACAGCCACAAGGCAAACAAACGCGAGGTGATCAAGGAGCTGGCCCGCTGCTTCCAGGAAAAATTGGCGCCGCTGCCGCAGCCGAGCGAGGAGGATTTTACCCGCCTGCAAGCGCGGCGTGCGCAGGTGAACCGCTATGTGCAAGCGCTGCACCAGCAGCGCGAGCCGATGCAGCATACCGTCTGGTCCGCGCTCGCCGAGTTGCCGCGCTGGCAGGGGCTGCCGATGGTCCCGCTCGGCCTGCCCGCCATCCGCCGCAGCGGCGACGCGACGATGAAGTTGGTGTCGGCGGAGTTCGTGCCGAGCCACCTCGACGAATTGAAGCAACTACTTCAGCGTTTGCAGCACCATTGGCACATTCGCACGGAAATTAACTATCCCTGGCGAGGATTCAAGGCGGAGCGCTACTCGCTGCAACTGCGCGACGAGGTCGTCAGCCTGATCGACCGCGTGCGCGCCCGGGACGACAAGCTGCGCGCCGCTGCCGAGCAGTACGCCAATCAACTCGGCGTGCGCGGCGCGTCCTCGGATTTGCTGAAGCTGGGCGACCTGCTGGAGAAACGCCCCGCCAACACAATGCCGCACTGGCTGACGACGCCGGATTTCGTCGCGTTCTCTGCTGACTTCGAGAAATGCGCAGAGCAAGCGCAACGCCTCGGCCAGGCGCGTAAGCCGTTGACCGATCGCTACGGCAACGGGCTCTGGAAACTGGCGAGCGGATCGGCGGTGAAGATCGACCAAGCCTGGAAGTCTGCTGGCGCGCTCCTGGCGCCCGGCGACGAGAGCGGCGTGAGTTTTCTCAAGCTCCAGCAGAAGCTGCGCGCCTGGGCGGCCGAGACGCAAAAACGCGTCCCCGCCTGGCTGACCGAACTGCGCGCCGTCGAAAAATGGCTCGTCTTGCCGATCCCTGTCGGCGCCGGCTCCAGCGCCACGGCGAGCACCGGCGAAATGAAGCTCGACCCCTCGGTGGAATCGCTGCGTGCCTTCGTTCGTCTGGCCAACCTCGGCATCATCAACGAGCCCCCCGATAAGAGCTGGCTGGAAAATCGCCAGGTCGCCAAGGTTGCGCAAGGCGTGATCGTGTCATCCAAGGCCGCGTTCGTGCGCTACAAGCAGAACCGCCAGCACCTGCTGAAGATTTACGATGCGAAGCTCTTCGACCTCGACTTGGTTCGCATCGGCCAGGCCTATGCCGGCCCGTACCAGAGCTGGTGGCGTCTCTTCAGTTGGCAGTATCGCAAGGATCGCCGGGCCATCGCGAAGTGCCGGCCGATGGAGGACCTGCCGGCCACGGTTGCGCATGACATGCAGCTCGGCGGCCAGGCGCTTGCCGACAAGGCGCAGCTCGATGCCGACCAGGCGCAGCGCGCCAAGCTTCTGGGCCGCTATGAAAAAGGGCTCGACACCGACATCGAGACTGCCGAGAGAGCCGTCCGCCATGCGGTCGAAGCTCACGAGTTGGCAGAGCAGTTCGAGTGTGATCGCTTTCCCCCCAAATGCGTGGAGGCGTTGACGGCCGGTTCAGCCCCGGAGAAGGTCCGCGCTGCCGTCAAGCGGTTAACGGAATCGTTCGTCGCCTGGTCGCACCTTACGGAGGAAGTACAGGCGATCTTGCCGATGGATCGGCTGGCGAGCGTTGGCGCTCGCTTCGACGAGTGCGCTCTGTCGGCACTGACGCAATACGCGAAGGATGTGCAGGCGTCGCTCAATCTGTTTGCCGGTCTCGCCGATTCGGTGCTTGGCGCCGCGCTGCCGGCCGACATGCAGGCTTTCGGCGCCGATCTCGGGCAGGCTGAAGAATTGCTCGCCTTCGAGGCGTCGCAGGCGACCGAGGCGGACCGCTGGGGAAAGGAATTCGGCCCCGCATTTCAAGGCGTCGGCACCGATTGGGACAATCTGCGCAAGGCGATCATCTGGGCGCGCAGCCTGCGCGAGCGTCTCGGCGCGATGCAGGGTGGACCCTCACCCCCAACCCCTCTCCCGGTGGGAGAGGGGAGTCGAACGCCTGCGATTTCGAGCGAGGCGATTTTGAAAGCCGCCGCCGGGACGCCGCCGTCCTCGCGCGAACTTCGCCAAGCTCTGGAGCAGTATGAACACGCCTTGCACAGCCTGGAATTGCGCTACGATGCGCCGGGACCGCAGCTCGACGGCAAGGCGCTGCGCGAACATCTGCCGGAGACAGTGCTCGATCTGCTGACGAAATGGCGCGATCGCGTCGGCGAACTCGCCGACTGGGTCGATTGGCGTTATCTCCCCGAGCGATTCGGGCATCTGGGCCTCAGGTCGTTCTGGGACCACTTGCAACAGCAGGAGGTTCTTCGCGAACAGGTCGTCGATCTCTTCCTGAAGTCGTTCTGGAGCGGTTGGATCGATGCGATGTTCCAGCAAGATGCCGTGCTGGCCCAGTACCGCCGCAATGAGCACGAGCAACTACTCAAGGAATTTAGAGAGCTTGATCGGCGGATATTGGCGCAGGGGGCGGCACGCATCACCGCCATCCTCGATCCGTTGCAATCGACACGCCTACCCCTCACCACCAGCCCCTCTCCCCCAAGGGGAGAGGGGAGCCAAGATGCGGAGGTGGCCTTGCTCATGAAGGAGGCGCACAAGAAGACCAAGCATCTGCCGCTCCGGCAGCTCTTCGGCGCGTTGCCGACGCTGCTCCTGCAACTCAAGCCGTGCATGTTGATGAGCCCGCTGTCGGTGAGCCAGTTCCTGCCGGCCAATGCCGACCAGGCGCAGTTCGACTTGATTGTCTTCGACGAGGCATCGCAGATCTTGCCGGAGGACGCCGTCGGCGCAATCTACCGCGGCAATCAACTCGTGATAACCGGCGACAATCAGCAGTTGCCGCCCACCACGTTCTTTCAGCAACACGCCGATGATGGCGACGAGGAGGAGGAAACGCCGCTCTTCGAGAGCATTCTCGACGCCTGCCTGGGCGCGGGGTTGCCGCAGAAGATGCTTCGCTGGCATTATCGCAGCCAGCACGAGCATCTGATCGCGTTCTCGAACGAGAGCTACTACGATGGCGCGCTGGTCACCTTCCCGTCGGCCTGCTTCCAGCATCCCGCGTTTGGCGTGCAGCTTCAGCACGTCGCCGACGGCGTGTACGATCGCGGCGGCCGGCGCGACAATCCGCGTGAGGCTCAGGTCGTCGCGGGGATCGTGCTCGAACACTATCGCAAGTCGCCCGAAAAAACGATCGGCGTCATCGCCTTCAGCTACGCCCAGATGGACGCCGTCGAGGACGAGATCGAACGCCAACTTCGCGAACAGCCTGATCTCGAACGCTTCGTCAAGAACGATCGGCTCGAAGGCTTCTTCGTCAAGAACCTCGAAACGGTGCAAGGCGACGAGCGCGACGTCATTCTGCTCAGCGTCGGCTATGGCCGAGACGCGCAAGGTAAGATCGAGCTGAACTTCGGCCCGCTCAATCGCGAGGGCGGCGAGCGCCGGCTGAATGTTGCCGTCACGCGTGCCAGGCAACGGCTGATCGTGGTCAGCTCAATCCGGGCCCGCGATCTCAATCTTGGCAACACGCAGGCGAAGGGACTTACCCATCTGCGGCGTTATCTCGATTTCGCCGAACGTGGCATCACCGCGCTCGTGGACGAGAGCGACGCGCCGCCGCTGCCGATGACCGGCTTGCACGAGGACGTGCTCAGCGAGTTGAAGAAGCTCGGTTTCGAGGCGGCGCCGTTCGTCGGCTGTGGGCAGTGCCGGCTGGATATCGGCGTGCGTGATCCGAAGCAGGCGGGGCAGTTCATTCTGGGTATCGAGTTCGATGGCCCGATGCACGCCCAGGCCGCCACGGCCCGCGATCGCGATCGCTTACGCCCGGAGATGCTGGCCCGCCTCGGCTGGAAACTGCACCGCATCGGCGCGTCCGACTGGATCTTCCGCAAGCAGGAAGAAATCGCACGCTTGCGCGCCGCCCTTCCGCCAGCGCTGGTTGATGCGAATAAAGTAACGGTGTAGGCTTGGTCGCGCGCCGCGAGACCCGCCGTACGAATTTCTTAATTGAAAGGACATTCGAATGCAGGCCAAAGACATCGTCAAGATCGCCTTGACGTCAACGAAAGACACCATGCAAATGTTTCTCGGCGACATGACCGACGCGGAGCTGACGACCCGCCCCGTGGCCAGTGCCAACAATATCGCCTGGCAGCTCGCGCATCTCACCACTGCGGAAAAGTTCCTGCTGGATGGCGAACTGCCTGGCGCGAAGTATCCCGATGTTCCCGCCGCCATCGCGAGCCTGGGCACCGAACGCACCGGCAAGATTGATCCGCCCGAGGGCTATCTGCCCAAGGCGCAATACCTCGAGTGGTTCGGCAAGATGCGGGCCGTCACGATTGCGGCGGTGGACCAACTCGCGGACAAGGATTTCGATGCGCCGACCAAGGGATCGATGGCCAAGTACGCGCCGACGCTGGGCGAGCTCTTGATCCTGACCGCGAACCACACGCTCATGCACGGCGGGCAGTTCACCGTGACACGGCGTGCGCTGGACAAGCCCGTGGTGTTTTGAGCGATTTTCGATGAATACGACGGGACCGCCGTTATGTCCACCTCCCCCCCCGAATTCAACGTCACCGGCATCGACTACGCCGAGCGCCGGCATCTGCGCTATACCGGTCCGATCATCGACTTCCATGCCCACGTCATGGTCACGCGACCCGGCGATCCGCCGACGGGGCCGCCAACGGGCAAGGGACCCGGCGCGACTATCGAGCAAGCCGATGCGATGCTCGACGTCGGCCAGGACTTCGGTGTCATGCAAACGCTGACCATGTGCCCGCCGGACGATGTGGCGCCTTTGCGCGAACGTTTTGGCCATCGGCTCGAATTCAACGCCATGATCAACAAACGCACGGCGAATGAAAGCGACGACGAAGCCTTTCGCAACCTGGAACGCTTTCTGGAGCTGGGCGTCAAGGTCGTCAAGCTCTGGTCCGCTCCGCGCGGCCGCGAGCGCGGATTGTTCATCGACGCGCCGTGGCGGATCGAAGCGCTGAAGCGGGCACGCTCGGCGGGCGTTCGGCTTGTCATGGTCCACGTGGCCGATCCCGACACCTGGTTCCGAACCGTGTACGCCGACGCCGCCAAGTTTGGCACCAAGCCCGAGCAATACGTCGGCCTGGAACGCATGATGCAGTTGTTTCCCGATCTCATCTGGATCGGCGCACATATGGCCGGCGACTCCGAGCATCCGGATCATTTGCAGGCATTGCTCGAAGGATACCCGCACTTCTACATCGATACGAGCGCGACGAAGTGGCAAGTGCGCGAGGTGTCGCCGCGTGCCGAAGCCCATCGTACTCTGATCACGAGGTTCCCCGATCGTTTCCTATTCGGCACCGACCTGGTGACCCGGCACCACCTGACGCGCGAGCACTATGTGAGCCGTTACTGGTGCCAGCGAACCTTGTGGGAAAGCGACTGGGTCGGACCTAGCCCGATCGCGGATGGCGACTACACGGCAAGCGAGGGAGGGCCGACCACGCCAATCTTGCGCGGCATCCATTTGCCGGACGACGTTGTCGAGATGGTGTACTATCGCAACGCGCAGCGCTTGTTGAATTTGCCGACGGTCTAATGTTGCAGCGATGTATTGCCTGACATCAGGGCCGCGGGGCATCCAATTTCATGGTGTGGGAGGATTTCGCTTTACATTGTAATACGGCCAGTGTCCCCTACCCCTACCATCTGTTGAGAAATCACCGAAATCAGCGTCATAACCGATTGAATTCAAAGCAGTTAGCTTGACGCAGTGATTTCCACATGTGATTTCTCACACGCGAAAATCAGCGATGGAGTGCCAATCGATCACGGACGCAACAAACCCGATTCGCGCACGATGCGCCGCCCGATTGCAAATTTGAGCACGTCCTTCGCGCTACAAATCACCGCCAACGTTTTCGCACGCGTGATGGCCGTGTAGATCAGTTCCTTCGTCAAGAGCCTCTTGCCTGCTTTCGGCGGCAAGACGACCATCACGTTCGCGTACTCCGAGCCCTGGCTTTTGTGGACGGTCAAGGCAAAGCCGAGCTGATGCGCCGGCAGCGACTCCGCGGGAAATGAGACGGCGCCGTCCGGCCGCTCGAAAAGTACTCGCAAACTACCGAAGCGGTCGCGCAGCGTGATGCCGACGTCGCCATTGAACAGGCCGCGCGAGCTGTCGTTGCGTGTGATCAGCACCGGCGCTCCCGCGAACAGGGCAGTTCGGGCGTTCCCGTCAAGGCGTGGCCGAAGGTAGAGATCGAGAAAGGCATTGATCTCGTCGCACCCCCAACTGCCGTCGCGCACCAGGGTTAGCAGGCGAAAGCGGTCCATCAGGCTGAAGAGCGGTCGGAACCGCGCCGGATCGTCCTCCTGCTCATCAAGGACGGCGGCGCCGAGCCATTCCGCGAAGGTGCGCCCATCGAGCTGACTGCGAAAATACGCCTGCTCGGCCCACTGCTGCAAGAAGCCGCGCAGCTCATTGGCGGTTGCGAGCGTCTGTTCGAGCAACCAGCAGCCGCCGTCTTTCTCCAGCTCGCGCCAGCGTTCGGCCGCTGCGGCCAGATTGGTAAACTTGAGCTCCGGCAAACGATCGACGATCGTCGCGTCTTGCCGATTGATCGCATGGGCTACCTCGCGGATCTTCTGCTGCGAGCGATGGTTGATTTGCAGCAGCACGACGCGATCTTGCAACGAGCCCGACGCGCCGGCGGACTCGGAGGACGGGACCAGATGGGCGAGCACCGCGCCGGCGTCCACGGAAGGAAGCTGGTCCTTGTCGCCCAGCAGGATCAGCTTGGTCGTGGGGGCGAGCGCTTGCAAAAGGCTCGCCATCAGAACCAGGCCGACCATCGAAACTTCATCGACGATGACGACGTCGGCCGGCACCGGATTCTCGGCGTGTCGGCCGAAGGTGTTGTGCATCGGGCGAAAGCCAAGCAATCCATGCAGCGTTGTCGCACTGATGCCGCGCAGGCTGGCATCGGCGTCCGTTGGCGCGGGTAGTCGATCCAGGCCGGCGCGCAGCGAATCGGTGAGCCGTTGGGCGGCGCGCCCGGTTGGCGCCGCCAGGGCGATACGGTCAACCGCGTAGCCGCCTCGCACCAGGCAGCGCAGCAGCGTCAGCACGAGCGACGTCTTGCCCGTCCCGGGGCCACCGGAGATGATCGCGAAGTTATTGCTGAGCGCGGCCCCGAGAGCGCGTTGCTGATCGCCATCGAGTCGGAGCGGCTGTCCACTCATCACCGCCTGCGCGATCTTGGGCCAATCAGCGCGAGCCGGCTCAGGAGTCTGTGTTAGCCGCTGCGTCAAATCACGCTGAAAGTCCAACTCCGCGCGCAGGTACTTCTGAAAGTACAGAAAGCGGCGCCCATCGATCGGGTACGCGATGACCGGCTTGTGATCGAGCGCCGACGTGCCGATAAGATTCGGGAAGGCAGGAGCACTCACAACCTGCCTGGCCCATGCGGTCGCATCAGGTTCGGCGACGAAATCGCGCAGCCGTTGCAACAAGGCAGCCTCGTCGACCTCGATGCACAGGCTGCCTTCCTCCAGGGCGGTCAATATCAAGAGAAGGATTGCGTGCGCTGCTTCCTGATCGCGATAGTCGGCGATCTCCAGCCAGTCTCGTATCGTGTAGAAATCGCTGCGCAATAGCCCCGCGTTCTCGGCGGCGCCCTGCAAGAGGCGCAGCAACTCGGGCCCGGCGCTCGGGAAGATTTCTCTCAGGAAGCGGAAGTACTCAAATTGGTCGGCCATGATTTTGTTCGTCACTTCCGTTGAGCACCGAAGGTGCGCCACAAATCAGCCCAGGGCAACGCCCTGGGTTCGCGTCATGCCCAAGACGTGGTCGCCCTGAAAGGGCAGAACAAATGTAGGCAACTCGCGTTGTAACGCCCTTTCAGGGCTGCGCTCCTCAGCATTTCGGTTTCCCAGGGCGTTGCCCTGGGCTGATTTGTTGCGGCACCTTCGGTGCAAATGCAAATACACAACTTCAATAGCTGCGCTCGAGCCACCCTACGGATTCAACAACTCGCTCAACTCCAGTTCCTTTGCGTTCGGGCGATGGAAATAGACGCCGATGGTGTCGTCGCGCCCGTTCAGGCCGCGCACGTACAGGTAGTAGACACCTCCGAAGCGGTCGAGGAACGAGAACTTCGGGCCATGGACGCGTTCGAGCCAGCGCCTCGCGGCATGGAGATAAAGACGATACTGGCGGTGATAGTCGGAGTCCGCCATGCTGCGCTCGATCTGCTCGGCAGTGTAAGCAGGCAGCAGATTGGTCTTCCAATCCAGCAGATAATACTGATCGTTCTTGCGGAAAAGCAAATCCATGAAGCCGGTGACAAAACCCTCCTCCCAGCGCGTGTCGGCAGGTGGCGCGGCGCCGGGGCGTTCGGGGAACAGGAAATCGACTTCGTGGCGGCGATCCTCCTTGGGAATCTCGCACAGCGGTCCGCCGAGTTGTTGCAACGGCGTCCGCAGCGCCTGCCAGACGAGCGTTGCGATCTGCTGTCTACATGCATCTTCAAGCTGGTCGATCGGCACCCGCGAGCGCAGTTTCGCGAGGTTTGCCTTGAGCGCCTGATCGAGCAGCTTCCGCGCATGCGTGCCCGCCCGGCAGAGATCGTCCGGCGCCGTCGCCCGGCCGACCTCGGCGAAATCGATGCTCTCCAGGACCGTGTGCACCATGTCGCCGAAGACGGGCCCGCGCAACGGATCGTCCTGATCGAGAGTCGTCGGCGTCTCGTCGAGGGCGAGCGGCGTCTGTTCGCCGAAGCTTGACCCCTCGCCAAGGTTGGACAGATGATGCCGGGCCATGCTCGAAAACGAGCGGATGACGATTCGGCGTTTGGAAAGATTGCCGTCGATCCTTGGAAACAGCGGCCCGGTCAGCGAGATTGGCGCGATTCGAGGGGCAGCCGAATCTGGCTTTTCGTAGGGCTTGACGACGGCGAGTGCAAGCGGCGGCACGACCACGTCCGCGATGAGCGGCCCGTTCTTGTCGGGGCATGCCTGCTCAAGGGCCGGCAGGAGGATCGTGCCGACAGGGCCAAGCCAGGCGACGGTCCGCGCCGGCCGCTGGACTTTCGGCAGGTACAGCTTGAACATTGGACGCGTCAGGGCAACGTACAGCAAGCGCCGGTACTCCGACTGCGCGTCATCATTCACGCGTTTCTTGGCGTCAGGGTTTGCGTCGGGCGTGAAGTCGAAGATGAGGCGTCCGTCGTCATCGCGATACTTGGCCGGGCCCTTGCTGCCCAGGCCCTTGGTGAAGCCGCCGCCCAGGAAGACGATGGGGAACTCCAGCCCCTTGCTGGCGTGGATCGTCATGATCTTCACCTTGGCGCGCCCCATCTCGTCGGGCTGCATGTCGGCTTCGCCGGTGCCGCGCTGCTGACGGCGCCGGCGGATCCAGTCGAGCAAGCCGAGCAGATCGAGATTCTCGCCGTGCCCGGCCTCTTCGAGCGTTGCCAGCAGTTGCCGCAATGTTGTGACGCGGCGGCCCGACCCCCCATCATCCGTTGCTGGGAATAGCAAGCCCGTATCTTCCAGCATCGAGCGAAACAAGGCCGACCACTGGCGGTTCTCGACGTAGCCAAGCCAGGTCTGGTAAAGCTGCCGCGCCGGATGCTGCATCGGCACATCGGGACAATGGGCCAGATCCGCGGGCGCGACGCGGAAGAAGCAAGTCAAGAGCGCCTTGCGAAACGACGAGCGATCCTCGGGCCGTGTCAGCGCTTGCAGCATCACTTCGAGATGGATCGCCTCCTCGGATTGCCACAGGCCGGCTTGCTTGTAGAAGCTGAACGGGATGCCGGCCGTGTCCAGCGCTTGCGTAATCGGTTCCGCGTCCCTGCGCATCATCACCAGGATGCAGATATCGCCGGCGTGCAGCGGCCTTTCGGCGTTGCCTTTGAGCGTGAAGGACAGGAGTGGTTTGTCGCTGTGACGAGCGAGCAAGCGATCGATCTCATAGGCGATGAATCGCGCGTAATGTTTCAGTGCCTTCTTGATGGTTTCGTTATTCGTCACGTCCACGAGGGTCAGGGCGGCACGGTCAGTGTGGTCCTCTCCCTTGTAGGATTGCCGCTTGTCGTCGTCGGGCGGATGGACGGGCAGGTAGCGGATGCCGGTCTCCTTGGAAAACCACTCGCCGTCGCCGAAGAGACAATTGAGCGCGTCGAGTAGGTCGGGGTCGGAACGCCAGTTTTCGACGAGCGGATGGGCGTCGGCCCCGTAAGTCGCCGTCATCTCCTCGGCGGCGGCGAGGTAGGTCGGCAGGTCGGCGCCGCGGAAACCGAAGATCGCTTGCTTGGGATCGCCGACGATGAACAGCTTCGAATCGCCGGCCTCGCAGAAGATGCGGCGAAAAATGCGCCATTGCAGCGGGTCGGTGTCCTGGAACTCATCGACGATGCCGTAGCGATAGCGCTCGCGCAGCATTCCGAGCAAGCGCACCGCGTTGGCGTTTTGCGCTGGATCGAGGCTCTCCTCGACGGCGGCGATCATGTCGTCGAAGCTGTGCTGGCCGCGCTGGCGTTTACTTTCGCGCATCTTGTCGAGCAGAGCGCGGACGGTAAAGATTTCGAGCTGCCCGGCCGGCGCCGCATCGGCCTTGTCGAGATGCCGCCACCAGTCGGGCTGGAACTCGGGACGCAGTTGATGGCCGCTGCGGGGCTTGTAAGACTTGGCAACTTCCAGCACGTTGCGGTCCCATGCTTCTGCCTGCTCTCCGCCGTAGCCAGCACGCTCCAGCACGGCGCGCAGGTTTGATCCAAACGTGCGCCGCCAGTCCTTGCGCTGGATTTCGCGCAGCAGGACCTTCAGGAGGTCGAAGTCGTCAACCAGGGCGGGGCGAAAATCCTGGCTCTGCTCCAGCGCGTAGTCTTTGAGCGTGCGCTGGCAGAACCCATGGATCGTGAAGATCGACGCCTGATCGAAACTCTCGATGGCTTTCTTCACAAGCGAGGCCTGGTCGTCATTCGCTTGCGAGGCCCGATCGAGCGTGTCGCGCAGGCGTCTCTTGAGATCGCCGGTCGCTTTTTCGGTAAACGTAACAATGAGGATCTGTTCGAGCGCTACCGCCTCTTCGCGCAGCAGACGCAGCACCAGACGTTCGATGGTGTAGGTCTTCCCCGTGCCGGCCGACGCTTCCACGACGCCATGCCGGTCGAGGTCGTAATCGTCCACGCTTGTGTGGGTTGCCGTCATGATTTCGCCGTTCAAAACCAAGAGAACCACGGGGGAAAACGGGGAGCACGGGGGAAGAAAAGAGAGGGAACTGTCTTCGCGTCAGTCCACTCTCTATTTCAGGTACGATGCGGGCTTATTTCGTGTTGGGGAGCGAAACAACGAAGCTGCGATTGCCCGTCTCTGCATTTCCCCCGTGCTCCCCGTTCCCCCCCGTGGTTCACTTCTTCTTGGTGCTTTTCCGTTTCACATTGCTGACTTTCGGCTGCTGGCGCAGTCGAGCCGGCCCGCGGTCGAGGAGGCGGAAGCGGCGCTGCACCTTGGCCAGGGCGTCGGCCGGAATTCGGGCCTTCGTCATCTCCACGAGTTGTGGGATCTTGCTGCCGCCAAACGTGTTCTCTCGCGCGTCGGCGACGGCGTCCTCCAGACAGTCGAGGTAATCCTCCGACGTGATTTGGAAGTCGGCGTCGGAGTGGAACGCCAGTTGGAGCTGCTTGCTGCCCGACAGGATTGCCAACGGCAAGAGGTCAAACTGCGACGGATCGAGAAAGTCGCGTGTCAGCTCCATGAGATACGCCATGGCTTCCGTCGGCGTGATGCTGCCGGCCGGATGCGTCCACGTGGCGATTCCGCCGCTGTGCGCGACGTGCAGCGTCACCTCGCGCTGCGCCAGCCAGCGCTGGGAGGACATGCCGTCGCCGTTCGGCTCGGCGTTGGCCAGGAGCGCCAGGTGAAGAAGGGCAGGTTCGAGCATGGACGAATGAATCTGACGGGCGTCGAGTTCCTTGCCGGCCGAGACGATCAATATCTCCAGCCGGCCCGGCGACTGCCAGGCGACGTTGGTCCAGCCAACCAGACGAATGTCGCGATCAGTTCCTGCAAGGCTCAGACGGAAGGTGAGCACCGGGAAGCGCAAGCGAGCGCCCATCGGCGTCAGGCTTTCACCAAGGAGCACTGGGCCGCAGAACGTCATGCCGGCACGCTCGCGCAAAAACGATTCCATTTGCCCTTGCCCGTGGATGCGCTCTTGCAATTCGTCCCGCACCGACGCTTGATCGATCTCGCCGAACGCCTCCTCCGGCACCCGGCAGCGCAAGCGCGCGTCGGCGTAGCTCGCGTGGAATTGTTCTTTCCAGTTGGCCAGCGCTTGCTGCGCGTCGCCCTTTACCGCCGCCTGGATCAAATGATGAAGCGTTTGCCGGATGAGCGACTGCGAGCCTTTTCTTGAGGTCACGAGCGGCTCGTCGTCTTCCATGGTCTCTTCGTCTTCCGCTTCGATGTGCAGATGCCGCCGCAGCGATCCTTCCGCGGGCAGGTACAGAAATCGCTTCAGCTCGGTCAGTGTCACCGTCACGGCTTGGGTTGCCGCTTCGCTCGAATCGGGTGCGATCGAGAAATCGATCTGGAACTCGCGGCGTCTGTCCGCCCATTCTGCTTGCTGTGCTCCGGCCAGCGTGAGCCGATTGTCGCGCTCTGCCGCTGACAGCGCGAGGCAACGGTCAGCGGGGCGCGTCTGGACAAGCACATCCTGATACGGCGGCTGCTGGGTCAGATCGAGAAACCGGGCATCGTCGGCATGAACCGGCGCCGTGATCGGCTGGAACTCGCTCGCAACAACATTCTGGTTGAGGTAACGCTGCATTTGCAGGAGCGGCAGGGCAGGCAGGAGCGGTTGGTCCTTCTGCAAGTTGTGATTGTTGTACAGAAGATAGAGCTTTTGCTGGGCCGACAGGATGGTCGCGAGGAAATCGTACAGGTGTTGCTCCGCGGCGCGAATGTCGCCGGGCATGCGCTGGGCGCCGCGCAGATCGAACGACGACAGCGTATTGCTGCCGGGGAACAGATCCTCGCCGAGACCCAGCAGGTAGACGATTGCGAACGGCACCGGCCGCATCGGCTCCAGGGCGGCGATCGTTACGCCGCCGACGAGGTAGTCGCCGCGATTGCCAGGCAGCACCTCAAGTTGACTTTGCAGATACTCGCGCACCAGCGCCAGCGGCAAGCCCGGCGCTTTCTGCTTGGCATCGTGCAGGGCATCCCACGTGCCGAGGGTTTCAAACGCTGCCAGCACCTCGTCACGCACCTGTTCTTCTTCCGGGCGATCGGCCGGCACTTCGAGGAACTCCTGCACGAGACGGTGCAGCGCGCTTGCCCAGCGTGCGCCGCTCATGTTCGAAGTGCGCAATCGGGCCAGCGTCGGCAAAAGCCCCTCCACCGCCCGACAGAAGGCGTCGAGTTGCTCGCGCTCGGTGCTGGCGAGATCGGCAAACGGAATCACATGGCCAAATCGCCGCGCGGGTTCGGCTGCTTCCTCGTCGCCGACATCCATGAATCGGCCCAGCCGCAGCCGTTGCAGGCCAAGCCGCCAGGCGTAGAGCGGCGAGCGCGGGTAGCCCTGGTGGTGCTTCTCGTCGGCGTCCCATCCCTGGTAGATGCCGAGGCTCTCCGCCCATTCGGCCCAGGTCGCCGCCTGGCCGCGATCGACGCCGAGGCGGGCGAGAAAACACGGATTGAGGATCACACCAAAGACGCGCGAGCGCGAGAACGATTCGAGCGTCAGATCCAGCATGCCCAAAAGCGCCTGGCCGAACATGCTGGTGCCGGCCGCGTTGTAATCGACCAGATTGTACTGCAGCCGGCGCGGCGGCCGCTCGAAGACGGCTTGCAGCGTGGCCCGGTACTTCGACATGTCGGTCACCAGCACCGCGACGTCGGTTTGCCGCAGCGTCGGATCGTCGTTCAGATTGTGAACGATGCTGTCGTACACCGTCTCGACTTCGCGCGCGATGCCGGGGCAGCCGACGATTTGCAGCGACGTGTCTTGAGCGAGCCGCGACTTTGCCGGCGCAGCGCCGAGCAGTTGATCGCGCATACGTGCCAGCACCGTCGTCGAGCCTCGTCGCTTTGGGGTCGCATAGACCGGCAGTGTTTCCCTGGCGAACGGCCAGGGCTTGAGCAGTTCCCACGATTCCTTGCCGGCGTGGCCCCACAGGCGCAACAGCTCAGACGCGTCGCCGGGCTTCTCCTTCACGCTTTCATCGAGCTCGTTGGCCAGCACATTCAGGTGATAGAAACGCAAATCGTACGACTTGCCGAGCCAGGCGATGGTCCGGGCGTGCAACTCGCAGATCTGCGTGAAGCCGAAGAAGTGAATCGTGCGCTGGTCTTGGCGAGCAGAGTCGCGTAAGCGACCGGGCGAGTCCGACGGCTCGCCCAGCGTCATCCGTTCCATCGCGTACTGCGGAAACGTTTTGAACTGCTTCCCTTCCTTGCCATTGAGCCTAGCCCGCTTGCCGTCGGGCTCGCTGGTGATGTGCAGGAACAGCGCCCGCTGGGCGCGTTCCATCATCTTGTGAAACTCGCTCGCGCTGCCGAGGCCGAGTTGTTGCCGCAGCCAGTTCTGGATGAGCACGTCTTGCCGAGCGTATTCGTAATCGCGGATCATCACGCCGAGGCGATCGGCCAGAAACCAGGCCCGCCGGCAAGAGAGCCTGCTGAGCGATTGCCCCTCGATTTGCAGATAGCTTTGCAACGGCTCAAGGTGCGGGTCCTTTTCCGTCAAGAGAACCGACAGCATCATCAGGCGGTAGATGTTCTCGTCAATCGTCTCGGGTGGCGTGACGCGCGAGTCCGGATCGAGCTCCTTGAGCAGGTTCCAAAGTGCCGCTTCGAGCGTCTGGAAATCGAGATTGATGGCCACGCCGAGCGTGCGAGCCAAATAGAGGCGAAGCCATTTGCGCAGGTAGCGATTGGGCACGACGATCGTAGTCGGCGCGAAAATATCGCCGGTCTTGCCGTGCTGATCGAGTTGTTCGGCGAGCTTGTCGGCCAGGCTGCGAGGGTCGCTGCCGAGGTACAAGGTGCTCATGTGTATTTTTATACACATCAGGCGGCGAACGGCAGCCGGATTGAAGTCGTGCACCGACACCCCTACTCCCACGCAACGGACGCAACTCACGCAACTCACGCACGACTTTTACGAGGCGGGCCTAACTTGACAACGTACTTTGAAGTCACAGGGGCGATATGGCACAATGAAGAATTGCCGGCCTGGCTTGTCCTAACCCGGATTGCGCACCGAGTTCCTGCGAGGCCACGGAACGCGGGAGCGCCATGGCGATCAAGACGCGCACCAAGGGGTGAAGGAGCGCCACGGTGCCGGCCGCCAGCGCGAGACCGCTCAAGAAGATGGCGAGCGCCCCGCCGAGCCGGGAAAGATTCGACCTTTTCGACGTCGGCGAACGCAAGGCATCGGCCGGTGGTTCGATGGCAGGGGGAGGTTTGACCGCTGCGGCCGCCTCCCTGATGGCAGCTTCGATTGCCGCGCTCTCGACCGGCTCGGCGTTCGCTTCAGCGCCGGGCTCCGCGGGCCCCGACTCGGGCAGACGCGAATCGTCGAGTGGGGCAACGGTAAAGGCGCTCGCGCATTTCGGACAGCGCTCCGCCGCGCCGAGGGCCCGATCGGGCGCCGTCGCCCGAAACTTGCAGAACGGACATTGCACGACGAAAGCCATCGCTGTCTCGTCAGAAAAAACTCGCGGACAGCTGCCAGTTCTCCTTTCGATCCTATCCCCATCCAAGGAGGATGCAAGGCCAGACCAGCGAAGGGGACGGGAGTCGTTGTTCTTCTAGGCTTTCTCTTCTGCTCCCGACGGGTTCTCCAATTTCGCCGCATCGCTTACCGCGACCCCGTCCACACCCTTACCGTATTATCCTGCCCGCTGGAGATGGCGAGTCGACCGTCGCGGGAGAAGACGACGTGCCAGACCTGGTCGCGGTGGCCTTCGAGTTTGCGGAGTTCCTTGCCTGTCTGAGCGTCCCACAGGCGGACGACGTTGTCGGCACCGGCGGAGAGAATGCGGCGGCCGTCCGGCGAGACGGCGACCGACTGGATGTAGCCGGCGCTGCCTTCGAACTTCTGGACGGTCTTGCCGGTGGTCAGGTCCCACAGGTGGAGCGTCTTGTCGCTGGAGCCGGTGACGGCGTGTCGGCCGTCGGGAGTGAAGGCGACGCAGAGGACGGTGTCGGTGTGACCGGTGAGGACCTTGAGGGGTTCGCCCTTTTCCACGTCCCAGAGGCGTGCGGTCTTGTCGAGGCTGGCGGAGAGGGCTCGCTTGCCGTCACGCGACAGGGCAACGCACCAGACGGTGTGGTCATGGCCGGTCATGCTGCGTTGTTCCTTGCCGGTGCTCACGTTGAACAAACGCACGGTGCGGTCGTCGCCGCCGGAGAGGATCCAGTTGCCGTCGGTGGAGATGGCGACGGAGCGGACGTAATCGCGTGATCCGTCGAAGATCTTGACGGCCTTGCCTGCCGACAGGTCCCAGAGGCGAACGGTGTTGTCGAAGCCGCCGGAGACGGCGCGTTTGCCGTCGGCGGAGAAGGCGACGGTCCAGACCTTGCCGGCGTGGCCATCGAAGAGGCGGACTTCCTTGTAGGTCTTGGCGTTGAAGAGGTGCAGGTTGCCGTCGTAGCCGGTGGTGATGAATCGCTTGGCATCGGGCGAGAAGGCACAGCCATAGACGGGACCGCTCGGCATGTCGATCTTTTTCAGCTCCGACTTGATCTCGCCGATGCGGTACTCGGCTGGCAAGAGCGCGGAGATTTCCTGCAGCTTGGATTCGAGCAGCACGCGGTCCTTGTCGGTGGCGTCGGCGAGGTTTTCCTGGTACCAATGGAACGCACGCAGGAATGAGTGGGTCTTCATCGACGCGTCGGTGGTTTCACTGGTCGCAAAGTTGTACCAGCCGAGGGCGACGATCCGCCGGTCGCCCTGCGTGTCGGGTCCGGCCAGATCGGCTTCCGCGAGTTTGCGCAGGGCGCTCTTGGTTCCGCGTGAAAGCATCGGCAAGCCGCGTTCCCAGTTGCCTTTGATGAGGGCGTGATACTTGCCCATCTCGGCGGTCGCTTCCGGGTCCTTCGAATCCTTGGCCAGCGTGTCGGCAAAGGGCTGCCAGCGGGCAAACTCTTTTTGCAGCCGGCCAATCTCGTCCCGCTTCTTCACCATGGACGTGTACAGAACGATGCTTTTCAGCTTCTTGGCCGACTTCTCGGTGGCGTCGATCAGGGCAAGGCTCGACGGGTAATCGTCGGCATCGAGCGTGTCTTCGAGGATCGCCAGCGTGCGATCGATGACGGATTGATATGCGGCGGCCGGTGCGCCATCGGCATCGCCCGCTTGCTGGAGCATCTTGATCTTCATCTGGAAGATCGTGCCGGCCGGGATGAGGAACCCGCTCGCCAATTCATCCGCCGCCTGAAGCGCAGTTTCGACCGCCCCCGCCTGGGCCGCCAGCGCGTGGGCCTTGGAGAAGAGCACGTAGCGTCCCGCGGCATCGTCCTTGGTTTCCTTGCCCTCGAAGAGCAGCGTCTGCGCGAGTCGGCCACGCAGGACGGCGTCCTTCTCGGCTTTCATGAAGTCGTCCTTGTAGAGTTCATAGAGCAGCTTCTCGATGCGAGCCTGGGCTTCCCTGCTCGGGATCGGCCATTTTTTCGCTTCCTGGCCCGTGGAGAGAGCGGGGAGACAGAGCAGCAATCCGACAACGATAGCCCGGCAACGCATGATGGCCCTTTCGAGTGGCGATTGGAATTTCGATTAGTGCAGGTTCATCCGGCGAGGGATGAATGTCAAGTATTTTATTGGTTTGGATTCGCACCTCTGAACTTCGCGGCAAAGGCGAATCACGAAAACACGAAAGTTCGAAAACACGAAATAAAGACCCAAAGACGGAGATTTCAATCATCCACTCGTTTTTCCTTTTCGTGATTTCGAACTTTCGTGTTTTCGTGATCCGCCTTGTCACGCTGGTAAATCAAGGCCAGGCACTTCCGGCAAGTCACGGCGGCGCGATCGTCGGTGGCGATGCCTTCCATCTGGGCTCGATGAGCAGCTTCCGGATCTCGCGGGTTGCACAGGACCATGCCGTTCTCATCGAGGGCGTGCAGGTCGCGATTTTTCCGATTGTCCGATTTCATCTTTGCTCACAACCATTTCAGCATCTCGCGTGCCGCGTTGTAGCCGGCGATGCCCATGACGCCGCCGCCCGGATGGGCCGCGCTGCCGCACAGGTAGAGGTTCTTGATCGGCGTGCGGTAGTTGGCATAGCCGACGACGGGGCGGAAGAGGAACAGTTGGTTGAGGTTCATCGCACCCTGGAAGATGTTGCCGCCGGTCAGGCCGAACGTCTTCTCCAGGTCGAGCGGCGACACCATCTGACGGTCGATGACCGATGCCTTGAAGCCCGGCGCATATTGCTCGACGATATCGAAGCAGCGGTCGGCGAAGGCGCCCTTGGTGGCATCGTCCCAGGTGCCGGTCTTGAGCTTGTAGGGGGCGTACTGCACGAACATCGACGCGAGGTGCTTGCCGGGCGGGGCGACCGTATTGTCGAGCGCCGACGGCATTGTCATTTCAACGATCGGATCGCGCGACGGGATGCCGTACTTGGCGTCGTCGTAGCCGCGCTCGATGAAGTCCTGATCGGGGCAGAAGTGCATGGTGCCGTGGTGCTGCGGGCCGACGCCGGCGCCGGGCAGGGCGGTGAAGTTGGGCGGCTCGGAGAGCGCGATGTTGATCTTCATCGACGCGCTTTCGTAGCCGATGCGTTTGACGGCAGTGACGAATTCGGGCGGCAGATCCTTCGGGTCGAGGAATTTTTCGAAGGTCCAGTGCGGATCGACGCCGCTGGCGATCTTGGTGGCGTCAAACTCCTCGCCGCTGGCCAGGACGACGCCGGTCGCGGAACCGCCTTGCACCTTGATCTTGGCGACCTCGGCGTTGCAGCGAATTTCGACGCCCATGTCCTTGGCGATGGCCGCCAGCGCGTTTGAGATCCCACCCATGCCGCCGCGCACGTAGGCCCAGACGCCTTTCTTGCCGTTGGTCTCGCCCATGACATGATGGAAGAGTACGTAAGCCGTGCCCGGCATCGAGGGGGAGGCGAAGGCGCCGATGATAGCGTCGGTCGCCAGGGTGCCCTTGAGTTCCTCGGACTCGAACCAGCGATCGAGGATGGTGCGCGCCGGTCCGGTGAGGACTTCGATCGCCTCGCCGAGTTCGGTGCCGAGCTTGCGGAACGATTGCCCCGTTTGAAACAGCGACCACATGCCGGTGATGCCGGGGTTGAGGATGTTGGGCGGCGTCATGTTCAGCGTCGGCTCGACGACCGAGGCGACGCGCTCCAGCATGCGCTCGTACTTGGGATAGTTCTCCGCATCCTTCTTCGAGAACTTGGCGATCTGCTCCAGGTTCATCTTGGAGTCCGGCCCCATGAACAGGTGCCGGCCATCGAGAAACGGCGTGAACGACGACGGGTTGCGCTCCAGCAGCGCGAAGCCGTAGTCGGCCATCTTCAGTTCCTTGATGATGTGCGGACTGAACAGGCTGTTGACGTAGGCGCATGTGGACACCTTGTAGCCGGGAAAGGTGTTCTCCTCGGTGACGCAGGCGCCGCCGACAAGATAGCGGCGTTCGAGGACGAGGACCTTCCACTTGGCCCGCGCCAGGTAGCACGCGGTGACGAGACCGTTGTGTCCGCCGCCGATGATGATGGCGTCGTATTTGGTTGGCATGAGTATCCTTGCTCGTTTATGGTCTTTCAAAGAAATAGCTGGTCCACTTCGGGTGACGGCCAAGATGCGAATCACGAAAACACGAAAGAACGAAAACGCGAAAAAAAGTCAGAGGGATCAGGAACACTCCGTTCTTTCGCGTTTTCGCCCTTTCGTGTTTTCGTGATTCGCATTGGCGCAGCTAAACGCTCCGCACAAACACCTGTCCCGTATCCACATGCTCGAAGTCGAGGCTGCGCAGGAAATCCAGCCCGGGGCCGTTGGTATCTTCCAGTTGGATCTCGGCCAGCGTGAAGAATTGCTCCTGGATGTATTTCATGATGAGCGAAAGAAAATAGCGGCCCACGCCGGCTTTGCGGTAGGGGGCGTTGACCTCGAAATCAAAGATGCCGACGGTGGGCCGTTGCCAGTAGAAGGAGAACGCATCCATTTCCCAGACCAGCGTGCGGGCGACCCAGCCGCCGGATTGCTTGTCCTTCAAAACGAACTGCAGTGGATCGACCCAGCCGTGCACCAATTCTTGCCAGGCGTCCAGAAGATGGCGCGGCGGCCCAAAAACCATGTCGAAGCGCCCGCGAATCGGCACGAAACGCGGGTCAAACATCTTCATCGGTTGATCGAGCTTGCGCTGGAGCACTTGAACCTTCTGCTCGACGCAGTAGCCGTGCTTGACGAAGAACGGCTCAGCGGACGCGTCGCTTTGCAGAAAGCCCGGTGATTCGCAGCCGCCATAGAGCCCCATGTAGAAGGGATTATTCGGCCAATGTCCGCCGGCCTGGAGCTTCTGGGCGCCGCGTTCACGCAGGTATTGCTCGCTGCGTTTGAGCAATTCGCTGCCGATCCCCTGCCGGCGCAGCGCCGGCCGCACGCCGACGAGGCAGATGACGCCGATCGGTTGCGTGTTGAACGGATGGCGCGACATGCCGGCATGGGCCCAGCCGACCAGCTTCCCATCGGCGACGGCGACGGTCAGCCCCTTGGGATCAAAAATCGGCTTGGCGAGGACATAGCGTTCGAGAGTCGTGTTATTGACCAGTCGGGGAGTGCCGCGCTGCGTGAACGTCTCATTCCAGACCGCAACCAGACGAGGCGTGTCGGTGTTGCGAAAGGTGCGGAACTCAACCACAATGCTTCCCCTGGCGGCTCGGCGTGCGCGGCGTGATTTTCGGCTGGGATCATTGTAGTTGACTGGGACGATGACGTGTAGATTCACGCTGTCCTCGTTTAGCGTCCGCGCAAAAGCATCTTTTGCGCGGACGCTAAACGAAGACCGCCTAACGCCACCGCTTCATGCCGTCGATTACTCCGAGCACGCCATTGCGATGCTTCTCGAACAAGGCGAACATGGCCAGGATGAGCACGCCCAGGAGTATGCCGCTCGCCCACCAGACCCAGGTGTGCGAATGGTTGACGGCCGCATTTCAGATCTGCGTGAAGACCACGATCAGCAGTGCCAGGAAGCCCGACAAGAGGAACGCCCGCACTTGAAGGAGAATGCCGAGGAGCATGCCGGCAACTGCCAGCAGCGCCAGCGCGATCGGGTAGATCGGATTGCTGTTCACGAGTTCGCGGAACATCTCGAACGTGGAGGACAGATAGATGCAGGTCAGTCCCACGTAGCGCACCGACAGGCTTGGCCAAAAGCCGAGATGGTCGCGATTGATGAACTCGGCGACCAGGATGATCAGCCCGAGCGGGATGAGCCAAAGCTGGGGCCGTTCGAGGAACGTGGTCGCATCCTGATGGCCCAGCAGCACCCAGACGCCGAAGTTGACGGCCAGCGCCGCGAGGATGCCATAGTTGGCGGACTTGCGCAACCGAGCAAGCGAGCCAAGGAAGACGCCCAGGAGCACCCAGCAAAGCGATTCCATCGGCAGATGATCCATCCCGAAGAGAGTGGTGCTCGACAACCCTCGGAGGTACTTCAAGAACGGATCGAGGCCCGGAATCACCCTCACGATCGGCTCGCAAAAGGCAGCCAGGAACCCGAATCGGAACGCGAGCACCGGCAGGAACGCCAGCCCGATCACGCTGTGCCGGATCGGCACGGCCAGGATCGGCAGCTCTTTCTTGGCCAGCAGTTCACTCAACGCCAGACAACCCAGAGCGATGGCCATCACGACGAGATACCAATACTGGCCGATGATCGGATGGAAGATGTCCGGCACATTGAGGCGAACGTGAGCCAGCAAGCCGACGAAGAGCAGTTCGGTGAGGTAGACGTAAACGGTCCGCCGATCGCCTTCGATGCCGTAGGGGTCGGCTTTCCTGGTCAACGCGGAATAAAGGGCAAGGCCGACCATCGCAAGCACCGCCAATCCCACGGCCAGCACGAGAAGGCCTACCAGTGGCGTGGTGCGCACCGCGGGATCCGGATTGTAAGCCACCAGCTCCTGGCCCAGCAGCACCAGCAGCAGCCCGACGCTGAAAACGCCGAGAATACTGCCGAGCCATCGGCACGGCGCCGACCAAAGCGTTCCGCCCGTGAGGCGCGCCAAGCCAAAACGATAGGCCAGCATCGTGATTACCACGACGGCAAAGCCAGCACCGCTGCGCTGCAGCCAGAACGCCGGCACTCTTACGTCGGTAAACGACCACCAGGTTTCCAGCAAGATCATGGGGGCGAGCATCAGCACGAGCCAGTGCGGCAATGATTCCTGGCGCGATTCGACAGGATAGACATTGGGCCAAACCCGAACCAGCAGAAACGCCGCCAGTGTGGCGATCGTACAGGACATGGGGCCGGCGACCTGTCCCTGCAAGGTCACTTGCGTCAGCGTGATCCACAGGAAAATCCCGCCGACGAGTGCGATCGTGCCGAACTGAACGTGCCAAAACCAGCGCCCGGCGCCGGTCGGGTTCTCCGCCAGGTGCAGAAATTTGCGCAACTCCGGCACGCCGTGCACCAGGCGAGCAAGCGCAACGATCAGCAGCACGTAGCTGGCCAGAAGCAGTGCCGCGAGCCGCAGCCAGTCTGCGTTCGGCAGCGCCATGCCGTACAGGGCAAGGCCTACCGCCAGCAGGCCGCACGTGTAGAGGTGGTAGCGTGCGAAGCGGCGAAACTCCGACCGCCAGTAGTCGAGCATCACGCCAAGAGCGAGCACGCCCAGCGTTTGCCAGGCGAGTGTAGTGCCGATCTGCACCTCGTCACCCAGCAGGTGCAGCCCGTTTGCCAGCAGGGCGCCGATTGCCAAGAGATGAATCCCGGCGATCAGCGCAAATTGCGAGAACGGCAGGGCGATTCCTTGCGACAGATCAACGCCCTTGCCGACCAGCTTACACTCGACCAGCGACCAAACCATGGCCGCGGCCGCGAAACTGAGGATCTGCGTCAATGCGAAGTAGCTTAGCCAAAGATCCTGGGCCAGCACCGGCAGCACCGGCACATTGAAGCGATGCGACGACCACGCGGAGAACAAGAGCAATCCGATCACGTTGAACAGCAACCCGGAGCCGTAGACATAGATCGGCATGCGCGTCCAGATCGCCAGCGCACCGAGCAGGATGCTGACGGCGCAGGTATTGCCGACGGACCACCAGGGCTCCGCCGACGCCGCCCGCAGCGCCAGCGCCACGACGAACGCGCCGCAAAACGTCACCCACATGCGCGACGCCGATTCGGGAAAGCACCTACGCAGCGCATCGGCCCAGCGCGTTCGGTGTTCCGCGGGCCAAAACTGTGGGCCGATCGCAATCTGCGTGTTGCCGACCCACGACAATACCAGCACGATCAAACCCAACAGCGTCCAGGCAAGCGTCAAGACGTGATGCGCCGTCCACAAACCGCCCAACCAATCCTCCGCTGTCCCGGCCAGCACAACGCCGAGCATCAGCCCGCCGATCGCCAGCGCATGCACCAGCCCACGCGGCCGTACCAGCCCGCGGCAATTGCATTCGTCGCCAGCGCCAGCCAGCCTGCCCAGCTTGCGTGCAGAGAAAGCCATGCGCCGGGACGGTCCGGCACGAACACCAGCGCCGCGAGAGCGAAGAACAGGAGCACGCCGGTCGCCGCCATTCCGGCCGCGATCTGTAGCGGCAGTTGCCAAAGGTGCGCTACCTCGGCGCCTTCCATCGTCAGAAAGCGGTGTAGTCCGAGCCGCACGAGGGCAAGCGTTCCGAGCGCTGCGAGATTGGCCTGGATCGCCAGCAACCAGAGATTGGGATTGTCCCTGTCGAAGTGTAACACGAGGATCGTACTCGTCAGCATCACGAGCGGTGCGGCGAGCGACAGCCACAACTCCGCCTTGCGCTGATAGGCGAGCAACCCGCACGCCAGCGCCGCCAGGGCGATGGCCTCCGCCGACCACACCGGATGCTGATTGGTCACGAACGTCGCACAGCCGAGCAGAACCGCGACCCCAACGGCGACGACGGCGTAAATCACGCTCTCCCACAGATGCTCTCCGTGGCTCAGCCACGGCCGGCCTCGGCTTCCCATCGAGAAACAGATGGCTCCAGACCCAGACGCAGGCAAACACCCCGGCGCCGAACATCAACGCCACGAAGCTTTGATCCCGCCAGAAAATCTCGACGCTGCAAGCGATCACGCCCACGCCGGTCAAGCTCAAAACGCCCAGCAAATGCAACGGCAGCGAGCCGCGACGTTTCCAGGCGAGGAAGCACGAACCGAACGCCAGCGTGCCGAAGGCGAGCCAGCCCCAGACCGAACCGGTCATCTGCGTCCAGATACGGCCGGGATCGCCGGCGCGGAAGACGATCCAGCTCAGCGCCTCGACCAGCACACTCGTATAGAGAACCTCGCCGAGTGTGCCATGCAGCAACAGCAGCGCCGAATCGAGCAGAGGCTTTTTCTCGTCGGTCTCCAGTAAACTGGCGATCCAGGTCCATACGATCGTCCACGTACCCATGGTTCCGGCGGCCAACAGCAGGGCGCCGACCACGACCCACGGTTCACGCGCATCGATTTCTATTCTCTGCAAGGCGAGGAAATATCCCCCGACGCTGCCAGCGGCCATCAACAGGCCGGCGCCGAAAAGATAGTGCGTGAGCCGTTCGCGGAACCCATGCCCCGCGAGCGTCGCGATGAGCAGCGCCAGCGGAATCAAGAGCGACGCCGGCCGGTGCATCGCCTCGAAGATGCCAGCCTCGGGCCCGGGGATGAGCTGCCCTGCCAGGCGCGTCGCGGCAACGATCACCGTGATCGCAAGCACCGGCACGATAACCCCGCCCGCCATGAGAGCGTGAATTGCCAGTGCGGGAACGCGTACCGAAAGCTCCGCCCCCAATCGATGCCGCTTCCACAACCCGAGAGAGACGACGCCGCAGCAAAGCACCAATCCCCAGCGCAACGCCGACGCGCTCGCCTTTTGCCCGTCAAACCAGGTCCCCGCGGCCAAGAGCGGGAGCGTCAGCGCCAGCAGCGTGCAGCCGATCAACGGCGCCGTCAGATCGCGATTGCGCAGACGCACGACCGCAATTCCCGCCAGCGGCACGAGCACGAGCCACGCCCAGATCGAGAAAGCGTGCTGATGCCACTCGGCCGGGAAGACGCGCCAGGCGTCCGGCGCAAAACTCAACTCCCGCGCAACGCTCCACAACACGACCGTTCCAGCAAGCACCAATTGGCCAAGCACCAACCCGCCTGTGATCCACTGATCGATGGGCACAAATGCCGGCGTAAGTAGATTTCTCCGGCCCTGCAGCGACCTGCGGTCCAGTTCCCAGCCCAGGCTTAATAGGCCCAGGCCCAGCGCGTAAATCTGCAAACTGAACGGCTCCCGCCAATCCCAGCCGTGAGGCGTCAGCCACGCGCCGGCGCCGAAGAACCACACGAACCCGAGCGCCGCCTGAAAACCTCCGAACAGCGCCGGCCAGCCTTCGAGCATCGCAATCGTCAGCCACAGCGCCGCCAGCCGGTCGCGATTGCCGACATCGTCCACGATAGCGTGCCGTGAACCTGCTCGAAGCCAATGACCCCGGCAACGAAGAACGTCGCGAACAGGCTCGCAAAACCCAGCGGGATGCAGAAGCAATCCTGCAACCACGGCCGCGGCGACCAGCGCGACGCCACGTTCGCCACCAGGCAGATCGTCGCATGCGTCAGCAGGCTCCACAGCACTTGCTCGGCGAACGAAAACTCGAAGGCGTATCGACACGCAAAGAAGAGCGCCGCCGCCAGCACCAGCGAACATCCATACGTGATCTCGCCAAAGCGCCAGCGCAGGTTGGCCGCGTACCAAGTAAACGCCGCCACTCCAAACACACTTGCCGTGGTACCGGCATGATCCCATGCGAACGGGAAGGTCAACAGCAGCGCCAGCGCCGTCGAAACGGCGCCGCCGACCGCGTACCAGCGGGCATCCACGGGCCGATGCCGAAAGATCATCCATTCCGCGATCAACGCCTGCAAGGCGAGCAACCCCGTCAACCGCAGCGCTGCCGTCGGCGTGCGGATCATCGCCTCGGCATCGAACGCCCCGCCGACGACAATCAGGACTGCCAGGTAAACCTGCGCCGGCACGTGCAGCACCGGCACGCGCAAGATCCACGCGGCAGCCAACAGAACGACGACGTTGATCGCACCCGAGACCCACCGATGCACCGGGTTCTCGATCGCCACGACGAATCCGCCAAACATGACGAACAGCCCGGTCAAGGCCAGCGCCGTGCCAACCGTTCGCCACAATCCGCCCGAATCATCGCCGCTATCGGTCGCGGCCGCGATCTTTTGGTACGTCAAAACCCCCGCCAGCAAGAGCGGCACCCCCACCAGCGTCAGCGCCGGCGACAGCACCGGCAGCACCTCCGCGATCGGCCCGATGAAGCCGAGCGGAAAGCCGAGCGGAAAGCCGAGCGTCACGCGGCACGCAAAAGTCACGCTCCCCAGCGCAATCAGCAAGCCGACGAGGCGCCCGACGCTCCAGGTCTCCACGCCGTGCAGTCCACGCAGGATCCACGCGAGCGCCCCGACCTGAGCCAGCGCCGGCACGAGGCTCAGCAAATACAGAAACGCGTGCCGCCCCTCCGCGCGCTCCAGCCAACCCGGCGCCAGCAATTGCGCGCCGGCACTGGTGAGCATCGCCAGTGTGACCAGGAGCGCGCTCGGCACCGGTACATCCAGCGGGGCCTGAATCAGGATGTGCGACGAGCGATACAGCAACCACCCCAAGGCCGCCAGCGCCGCCCCTCCCGCTGCGTAGTACAGAAGACCGGCCCCATCGGCGGGCGTCAACCCAGCCAGCACCAGAAAGTCCAGCGGCACCAGCAGCGTGCCGATCAGCAGCAAGCCCCGGCTCGTCGATTCCAGTTTCCAGTGATGCAGCGTGTAGAAGCCCGCGCTGAAAAGAGCGCTGGTGACCGCCGACAAGATGAGGAACGGGAAGAGCTCGATCTCTTCGAGCGTCCGCCAAAGACTGCTGACCAGGGCGATCGAGCAGCCGACGATCAAGGTGCCGCCGATCAACTCGCCCCAGAGGATGTTGCTTTCCTCCATGAACACGCCGACCCACTCCGCAAGAATGCGCCGCGGCACCAGCACGGGCGCTTCCACCGGCGGCGGTAATTCCCACTGGCGGCGGCGATTCCACTGGCGTGACGACGATCGGCGCCACGGTGATCGGCACAGGCGCGGCCACGATCGACGCCGGCACCGCTTCGGGTTCTCTCGCCTGCTTTGCTTCGATGTGCATCGCGTGATTCGGCGCCGCCTCCGGCAACTCAACATCGATGAGCTTGCGGCGATGTGGCAGCAGGATAAGTTGGCGGGCTTCGATACTGGCGTAGATGTGTTCGCTTGCCTCGACGGACAAGAGCCCTTCATCGCGCAGCCGCTGCACGGTGCGCGCCGCCGCTTCGAGGTCCCTCAACTCGGAGGCTACCTTGCCGATCGGATCGAGTCCGCAATAGGGACAGACGTCCTCGGCGCGGCTAAACTCCTCGCCGCAGCCTACGCAGGTGCGCTGGGCCGTCCGGCGCGCATATCGGTCAACGTCCTCGCGCGGCCGGCCGCCGCCGAACATTGCCGCCGCTATCAGCCAGATGCCATGCCCTACCACCGCCACGAGGCAAAGCACGATGGCCAAGACGACAAAGAAGCACACCAGGGCTAGCAGGCCTTCCACGACGCTCATCCCCTGCACCGAAGAATGGCTGGCATTCGACGCTGGTAAGTTAGTTGACGCAAACTAATAGCATTATAGGCAGCCTACGCATGGGGGGTGGGGGGATTGGGGGGGGGTAGTGAAAGATCGAGAAAACGAGGAATATGGCGAATTTCAGCCTATAGCCCGCCGTTTACGGCGGGTACGCTGCAATCCCGCCGTAAACGGCGGGCTATACTGCACGCGGTCAACTTTGACACAGCGAGCCACGGGGTTTATCCCCGTGGCAGTGTGTCCATTGCGTGGCGCTATGCCACGGGGATAAACCCCGTGGCTCGCTAGAATGTGTCAATCCTGACCGCGTGGAGTATATATGGGGTAATCAAATCCTCATTTGCCGCTGCTAAAGTATCCGGTCTTCTCCACGTAGCTGCCGTTGCCGCCGGGGGGAATGCGTTCCGAAGGCGAGCCGCCCGTCGCAAGTTCGAAGGCGATGGGGACCGGCTGCCGGCCAGGCCGTTCGACGGTCTGGCTCTTGTTATTGGCGTCGCCCCAGCGCCCCCAGGCGTCCCCGAGCGCGACCAGATCGAAGCGGGTGATGGCATCCTTCTGGCGGTCGTACTCGACGATGCCGTGCAGCGGCGTTTCGTACCCGAAGGCGAGCGGACCATTCGGCGTCGTCGCCTTGCTGACGTCGTAGCTGCTGCCCAGGTGCGCGAAACCCACTGCCCGCAGGCGCACCTTGCTCGCGCTGACCTCTTCAACGATCAGCGTCAACCGCGTGGCCTTGAGCTGCGACTTGCCCCAGCCAGCGCCTTCGCTGGTCAGACGCCGCGGCATCAGGTGGAAGATCGCCAGCCGCTCGACGACGACCTTGCTGACCTCGCGATTTTCCCCTTTCACGAACTTGCCCGCGATGAGGCCGCGCCACTCCGCCTCGGTGATCCACATGTAATCGGTGTTCGGCCCGAAGTAGTGATTCGTATCCGCGAAGGTCTTGGCGTTCCCCTTCCAGAGCGGGTAATCCTCGACCGTGACGTTGCGGTACGCCCCCTTCTCATCACGGGCCATGGCGCGCGTGTGTACCTTGAGGACCAGGCCGTTCCTGGGCGGTTCCGGCACGACCGACTCGCCCGCCTTCAGATCAGCGATGGCGCCGGGTTTGCGTTGCTCCTCGGGGAGTTTGCGAAACGCGTCCAGCACCTTCGCCGAGGGAAAGTGCCCCAGGTGCTTGCCGCCCGCCGACACGCAATCCATGTAGCCGCTGGAGGTGACCCACTGGCAGCCGCAGCCGCGGAGGAACTCGCCTTCGGGATTTTTGGCCCGCAGCACCCAGGTCGGCACGGCGACGGCGACGAAGTGCTCGCGGATGAGAGCGATGTTGGCATCGGTCCAGTTGGAGGCCGACCGGCCCCCGCGCCCCGCCGTTCAGCAACCGGCCGCCGGCGCGCCGCCGCTGCCGGCCCAGACGAACAACGGCCTGCCTTCCCGCGCCGCCTTCTGCCGCGCCTCCCAGATGTTGGGATACCAGTCGATCTCCATCCACCGCGCCTCGCCCCGCTGCGGCTTGATCAACTGATGCAGCTTCTCGAA
Organism: Gemmataceae bacterium; assembly: GCA_009692065.1. Classification (GTDB taxonomy): domain Bacteria; phylum Planctomycetota; class Planctomycetia; order Gemmatales; family Gemmataceae; genus SIAQ01. Next base: position 42,419 of record SHZY01000024.1, read on the forward strand.
CTGCTCCGTCGGCAGCGGCCCAGGCTCATCCCCCCGCACCACACCGGCGGCGAGAACGATGCTCACGCCCAGAACTGTCCTGATGAGATGCTTCATGGAATCTTCCTTTGTCTGCGCGTGGTGATCGTCGTATCGATGTTGGCCAATGCCACTCTATCCACACTCCGGCAAGATGCAACAGAATCTGGTCGTGGTACAGCTTGTGAAAAAATCTCACGCAAAGGCGCAAAGGCGCAAAGGAAGTCAAGAATCGATGCATTTCCCTGGGCTTTCTTTGCGCCTTTGCGTGAGTCGTGATTGATTTCGTCGCACCCTCGGCGCGAAAAGCGAAGATACGGCAAACTGTACTAATACCGAACCTGGATGGCGCTTGCGAAGGTGGCAAGGGTATGCGACAATCAGAAATCCTTTCGAGAGACCCCTCACGTTCTAGTCCGGGAGTAAATCGCCATGATGCGTACTCTGCTCGGATCGGGATTTCTAGCAATCACCCTCGTGGGCCTGTTCGCTGATCGAGCCGACGGGCAAATCCGGCCGCCGCAACTCGTGCCAGACGGGAGGGCAGCCGGGTTCAGCTCCGTCAAGATCATCGAGGACTCCCGGGTGCGTCAAGTCATCAACGTCGGCCGCGATTGCATCCAGGACAAGGAATTCGGCCAGGCCGTCGAGGCGCTGCAAGCGATCCTCAACGACAAGAAGGATTACTACGTCCAGGTCACCGAGAACGATGCCACGGGCAAGCCCACGGTGCCGCGCTGGACCAGCGCCAAGTTTGAAGCCAACAACCTGATCGGCGCAATGCCGGCCAAGGGGTTGCAAGTCTACGAGGCGACGTACGGCGCGATCGCCAGGAAGCTGCTCGACGCCGCCAAGAAGAAGGACGATGTCCACGAGTTTTTCGATGTGGCCCAGCGATTCCGGCATACCAAAGCCGGCGCGGAGGCGGCCGAGATCGTGACGAAGCGGCTCAAACACCTCACGGCCGTCGATCCCGGCAACCCGAACGATTGGCCCTCCTGGCGCGGCAACGTGACCAACACGGGGACGGCAAACGGCAGCCCGCCGCTGCTCGATAAGCCGTTGTGGAAGCGGCCCATTCTCATGGACAAGCTCCAAGGGGCCGCACCGGACAACGATCAAAAGGCACTGGAGCGTGTCAACGCCGCCATTAAACAAGTCGCTGACGTGAATCAGCCGGTGCTACCGGGTTTCTTTCCGATCGTCGCAAAGGACGTGGTGATTTACCGCAGCCACCGTGATATTCGCGCCGTCGCCGTCAAGAACATCACCATCAAGTGGAGGGAAGGCGACCACAAACACAAGGCGGGAGAGATCGTCTGGAAATCGATGGACATGGATCGCGGCCTGTCGCTCCTCCTGGACAAAAACGCCACCCTCGCCAAGATCGAGCAGTGGCTCGATGCTTACAATCAGGTCCCCGGACTCAATAGCTTGCTCTACGGCAACACGCTGCTCGGCACTTTGGTCGCCGATCAGAAGAACGTCTACGCGATCAACGACCTGGCCGTGCCGCCGCACCCGAATGTGTTCCATCAGCAGGCCACCTTCAATCCGCAGTTCGGCCCCGGCGAACTCAAGGCGAAGCTCGTGCAGAATCATCTGATCGCATTCGACCTGTTCTCGGGCAAGCTGATGTGGGAGCTGAACAGCAACGAAGGCACGGAAGACCCCGACTTCAAGAACAGCCACTTCTTGAGCCTGCCGATCTCGGTCGGCGGCAAGTTGTATGTATTGAACGAAAAACTGATCAATCCCAACATTGGCGTCCCCAATCCATTCGGTGGCAAGCCCATTCCCTTCGGCGGCGAATCAGAATTGCGCCTGGTCTGCATCGACCCGACCAAAACGCGCGACGCCAGGCCGGACATCATTGCCATCCAGGTCATGGGCAACGTGCTACAGCATAACCGCTTCATCCAAGACATCGGCCGGCGCGTCAATGCCGTGCAGCTGGCGTTCAGCGATGGCGTCCTCGTCTGCCCGACCAACGCCGGCGAAGTCTTTGGCATCGACCTGATGACGCGCAGTCTGCTCTGGTCGTATCCCTACCGTGAGAACGCCCATCAGCCGGTCATGATTCCAGGGATGTTCAAACAACCGCAGCCCTTCCCGGTGCAGCCGGCCGCCGCGACCACGATTCTCACGAAGTGGAATTCGACACCGCCCGCAATTCAAGACGGCAAAATCGTCTTCACCGCCCCGGATGCCGACTCGGTCCACTGCGTCAACTTGCGCGACGGCAAGCCGCTCTGGAAGCGGGGCCAGAAGAAGGGCGATGTCTACCTGGCCGGCGTCTTCGATGACCGGGTGCTGATCGTCGGCGAAACGACCATTCACGCTCACGACCTCAAGAACGGCAGCCAGCTCTGGTCGATCCCCACCGGCGACTTCCCGTCCGGCCAAGGCGCGGCCAGCAAAGGCATCTACCACCTGCCGCTCAGTAAGGGCGAAATCCTCGCCGTCGATATCGCGAAGGGCATCATCAAGGCGCGCAATCGCGGCCCCGCCGGCGCCGCCGCGCACGGCAATCTGGTCTTCTACGAAAACATGGTCCTGTCACAGACGCCGACCGAGTTGATCGCGTACCCACAGTTGAGCGCCCGGCTCAAAGATGCCAAGAAAGCTGCCGATGACGATCCCGATGACAACGCCAAGCTGACCGACTACGGCGATCTGGTCTTGAAGGACGGCCAGGTCGAACTCGCCGTCGCTGCGCTCATCAAGGTCCACGCCAGGAAGCCGGCCGATCCGCTGGGGCAACGCGTCAAGGCACTCCTCTTCGAGAGACTCACCGACCTCATGCAAATCGACTTCGCCAAGGTCGGCAAGGATCAGATCGACGTTTGCAAAGATCTCTGCGTGGTGCCGAACGACGCGAAGGAGGAGCAGACGCGCAAGGCCAAGTTCCTCCGCCTGGTCGCCCAGGGGCGCGAGGCTGAGGGAAATCTTCTCGAAGCGTTCCAGGTGTACAAGGACTTCGCCGCCCTGTCCATCCATCGCGAGCTAGGCGGCATTGCGTCGGCCGACGATGCGAACCAGAAGATCCCTGTCAACATTTGGCTGTGCGGCCGTCTTTCCAGCATGATCGCCAAGGCCAAGCCCGATCAACGTGCGGCCCTGGAGGCGAAGATTGCCGAAGAATGGAAAGCGATCGAAGCGAAGAAGGACAGCGACGTGATCCGGACCTTCGGCGGCATGTTCGATGCGTCGGTGCGCATTGGCCGCGACGCCCGCCTTCGGCTCGCCGAGATGATCGTTGAGAAGAACCAAAGCTTGGCCTTCCTGGAGGCCGAGCTGCTCTTGATTCAAGTTCTGGAAAGCGGCCACCGGGCGGAGCCGCAGACCGGCGGGCGAGCGCTGGCCATCCTTGCACAGCTCGAGGAAAAACGCGGGACCATCGATTCGATGCATCAGGCTGCCGCATATTACCGAGAGCTGGCGCGCGATTTCGCCAAGGACCCGGTGCGCGGCGCCAAGACCGGTGCCGATCTCCTCAACGAACTGGCGCTTGACAAGCGTTTCCTGCCGTTCATGGTGGAGCCAGCCAATCCCTTCGCTGCGGGCAAGTTTGCCGCGTGCGATATTGGCTTCGGCGTTTTCCCGATTGGAATCACTGGCTTCACGCTGTCACCGCACGGCGAGCCGACGCAGCTCGCCAAGAGTTATCGGCTCACCCTCGATCCAAGCGACACGACTAATCCGAAGATGCGGCTGCGCGACCGTTCGACCGGCCAGGACCGCTGGCAGGCCCCCGTGGGTTTTGTGCCGATGAATCAGCAAATATTCTTCAATCTGTATCAGCAGGCGAACATCAACAGGCCGCATACTCCGAACGCACCCTTCCGCTTCTATCACGCGAAGGGCAATCTGATCGTGTGCTAGGTCGGCGTCATGGTCTATGGCCTGGACGCCGACAGCGGCAAGAAGCTGTGGCAGATGCAGACCGTCGAGAACATCCCCAACAACGGCCTGATCAGCCTTCAGCAGGTGATCAACAATGCAGAAGGCAACCCGGAATTCGTGTACTGGGATCAGCGAACCAATATTCGATTCCGCGTGGCCCTGGGACGAATCGGCGCGGTGCAGGCGTCCTACGTCGCCATCCTCGGGCACAAGGGGCTGAGCGTCGTCGATCCACTCCGCGGCACGGTTCTATGGAAGAAGGCGGACGTCGCCATCAACTCGCACGTCTTCGGCGACGCGCAACATGTGTTTGTGGTCGAGGCAAACGACGCCGGCGGCTTCGGCGCGGGACGGGCCTTGCGCGCCAGCGACGGCGAGCCGATCAACGTGCCTGATTTCAGCAGCATCTACCAGGCACGCATCCGCGCGGCGGGCCGGCAGATCCTGGCCGCGCAGACTGCTCAAGCGAAGCTCACAATTCGACTTTACGATATCCTCACGGGCAAGGACGTCTGGTCCAAGCAATTCGCCGCGGGCACCCAGATTCTGAATACCGAGGACCGCAACATCGCCGGAGTAATAGAGCCGAACGGGATGCTCACCGTTCTCGCTGCCGACACCGGCAAGGTGCTTGTCACGAGGAACTTGGTGAAAGCGCGTATCACCCCGGCGGATATCAAGGGTGTGCGCGACCCGCTGCTCCTTCAAGATAGCGAACGCTTCTACGTGGCCCTCAACCAGCCGATTGACCCCAACAAGGTCGCCGGCGGAGAGATCCACAACAACTTCAGCAACGGCACGCGCTGTCTTCGCGTCAACGGCTGGTTCGCCGCCCTCCACCGCCACGACGGAAAAAGGAAGTTCGCTGGGGGTGAGGTTGCCTGGAAAAAAGGCGACCTGGCCTGGCACAGCCATCTGCCCGTGCACAACCAGATGATCGTGCTGGAGCAATTCGAGCAAGCGCCGATCGTCATCTTCAGTGCCCGCTACAACGAAATGCTGAAAAACGGTGGCAACCGCTGGGTTTCGGTCACCCAGAGTCTGCAAAAGTCCAACGGCAAGATGGTCTACGACTCCGGGCCACGCGGCATCAATGGCTTCTCGCCCATGTTCAGCGCGTTTCATCTGGACCCAAGAACGCGCACGCTCAACCTCCTCGGCTTCTCGGGCTCCGTCCAGCATTACATCGACGACGGCAAAGGCCCGCCGGCGCTGCCGTAGCACTTACCTATTTAGCCCGCCGTTTACGGCGGGTTCGCAGCCTACCCGCCGTAAACGGCGGGCTCTATAGGGGCGATTGCGAATGATTGCCGGTTAAGGATTGCGATCCGCCCGCCGATGGTGTACATTACCATACATCGGCAACGTCCCGTACATTCCCGCCGCGCCGAGGTTTCGACCATGCTGACCATTCCCGGACCGCAATCGCACGCTGATGGCCGCCTGTCGCGCCGTAGCTGGCTGAAGATCGGCGGCCTCGCGCTGGGCGGGCTGGCGCTGCCGGAGATCTTGCGGGCACAAGCGGCGAACGGCGGAAGCACGTCGGCGAAGGGCATCATCATGGTGCTGTTGCCCGGCGGGCCGACCCATCTCGACACGCTCGATCTGAAGCCCGACGCGCCGACGGAGATCCGCGGCGAGTTTCGACCGATCGCCACCAACGTGCCGGGCATCGACATCTGCGAACACATGCCCCGGCTCGCCGGCATGGCGGACAAGCTGGCGATCATTCGCTCGCTGGTCGGTTTCCGCGACGATCACAACACGCACTGGTGCACCACGGGCTGGGAGTCGCATCCGCCGATGGATGCCTCGCCGATCGTGCCGGGCTTTCCGCCGGGCGATTGGCCCTCGATGGGCTCGGTGCTGTCGCGAGCTTTAGGCGCGCGTGTGGCCGGGGTGCCGCCGTGCGTCGATCTGACTCCGGTGGACGCCGACGCCCGCTTCATTCTGCGCACGCCGCCGGGACAGCCCGGCTACCTGGGAGTGGCCCACGCGGGCTTTGAAGCCCAGGCCGTCGATCGCCGCAACATCATGCTTGACGGCGTGGACTTGAGCCGTCTCGCCGACCGCCGGGCCATGCTCGCCAGCTTCGATGGTTATCGCCGCGAGCTTGATGCGCGCGGCGCCGCCGCCGGCATCGATCTGTATCAGCAGCAGGCGATTGAAGTGCTCACCTCCTCGCGATTGGCGAATGCGCTCGATTTGAGCCGGGAGGATGGCCGCGTCCGCAGCCGTTATGGTCTCGATCGCGCCTATCCCGACGAGCGTAGCGGCAAGACGCACCTCGATCAGTTCCTCTTGGCCCGGCGCGTGATCGAAGCCGGCGCCCGCTGCGTCACCCTCGCCTTCAGTCGCTGGCCGTTTGGTCGAGTGCTGCGCGGCGACCATAACTGGGATTGGCACCGCGATCTCTTCCCGGAGGCGCGCGACACGCTGCCGCTCCTGGACCTTGGCTTGGCAGCCATGATCGAGGATCTTGACCAGCGCGACATGCTCAAGGACGTCGCCGTCGTCGTCTGGGGCGAGTTCGGCCGCACGCCGCGAATCAACGCCAACGGCGGCCGCGACCATTGGCCACGCGTTTGCAGCGCCCTGGTCGCCGGCGGCGGCATGCGCTGCGGCCAGGTCATCGGCTCCACCAGCCGCTGGGCCGAGGAGCCACGCACCAGGCCCGTCCATTTCCGCGAAGTCTTTGCCTCGCTCTATCAACGGCTGGGCATCGATGTCGCGACTACGCAATTCAACGACCTCGCGGGCCGCCCGCAATACCTCCTCGGCGATCATCGGCCCATGCCCGAATTGATCGGCTAGGCCCAGTCTAATCCGAAATATTCTGCAAAGAAAACTTGAGGCACAGAGGACACAGAGAAAAGACCTGATAGGTCAAATACCCGATGTGCCTGCTCTTGGGATCGAGTAATTGCCGCAATTCCTACTCCCCCTTGGTTTTCTCTGTGTCTCTGTGGTTAAAAAATTGGCCTAAACCTGAGGACGAAACAGATGACTCTGATAACCCGCCGCGACTTCGGTTTGCAAGCCGGCGCATTGCTCGCCGGCGCCGGCCTCGTCAGCGCTGCCCAGCCTGCGAAACGCGAACGGCTCCCCGTCGCCGCCATCGTCACTGAGTATCGCCGCAACTCGCACGCCGACGTGATCGTCGGCAAGATTCTCGAAGGCTTCAACCAAGACGGCGGCGCGGGGCCGGCGCTGCGGCTGGCGGCCCTCTACACCGATCAACTCCCCAAGGGCGACTTGAGCCGCGACCTCGCCAAGAAGCACAACTTCCGCATCGCCCGCACCATCGAGGAAGCCATCACGCTCGGCGGCGACAAGGTGGCGGTCGCCGGGGTCATCAGCATCGGCGAGCATGGCGACTATCCCTACACCAAGGACACCCGGCAGCACATGTACCCGCGCCGGCGTTTCTTCGATGCCATCGTCGAGACGTTTCGCAAGTGCAAGCGCGTCGTCCCCGTCTTCAGCGACAAGCATCTGGCTTACAACTGGCGCGATGCCAAGCACATGTTCGACACCGCCCGCGACATGAGCATCCCGTTCCTGGCCGGCTCCTCGCTGCCGGTGGCGTGGCGAGCCCCGGCGTTGACGTTGCCGCAAGGATGCACGTTGACCGGGGCCATCGCGCTCGGCTACGGCGGCATGGAATCGTACGGTTTTCACGCCCTGGAAACATTGCAGTGCATGGTGGAACGTCGCCGCGGCGGCGAGACTGGCGTGGCCTCGGTGCAAGCGGTAACCGGCGACGCCATCGCCGCCGCGCTGAAAGACCGCCGCTGGTCGCGCGAGCTTCTCGACGCCGCCGCCGCCACCACGCCGATGCCAGCCAAGGGCCGACCGAAAGAGCTGCACAAGAACGCGACGTTCTTTCTGATCGAGTATCGCGATGGCCTCAAGGCCGCCGTCGCCATGAGCACCGGCCTGGCCAATCAGTTCGCCTTCGCCGGCGAGATCAAGGGAGACGCTCGCCCGTCCGCCACCTGGTTCCGCCTCCAGGAGGGACGGCCTTACGGACATTTCGAACACCTCTTGCGCGCCATCGAGGAAACCATCCACACCGGCAAACCGGTCTATCCGGTCGCCCGCACCCTGCTCACCACGGGGGCTCTCGATGCCCTCATGCACAGCGCCGCCGACCGCAACCGCCTCATCAAAACGCCTGAGTTGGCTGTCCGCTACACGCCGACTGATTGGGCGTTTGCGCGCGGGGTGCCGGCGGGAGAGAAGTAGCCTCTCACCCCGCCCCGTTTTCCGCCCGCGCCCCTTTCCATAACGTAGCCCTATCCGACCGTCGGCCACATTGGGATACTCACCCATGCCCATCTCCTGGAACGAAATCCGCCACAACGCCGTCGCCTTCTCGAAGGACTGGGCGGGCGTCGCGCGCGAAGAAGCCGAGGCCAAGTCGTTCTGGTAGCCGTTCACGGTCGAATACTGCCGACAGCGCGTACCAGTTGCGTTCGAGAATGGCCAACACTACGTTATGAATGGGAGTACCGGCAGGAAGCGGCTCAGGTGGTGTTGGGCAGCAGGCTCGGGCTGGGTTGATCGGCAAAGTAGGCAGAAATGGATTCGTGGAGAAAGCTGAAAACGCTGCGGCCTTTTTGGGCACAGGTCGCCATCACGGTCCAAATGCGTTCG
>SHZY01000025.1 GCA_009692065.1 Gemmataceae bacterium
GCGAAAATCGGCGTAAAAATCCAGCCAAAACGCCGGCCAACCAGTTCCCAGAACCAACACGGGCCGCGACCTGCCCAGCCATTCCCCCCGTCTCCCGCGCTCCCGCGTTCCGTGGCCTCGCAGGAACTCGGTGCGCAATCCGGGCTAGCAGCCTTCAGCAAGGTTGTGGGCCGGGATGTATTCCACGCCACGGCAAAAACGAACGCAGATCGCCACGGTGTGGTCTTGACCTTTCGGGCCAATGCCGACCACGTGATTCCGTGGAGCCTCGGGGGACGAACCGATCTACAAAATCTCGTGGCTGCGTGCTGGTGCTGCAACTACGGTAAGTCCAACTTTACGCTAGTTCAACTCGGTCTTGACGACCCGCAAGAAAGACCAGCGACTAATATCGATACGTGGGATGGCTTGACGTCGCTGCTTTCTGACCTTCGCGCGAATGCGACTTGATCAACGCAGTGCAGCGACTGTATGATGATAAACAAACGCGATCCGCAACGGATTCGCGGGAGACGCTGAGATGAACAAGTCCGAGTTGCTGACGGAATTGAGCGTCGATGAGCTTGAAGCGCTGGCCGACAGCCTGCTAGCGCCCACCGCACAAGCCCATCTGAATGAACTGTTGGCTCGGCACAAGGAAGGACCGCTTTCCGCCGACGAAGACCTTGAGCTCGACCGTTTGCTGCGCAAGTCCGACCAACTCACCATTCTCAAGACCAGGGCACGGTATACCCAGAATCAAACGAAGGCGGAAGCGGCGGGGTCATGAGCGCCTCCATCATGAATCGAGCGCCGATGGTCCGCGTACGGCGAATGTGGGCAGCCATGGGTGAACACCCTCCTGAATTCGAGTAGTGTTCACTGCGGAGAAAGCATTTTCTTCAACACCTGCGAGCGCCGGCCGCTCGTATCATAGCGCAGTCGGCGCAACGGCGGCAAATCGTCCGGCGATCCCAGACTGTAGCGGGCTTTCTTCAGGAAGTAATTAACCGCCTGCGTCGTCAGGCAGAACAACTCGCGCGCACCGCCCGTGCGTGCTTGCTCCTCGACGAATTGCACGAGTCGGGCGCCGATGCCCTGGTTCTCATACTTGCCCGCCACGCACACGCACGCCATCTCGGCTTTTTGCTCGTCCGGATAGCGGTGCAGGGCAATGCAACCCGCCAGGTTGCCGTCCACCTCGAAGATGAAGTAGTCGTCGATCTGCCGTTCGATCTCGGCGCGCGTCCTTGGCAACAGTTCCTCGGTCTCGACGCTGTTCTTGATGAGCGAATAGATGCCGCGTGCGTCTTTTTTCTGCGCTTTGCGGATGGCTTGATACTCGTTGGTATGCACGAGGGTGCCGATGCCGTCGTTGGAGAAGACCTCGGCGAGCAGGCCCTCCTCGACGGTGCCATCGATGATATGCACCCGTGGCACGCCGCCGCGCAAGGCCTTGACCGCGCCGGTCAACTTTGACAAATTGGCGCCGATGAGTTCCGCCTTGTTCTTCTTGAGCAAGAGTTCGGCTTCCTCGACCGTCAGTTGGCGAATCAGCCCCTCGGTCTGGAGCGTGATGCCTGGCATCGTCGTGAGGTAGATCAGCTTGGCCGCCTCGAGCGCCTTGGCAATCTCGACGGCGACGTTGTCGGAGTTGAGCCGATACGTCGAGCCTTCGCCGTCGGAACCCAGGGGCGGAATGACCGGCACCACGTCGTTGGCCAGCAGCGCTTTGAGCAAGGGCACATCGATGCGTTCGATGCGGCCCGTATGCTGCTGATCGATGCCTTGCAGAATGCCGGCCGGATGCGCGACGACGGCGTTCGAGTAGGCGCCGCGCAGATCGTGGGCGGATAGCCCTTCGAGGATTTCGTGCGTCACGCGATTGGCCGCCGTCAGCGCCAGGTCGAGCGTGACCGTATCGGTGACGCCGGTGCCGTCGAGATTCGATGGGGTCTTGCCCGTCAGGTCGGCGAGCTTGGTAATCTGCAAGCTCGCGCCGTGAATCAGCACGACACCGATGCGCAGACTGCGCAAGAGCGACAGGTCGAGAAGCAGGTTGCGGAAGTTGTCGTGCTCGACGACGGCGCCATCGAAGGCGATGACGAACACCTTGTCGCGGTAATGCGGGACGTAACGCAGGATTTCGCGCAGATCGACGAGCCGCTGCAGGTTTGTTCGCCCGGTTGGCTCGCCGTTGTCCGATTTGTCTGTGCGCATTCGCATGGTTATTTCAGTATAGTCTGTCCGAGCCTGAAGCATAAGCGAAGGTTTTTTTTTGTCAGTTCCTTCGCTACTGCTTCAGGCTCGGACGTTCAAACGATACGCCCTTCGATGCAAGTACGCCAGCCACCAGTGGCATTCCGGCAGCCAGCGCAAAAGCCGCGGCCAGCCGGCGGGGCGCTCGTGGCAGCGGTGATGCCAGTACGCATAGTATTGACTGAAGCTCGCGTCGTCGGCGTGGCGCCGGCTCACCCCCAGAATCTCGCGATACACCTCCAGGCGGGCCGATTGCGTCTTCGTCTCGGCATAGGAGCGTGAACAGGCCAAAAACTCAGGCACCTGAGCGAGCGTGCCGCCGGCGCGGTCGATGCGGAGCCAGTAGTCATAGTCCATCGCGTAGTGCAGCGACTCGTCGAACAGCTCAATGCGATCCGTGATCCCGCGTCGCCAGAATGCCGCCGGCTGGCAGATGTAGCAGTCCTGCAAGAGCCGATCGAAGGCATACGGCGCCGTCGGATAGTTGCCAAGCACGCGATCGGCCTCGTCGATGAGATGAGCGTTGCCGTAGACGAGGTCCCATTTCGGGTGAGTGCGGAAATGTTCGACGACCGTGGCAATCGCGCCGGGCAGTAGCACATCATCGGAGTTGAGATACGCGAGGATGTCACCGTGCGCCTCGCACAATCCGATGTTAATGGCCTCGGACTGCCCGCCATCACGCTCGGACCGCCAGAAGAATTGCTCGCCGTACTGACGCAGGATGCTCACCGATTCATCGGTCGAGCCGCCATCGATGACGAGGTACTCGATATGCGGATAGTCTTGATTCAGAACGCTGTCGATGGTCCGCTTGAGAAAGCGTCCCTGGTTGTACGACGGCGTGACAATCGACACGAGAGGCAGCATGGCGTCCGTTCCCTTTCCGGTCGCGGCTTCGCGTTCGCAAGGCGCCCCGCGAGCGCGAAGCCGCGAACGGCGAACGCCCATTGTGCAACGTTCCCGATTTTTGAGCAAGATCGTTTGATCTACGGATTCGACGACGAGGTGAGATCGAGCCGCAGGACGCCCTTGGGGGTCAAGAAACCGCCCGGGGATAGCGTTTCTTCGATCTGATGCTTGAGCTGGCGATTCTGATCGACGAGGTCACGGAATTTCTGGGCCTCGACCGGATCGAGATCGTGCGTCGCCTGTAGAAAGCGATCGTGCGTATCGACCGAGAAGACCCAGACCTCGCGATCGTGAAGGTCCATCGGCTGGATGCGCAGCTTCAGGTGCGGATGGGCCGTGCTGCCAAGGCGGAATTCAAAGCCGCGCAGGCCCCACTTGAGCTTCGACAAATCCTGGCACACGGTGACAGCGATCGGCGCCGGTGGCCGATAATCCTCGATGGCAGCATCGCTCGAAGTGCCCAGTAGGGCCGCTTGTTTATCGGGATTGTGGGGCGGCCTTCCGGGTACCCCAACTCCAGAAGATTCGGCAAGCCTGGGACAGGTCCTGGATCGAAAAAGCGTCCACCACAATCCCCTGAATGTAGCGCCAACCGAGTTCTGGCGAGATCTCGATTTGCGTAGGCGAGGCTACTGAGTTAGTATAAGACGATTGATTCGCTGGTGAGCAACAAAAAAGCCTATTTGGCAGGTCGTGTCATGCTACGAAAAATTGCTGTAGTCTGTCCAGCTTTGTTGCTGGCATTTCCCTGGATGCTCGTCGCCGTCCAACCGAGCCCGCCGCCGTTAGATGTTCAGGCGCTCAGGCAGAAGCCGATCACGACTGCCGGCGGCAAAGTCGGCGAGCTTCTCAAACTGTGGTGGAAGGAAAGCACCGCCGCGGGCAACGCCGGCGATTTCTACGACAACCGCGACGGCGATCATTCCCCCTTAAGTCTCGCGCCGTGGCCGCAAATGTCGGCCTTCCAATATTCGGCTGAGGACATCAAGTTCAAACGCCACTGGGCCGCCGCCCGCGTGGTCCGCCCGCACGTGACCTTCGGCAACTCCTCAACGTCCGCGCCGGCCCACCTCGGCGGCAGCAATCCACGGCACAACTATGTCGGCCAGTTCGGCCTGTCGCTTCTTTACGATCAGTACCGAGGCAACAACCTCTACATCTATCCAGAACACCGCGATCACGATCCGGGCCACAACGGCCTCCTTCTCCCCTCTCCCTTTGGGAGAGGGGTTGGGGGTGAGGGAGGCCACGGCGATATGTATCCGACCAATACGCCGTATCTCCTCATCTCGCAAGGCTCGTCCGGCTCCGATCAGCCGTTCATGCGCATGATGCCCTATGTGTTGGCCGCGTTCAGCCCCGAGGTCAAGAAAAAGCTGATCGAGACCGGCACGTTGATGCCGACGATCCAGATGCTCTTCCGCTCCACCAACAAGCACCTCAAGGACCCCAAGGAATACCTGACCGGCAAGGCCCACCCAAGCGTCTTCGAAGGCAGCTGGGTCGATGAGCTCGCCATGGTGCAAAAAGCCCACGCCCTGGAGCTGAAGTCGCTGCCGCCGATGGTACAGTTGCGCGTGCTGGAAGACGACAAGGCGATCAACGGCATCGATTACTTCGACACGCATCCGTCGGAAGTGATCGGCACCACGCCGGCCTGCATCGCCCGCGTCCATCGCAGCAAGGCGCACAAGCAGCGCCTCGTCGTCGATGCCGGCGCGAGCTTCGATGTCAACAAGGCCAAGCTGACCTACACCTGGGTGGTGCTGCGCGGCGATCCCGACAAGATCAAGATCGTGCCGAAGAAGGACGATCAATCGGTCGCGGAGATCACCGTCGCCTGGCACGACCGCCGCCCGGTGTCGCCGGGCTCGCCGCTGGAATCGAACCGCGTCGATATCGGCGTCTTCGTCCACAACGGCACGCATTACTCCGCGCCCGGCTTCGTCACCTTCCACACCCTCGACCGCGAAGCGCGCGTTTACAGCCGCGACGGCAAGATTCTCTCGGTCGCGCATGGCATGGGCGATGCGGATGTGCGCGTAACCAATTGGGAGAAACTGTTCTCACAGCTCGCCAAGGACAACACGGCAGCACGGCTGCTTGGCATCAGCAAGGAACAACAAGTCGCGCTGGGCGAGATGGCGGCGCTCCTTCTGGACGTGAACCAGCAAATACTTCAAATACGGTCGCAGATTCAGAAGGGTGAAAAGGCCATCAAGGATTCGAAAGACGAGAAACAGAAACAGCAGGTCAAAAAACTGATGGACCAAGGCAACCAGCTGATCGTCAAAGCTCAGATGTTCTTCGAAAAGGCACTAGACACGACGGAAAAAACTCTCGACGATTCGCCGCGGCACTTCTTTGAAACACGCTTTGCGAAGCTCACGCAGGACCCCTTATTCACCCAGAACCAAGCCGATTGGCTCAAGAAAAACCGCACGCCCGCCAACGAAGCCCGCATCAAATCGCTGTGGCAGAAGATGAGCCGGCTGGGCATCGCGAACGACAAGGAAGTGCTGACGCCGCTCTTGCCGGGCGCGACGCTGGAGAAGGCGACGTGGACCGCCTTCGAGCGCTCGCAGCTTGAATGGCTGCACGCGTCCCTGCTGGCGGAGCTGGCGTTTCCGGGCGCGTTGACGGAGTCGTATCAGGTCAACTACGTCGATCATCGGCTGTCGGCGCCGCGCGAATGGCGCGATTTCCAACGCTATGACCTCAAAGGCGAATGGATCGGCTGGATGCGCTACGGGACCGACGTGCCCCAGATTTTCAACCACGAAGGGCTGCTCGCCGTCGATCGCGATCTGCGCGGCTGTGTCGTGAAGGGCCGCACCGTGCGCTACGTGCAGGACCCGCCCAAGGGCAAGGGGATCAACCCGAATCCGCTGCGGTTGGTGCTCGGCGATACGATCATACGCTACGAGTTCGACGGCAAGGACGATTGGCGTGGGCGGCGGGCGGGGATGGAAACGATCAAATAGGTCCGAGCCCGAGCGCCAAGCGAGGGGCACTCGCGCCCCTCGCTTGGCGCTCGGGTTCGGACAGGAACATCCAATGCGCGACGACTTGCGCCAGCACGCCCGTTTGATTTGGAACGCCGCCGTGAACGCGGTGCGCCCGCTGCCGCTGGTGTGTCGAGCGCTTGGCGATCTTGCAGAGGAGCTGCGATCCGCGCGGCGCATCCTCGTGCTCGGCGCCGGCAAGGCGGGGGGAGCGATGGCGGAGGCCGTCGAACTGGCGCTGGGCGATCAGCTAGATCGCGTCGAGGGGATTGTCAACGTCCCCGCGAATGCGGCCAAGCCCTTGAAGAAAATCCGGCTCCACTCTGCCCGGCCCGCGGCAACCAACTTTCCGACCGCTGAAGGCGTCGCCGGCGCCGAGGAGATGCTGCGGCTCGCGCGCACCGCCGGCCCGGACGACATTGCGCTCTGCCTCCTCTCCGGCGGCGGGTCGGCCCTCTTACCGGCGCCGGCCGACCGCATTAGCCTGGCGGACAAGCTGGCGATCACCAAGCTTCTGCACCAGTGCGGCGCGACTATCAACGAGATGAACGCCGTCCGCAAGCATCTGAGCGCCATCAAGGGAGGCCGGCTCGCGCAAGCCTTCACCGGCAAGGCGCTCTACAGCCTCATCATCAGCGACGTGATCGGCGACCCGCTTGACGTGATCGCGTCGGGCCCCACGGCGCCCGATCCCTCAACGTTCGCCGACGCGCTGGCCGTGCTCGATCGCTTTCAGTTGCGCGATCGCTTGCCTGCTGCCGTACTCGTGCATTTACAACAAGGAGCGGCTGGCAAGATCCCGGAGACGCCGAAGGCGATTGGGCCGAACATCTACAACCTGATCCTCGGCAACAATGCTCATGCGCTCGCGGCAGCAGAAATGTCCGCGCGCCAACTCGGCTATCACGTGCTTAACCTCGGCTCGGACATCGCCGGCGAAACCCGCGACGTGGCAATCAAACACGCCGACCTGATGCCGTCGATCACGCCGCCGGTCTGCATCCTCAGCGGCGGCGAGACTACGGTCACCCTGTCGTCGAATCCGGGCAAGGGCGGCCGCAACCAGGAATACGTCCTGGCGGTGCTCTTGAGGTTGGGAGCAATGCCGAACGTCGCCATCCTCTCGGGCGGCACCGACGGCGAGGACGGGCCCACCGACGCCGCCGGCGTGATTGCCGATGATGCGACATTGGAACGCGCAGCATTGCTCGGTCTGGACGGCGCCGATTACCTGCAGCGCAACGATTCCTATCACTTCTTCCAGGCGACCGGCGATCTGCTCATCATCGGTCTGACGCAAACCAATGTCATGGACGTGCGCGTGTTGCTGGTCGACCGCCCCTGATGTTCCACGTGGAACATCAGTACATTGATAAAGGTACTGACGCACGAAAATGACTTGCCTTGCGCTTGCAAGTTTCACACACACACAGCGACACCCCCCCGGCCCGCGGTGCTATCTCGGGAGATCACCATGCCTTCGATTGGCGTTCGCCTCACCACCTGCTTTTTCCTTGCGCTCTCACTGCATCTGCCGATATTCGGCCAGGAAAAGAAACCCGCACCAAAGAACGTGGAACAGCTCGCCGAGCAGGCCAAGGAATCGATCGCGATCATCCTGTATGCAGGCCGCGACGGCAAGCAGCAGGGGCTCGGCACCGGGTTCGTGATCTCCGAGGACGGGCTGATTGCCACCAACCTGCACGTCATCGGCGACGCTCGCCCCATCACCGTGCAGCTCTCCGATGGCTCCAAGCACGAGGCGACTGCCGTCCACGCCTCCGATCGCAAGCTCGATCTCGCCATCGTCAAAATCGACGCCAAGCGGAAGCTCAAGCCGCTGGTGCTGGGTGACTCGAGCAAGTTGCCACAAGGGCTCGCCATCGTCGCCATCGGCCATCCGCTCGGGTTGGAGCACAGCGTCGTCGCCGGTGTCCTGTCGGGCAAGCGTGATTTCGACGGCGTGTCGATGCTGCAACTCGCCATTCCGATCGAGCAAGGCAACTCCGGCGGACCGGTGCTCGACATGCAGGGACGCGTTGTCGGCATCGTCACCCTCAAGTCGGCCCGCACCAATAACCTCGGCTTTGCCGTGCCGGTCAACGCACTCAAGCAGATTCAGAATCGCCCCAACCCGATCGCGATCGAGCAATGGCTCACCATCGGCGCGCTCGACAAAACCGAATGGAAAACGATGTACGGCGCCCGCTGGCGTCAACGTGCTGGTCGCATCCTCGCCGACGGCGCCGGCACCGGTTTTGGCGGGCGGACACTGTGCCTCTCCGAACGCAAGCCGCCGGAGTTCCCCTACGAGGCCACCGTCACCGTCAAACTCGACGACGAAGCCGGCGCCGCCGGCCTTATCTTCGGCGGTGATGACGACGGCAAGCACTACGGCTTCTACCCCACCGGCGGCAAGCTCCGCCTCACCCGCTTCGATGGGCCGAACGTCTTCTCGTGGAATATCCTGCACGATCAGAAGTCGCCCGCTTATCGCCCCGGCGATTGGAACACGATCAAGGTGCGCATCGAGAAGGACAAGTTCACCTGCTACATCAACGAGGAGAAGATTACCGAGCTGCCGAACCCGGAATACTACGGCACGGTGGTCGGCCTCGCCAAGTTCCGCGACACGGTCGCCGAGTTCAAGAAATTCCAGGCCGCTCCGAAGGTAGCCACGAGCGCGATCAAGCCCGAGACCCGTTTAGCGTTCGAGAAATCCCTGGCGAAAATTGGACTCGACAAGGAGACACCCTTCAAGGATCTCGCGCCCCTCTTGAAATCCCCCGTGGACAGTCAGGCACTGCTGCGCGAAAAGGCGCGCGAGCTGGAAAAGCAAGCCGAGCAACTGCGCAAGTTGGCAGTGACGGTGCATCACGAACGGTGCGTCGCGGACTTGGCGGAACTCTTCAAGGCGCCGGATGAGAAGGTTGATCTCGCGATGGCGGCATTGTTGATCGCACGCTTCGATAACGAAGAGCTTGACGTTGACTTCTATCGGCAGGAGATTGATCGACTGGCGCGTCAGGTGTCCACAAAGTTACCAGCGAGCGCGAAGCCGCAAGCGGCAGTGGAGGCGCTCAATAAGTTCCTCTTCAAGGAACGCGGCTTTCACGGCAGCCATACCGAGTACTACTCGCGCTCGAACAGCTATCTCAACGAAGTGATCGACGACCGCGAGGGGTTGCCGATCACGCTCTCCGTCCTCTACATCGAGATCGCACGTCGGCTCAAGCTGACCGTGGTCGGCGTGCCGTTGCCTGGCCATTTTGTGGTGCGCCACGAACCAAAGGGGGAGAAGGAACAGTACATCGACGTCTTCGACGGTAAGCTGCTGTCGCGTGCGGAGGCGGAAGCAAAGATCAAGAAGGTAACCGGTCGCGCGCCGGAGGAGGACGATTTCAAGGCGGCGACCAAAAAAACGATCGTGGTGCGGATGCTCCACAACCTGATCAACGTCGCCGAGTCGGAGAAGGACCGCGGCAGCATCCTGCGTTATCTCGACGGCATCATGGCGGTCGATCCGGACGCGTATGAGGAGCGCTGGGCCCGCGCCGTCTTCCGCTTCCAGGCCGGGCTGCGTGCGGGTTCGCTGGCCGACTGCGAGCATTTGCTGAAGCAGGACCCGCCCGGCGCCGATCTGGAGCGCGTGCGCGAGTTGCGGCGAATATTGGAGAAGAAATGATCCACGAAGGACACCAAGGACACGAAGTCAAGAACCTGACGCCGTGATGGGAGGCGAGTCATGCTAATTCTCTGGGCGTGCAGTGGACCGGGGGCTGGCGCGATGATCGCAAAGAACATCGAACGCGCCGAGGCTTCGGCGTGGATTGTCGCCGCTGCGGCGCTGGTGCTTTACGCAGTCATGCAGCGATTCAAACTGTTTCCGCTCGTGACCGTGCCATTGCTGGTCCTCCATCCTCTTTGGACCATTGGCGGTATTGGCGGCGATTGCGGGGTCATCATGGCGACCGCGGCCGACTTCGCTACAGCAATTGCAGTCTTCATGCTCGTAGTGCAAATCCCCCTGGCATTCCTCATTTTTGTGGCCTGGTTGAGACGGCCGGTGCCAAATCCTTTCGTCGAGCCATCCGATTCCGAAGAAGTGGTGCAGGATCCGTAATACAGTCGCGGCCAATCCTGGGCAAGCCGTGCTAATTCATATAGCCCGCCATTCATGGCGGGTAGGCGCCGGCCCGGCAATGAACGGCTGGCTGGTTGCGAAATCATCGCGTGGGCACACGCCTACCCGCCATGAATGGCGGGCTAAATGATGATTTACGGCGATTGCTTCAACAAATTCAGCGCCGCCAAACTCATGCTCAGAACGCCCGTGCGCATCGACGGCTCTGGGATTGGATAATACAGGTCGGAGTGCAAGGAAATCGGCGGCGCCTTGCCCTTGCGCATCGCCTCGACCCGCTCCGGCGGCAGCGTACCCAGGAAAAAGAAGAAGCCCGGAATGCCCTCGCGTACATAACGCGAAAAATCCTCGCCCCCCATCAACGGCTCCTGCAGAATCACCTTGTCGGCGCCGAGTGCGGCACGGAAGACATTGCTCGTTTTCTTGGCGAGATCGGCCGTGTTGTAAAGCGCTGGTGTGAAGTTGTCCTCATGGACGTACACAACCGGCTCGGGCGCCTTGGCACCCAGAGCTGCGGCCTTGGCGATGCGCTGGATGCCTTCGAGCAGACGAGCGCGGACATCGTCGCGCGTCGAACGCACCGTCAATTGCATCTTCACCTCGGCCGGGATGATGTTCGCCCTCGTGCCGCCGTGGATCGAGCCGACCGTGACGACGGCGGGATCGAGCGGATTGTTCTCTCGGCTCACCAAGGTTTGCAGATCGAGGATGATGCGGGCGGAAATCACGATCGGGTCGATGGTGGTGTGCGGCGCGGAGCCGTGGCCGCCCTTGCCTTTGACAAGGATGTCCACCGTGTCAACGTTGACGAGCGACAGGCCTTCGGTGTAGCCGACGTAGCCGTGCGGGAGACGGGAGTCGCAGTGCAAGCCGAGGCAGTAGTCGGGGCGAGGGAAGCGTTTGAACAAACCATCCTCGATCATCTTGCGAGCGCCGGCGCCGACTTCCTCGGCGGGCTGGCCGATGAAGACGAGGGTGCCGCGCCAGTGTTTCTTCAGGCCGACGAGGACGCGGGCCGTGCCGACCCAGCAGGTCATGTGCATGTCGTGACCGCAAGCGTGCATGATGCCGACGTCATTGCCGTCCTTGTCGCGAGTGCGGATCTTGCTGGCGTAGGGAACGCCGGTCTTCTCGATGACAGGCAAGGCGTCCATGTCGGTGCGGATCAAAAGAATCGGTCCATCGCCATTTTTGAGGACGCCAACGATGCCGTGGCCGCCGATCTTCTCGGTAACCTCGAAGCCCAGCACCTTGAGTTCTTTGGTCAGCCGAGCGGCGGTTTTTTCTTCCTCATACGAAAGTTCGGGGAAAGAGTGCAACTGCTTGTAGAGCGAGTTCAGGCTCTTGATCTCGGCGTCGATCTGACCCTCGACCAGCGCTTTGCGTTTTTGCAGGTCGTAGGGAATCCCCTTGCTTGGCTGGGCGTGGAGCATGTTGGTCGCCAGCAGCAGCGTCGTCAGCGCCGCTAGCATCCAGATTTTTGATGAAGATCGCATTGCCAACCCTTTCGGAAAGGTGAAATGAATATTCAAGAAAACCCAATCCAGTAGGCCCCGCGAGCCGAGCGGGACTGGGGTATCCACGGGAATAAGGACGCGTTAGATCCGGCTCGGCTCGCCGGACCTACCTGATGCCCGATTGTTCCAGAGAACGTAATCAGCATATCGGACTGAGGTTGGAAAAATCCAGGTTTTTTTTCGAAAGGATTTGTCCGCGCCTTGTATAATCAGGATAGTAAGAGAATTTCCTCCCTGGTTGGTGGCAGGACACTCACCGAGGTCCGCTAATCCGCTCCAACTGGGCTTATGTGCTGAAAACTTAACGAGAGGTGATACCATGTCCGTCGGTCGTCGACTTTCCACCGAGGAAAAAAAGGAGATTTTCTCACAACTCGTCGCCACGCAGGACGCGACGCAGGGTGCCGTGGATTACGTGCGGAAATCGTACGAGATCGTGACGAAACAGTTCTCCATCAGCGACGAGCAACTGCGCGCCATTGAGGTGGAAGGGAGCGATAACGATTGGCCGCCCCTGAGCGAACCGATTCCAGCTCATTGAAACGAGCGATCGACCACGAAGGACACAAGGGGAGAAAGGGAGAACGGGAGAAAAGGCGGATGATGCAGGCAGCGTCTCCCTTTCTCCCCTTCTCTCCTTCTCCCCTTCTTTTGTGCTAGAGTAGTGCCATGATTTGCATCTCCATCAATCAAGAATCGCGCCGCATGGCCCTGGCGGATATGGTCAATGCCAAGCTGTTCGGCGACGTGCTGGAGGTGCGGCTCGACCGGTTCGGGAAATCTCCGGACATCGGCGAGATCATCGCTGCCAGGACGCGGCCGCTCATCATGTCCTGCAAACGGGCCGAGGACGGCGGGTATTTCGTCGGCACGGAGCAGGAGCGTCTGGCGATCCTGCGGCAATGCATCATCAGCAAGGCGGACTACGTCGAGATCGAGCTGGACGCCGCGGACGACATCCGCCCGTTCCCGCCCAGCAAGCGAGTCATCTCTTACACGAACTTGAGCGAAACGCCGATCGACATCCTCAACATCTACGAAGAGATGAAGGAGAAGCGCGCCGATGTCATCAAGCTGGTGACGCTGGCGCGTACGCCCGAGGAAGCGTGGCCGCTCGTGCAAATTCTGGCGAAGTCGGTCGTGCCAACCGTGGTCGTTGGGCTGGGCAAGCCGGGCATCATGCTTTCGCTCTTGAGCAAGAAGCTCGGCGCTCCGTGGATCTATGCCGCCCTCGAGCGCGGCATGGAGGCGTATCCGGGACAGCCGACCGTCGAGGATCTCGAGACGATCTATCGGCTCAAAGACATCGAGAAATCGACTCGGCTTATTGGCGTCACCGGACTGTCGGCGCGTGAACAGATGACGGTGGCCGCCCTCAACGCCGCCTTCGCCCACCACGAGATGGCCTTTCGCTGTCTGCCGATGCCGGTCGGCAAGATCAAGATCTTCAAGCGGATCATGGAAGCCGTCAAGCTCGCCGGCGCGGTCATCGATCCGGAACATCAATCGGAAATCGTGGAGATGCAGCCGGAGCTGCACGGGCTGGCCAAGGAAACGCAGGCGGTCGACGTGCTCGTCCACAAGAACGAGGCCTGGCACGGCATGCACACTTCCGGCCAGGTGTGGATGAACGCGATCAGGAACACGCTGAAAAAACGCTATCCGACCGACCCTTTCAAGGACCGCTTCGTTCTCCTCGCCGGGCTCACGGGCGCCGCCAAGGTGATTGCCAAGGAAGTCCAGCGTCAGGGAGGCAACGCGATCATTGCCTCGAGCGACAAGAGAAAAGGCCTCGAATTCGCCAATGCGGTCGGCTGCCGCTACATCGGCTTCGAGGCCATCTACGTGACGCTGCACGATGTGCTCGTCATTTGCGACCCCGAGAACGACGCAAAAACCGGCAAGGGCGGCATCCTGCCAACCTACCTCAAGCCCGGAATGGTCGCCATGGACTTGATGGCGGGCGCGCAGACCAGCCAATTCCTGCTCGATGCCCAGTCACGCGGCTGCGATATCATCACGCCGCTTGACCTCATGCTCGAACTGCTTGAACTGCAAGCGAAGACGTTGACGGGCAAAGAGACGCCGCGGGAGGTGCTGCTGAAGGCGATCCCCGACCGCTTCCTGCAGTAGGAGGAGTAGGTCGCGCTGGCAGGGCTTCTTCGCTGCATGAATCGCGAGTTAGCCGGACGCGCAAGCGACGGTCTGTTGAGTCCGTCGCTTGCGCGTCCGGCTAATCCAGTCAAATCGAGGCGATGCCGATGAACCCCAACGATCCGGTTCCGCAAGCGATCCCGACACAGCCGGAGCCGTGCGCCGCCCCCAATCCTGCCGGGGAAAGTCGCTCACCGGGCCTGCTCCGAGGCTTCGTGGCGCCGGGCATCTTGATGGCATTTCTGTTTGCCATTGTTTTCCTCGTTCTCTACAGCCTGCCCTATTTGCTTTTCCATTGGCAAGTCATGGACGCGCAGGCAGAGGCCGAATCGCTTTACACCAAGCGCAAGGCCGAACTGAAAGCCGAGGCGGAGCACGCGGACCATCGCCTCGATCTGCTCGACAAACGCGTACACCTGACGTCGCTCGGCTTCCGCGAGGTCGCCCGCAAGGTGCTGCCGAACGTCGTCAACATCGTCAACTATCGCGAGCCGACCAAGAAGGACCTGGAGTTTGTCGACGCAGGAAAACTGAGACTTGTCTACGATCCGGACGACGACCGCCGCTATGTTCACCAGGGCCTGGGCTCCGGCTTGATCTACAAGCCCGGCGTAATTCTGACGAACCACCACGTCTTGCGCGACGCGAAACGGCTGCGGATCACCTTCATGAGCGGGCGCTCAACCGGCGTCGATAGCGCTCAAGCCGTGGTGGATACGCGCACCGATCTGGCGGTGATTCGCTTGCCGGAGAATCTGAACGCCGCACTGAAGGAAGAATCCCAGAACATCGCCGTATTTGCCGACAGCGACAAGGACGTGTACGTCGGCGACTGGACGCTTGCCATGGGCAGCCCGCTCGACCTGAGGCAGACGGTCACGCACGGGATCATCAGCGCCAAGGGCCGGATGTTGTCGATGCACGATGTCGATCTGGTCGAACTGATCCAAACCAGCGCGGCCATTCATCCGGGCAACAGCGGCGGACCACTCTTCGATCAGCTCGGCCGCGTCGTCGGCATCAACGTCGCCATCGCCACCGACAACGGCGGCAACCAGGGCATCGGCTTCGCCATCCCGTCGAACACCGCGACACGTATCTGCGACCTGCTTTTGACCAAGGGCGAAGTGCCGCGTGGCTACCTCGGCATCACCCTGGAGGAAGTGGCAGGCCCGCCG
Organism: Gemmataceae bacterium; assembly: GCA_009692065.1. GTDB lineage: Bacteria > Planctomycetota > Planctomycetia > Gemmatales > Gemmataceae > SIAQ01. The sequence goes on from SHZY01000025.1 coordinate 15,149, forward strand.
CTCAAGGCTCTGCAAATCGACGGCGGCGCCATCGTCGTCAAGGGCGTCGTTCCGGGCGAAGCCGCCGACAAAGCAGGCCTCAAGCCGGATGACATCATCGTCCGTGTCAACAAGAATTCGCTCAGCAACTGGAAGACGAAACGCCACTTTCTCCAGATGATCGTCGACGTCGAGCCCGGCACCGAGGTCCTCCTCGATATTATCCGCGCCGACGAGCGCATGCAGGTTCCCGTGACCGTGGGCAAACGGCCGAAGAACTTGCCGTGACCCGTTCAATGCGTAGCGGCTAAACAATTCGGATATCGATACAACCGCCCGGCAATCTGTTCCAGCGACCGCGGCTCCTGGGCGGGTCGGTCGTAATGCCAGTCTCGATGCGCTGGCTGCAGATCGTCCCCCAGCGGCCACGGCTGAAACGGCTGCTCGCCCAGCTCCGCGCTCAGCTTACCGCTGTTCATGCTGACATTCCCAGCGCGCGGCGGCATCAGCCCGGCCTCGATGCGCGGGCAGCCCTTGAGCAATTCGGGCTGAAAGTTCCCGACGCGATTGACTACCTGCGCGATCTGGTACAGCGTCATCGCCTGCGGTCCGCCCGCGTGAAAAATGCCCGACGCGTCGCTCGTCAGGAGTTTTTCGAAGGCGCCGTTGAGATCATCGCAATAGGTACACGAGCGCACTTCGTCGAAGTAGAGCGTGGCCGGACGCTGGGGGCGAAATCGCGACTGCATCCAATCGATCGCGCCGGCGTGCCGATTGAAGCTCGGCCCCATCGGCAGCGAGATGCGCAAGATGGCGGCGTCCGGAGTTTGAGCGGCGAAGAGCTTCTCGGCCTCTACCATCGTCTTGCCGTAGACGGTGACCGGATCGGTCGCATCCGTCTCGACGTAATTGCCTGAGCGCGTGCCGGAGAAGACAAGATCGCTCGACAGGTGCACCAGCCGCGCATTATGCCGGCGTACCTCCTGGGCGAGAACCTGTGCGCACTGGACGTTCACGCGGTGCGCCATGGCCGGATCGAGTTCGCACGACTTGAGGGCGCAATTGCCGCCGCAGTCGAGGATCGCGCGAAAGCCGAAGTAGTCAAAAAAGGCCCGCATCGCCTCGGCATCCTCGGCGACCTGCGCGACGATGCCGGGGCCGGTGAGCTTCCAGGTCTGAGGGGGACGTAGGCCGACAACCTGACCCGGATATTTGCGTTGGAAATGGTGGAACGCGTTAAAACCCGCGACGCCGGCGACGCCGGTGATGAGCAAGGGCAAGCGGTGACGAAGCATCCCGATATGATACGAGGGTATTCGTTTAGCGCCCGCGTGGCGCGGATTGTGGTTTACGTTTCGCGCTCGCGCGGCGTCATGCGAGCGCTAAACATGAACCGCGCCGGGTCATTTTGCCAAATCAAAGTTGAACTCGTTCGGCCCGGTCTTCACCTTCGCCGTCAACTCGGTTTTCTGGTAGGTCGCATACTTCTCCGGATAGGTATTATTGCCTAGTTTGCCCCAAGGCTCGAAGAACGGGTCTCGCATAGTCACGGTCACCTTGTAGTCGTCCACCGGCAAGCCGTCGTTGTTGACGTAGGTGCTCAGCGCATAACTGCCGTCGGGTTCCACAAATGCATCGGTCAGGCGGATGTACTTTTCGCCCTTCTTGGCGGCGGTGTCGGGCCGCCAGAAGATGAGCTGGGCGTTGACCGCCGGCGCGCCCTCAAACGTCAACTTGCCGCGCACCGGGTGCGTCGGCTTGCGGTTGTAGATGATGTGCCCTTCCTCGTCGGTGATCGTTCGCTTGAGGTTCTCCGGGTAGATGCCGTCGAGCATGATGTTGGCGATGATGGGATCGGCGTCCTTCTTGACGGTAACCCAGGCGACGTGGTCGAACTCGCCGTAGCGCATGCCGCGCAACCGACTCCCGCCGCCGGTCGTCGCAAGCTGGTAGTAATTCATCCCCTGGCGGACGAATTTCTGGTAGCGATGGATATGCCCGGCAAACACCGTGTACTTGCGGCCCGCGAGCAATTTCTCGATGTCGAGCCAGCCGTTCTTCTCGAGGTTCGGCTCCGTCCACACCGGTTTGTGCAGGTTGACGAAGATCCAGCGCGGGTTCGGATTGTCTTGCAACACTTTCTGGAAATACTCGATCTGCTCCTTGCTGATGCGCCCTTCCTTGTCCTCGAAGGGATCGTCCGAGTTGACGGCCAGAAACAACACATCCTTGTACAGGAAGTGGTAATAGCGCCGCCCGAAGCGTTCCTTCCACACATCCGTCTCGGTGGTATTGGCGAGATCGTGGTTGCCCGGCACGTAAAAGAACGGCATCTGCAGCTTGCTCGTGTAGCCTTGAAATTCCTTCCATTGGCCGGCAAGCGCCGCCTGATCATTGGTGTAGCCCTCGATGAGATCGCCGACGGAGACGACGAATGCCGGCTGCAACAGGTTGATCTGCTCGACAGCTTGCGAGAAAATGCGGGCGCGATGGCCACCGGTGCGATCGCTGATGACGACGAAGTGGAAGTTTTCCGGTGCGTTATTGATGCGCAGGTTGGTCCACGGGTTGCGATTCTCGATATCGATCTGCAGCTCAGATTTGACACCGGCCTTTTGGCCACTCGACAGAGCAAAGGCGCCGATCAACAAGCCGACGACGAGCGAAGCAGTCAAAACGCGTTTCATGGGAGACTCCAAAGGGGTGAGGATAAATTAACGCCCTCGCCGCGACAATGCTTGCACTAAATGGTAAAAAAAATGATGAATTTCGCCCCTCTCGCACGCGGTATTGTCGGCGAGCTTGCTCGCCGTGGGCGCATGATCCCGCGGCGAGCAAGCTCGCCGGCCAAACGAGGAACTTTCGGATGGAATTGCACGCCCTGAAGCTATCGCTGACCGAGCAGGATCTCAACGATATCTTGCGCAAGTATCTGCCCAAAAACCTCGACGTCGATGACCTGCGCGTCAAGTTCAGCGAGCAGGGCATTCATGTCGCCGGCATCTATCCGTTATTCTTTCCGGTGCGATTCGAGACGATCTGGGAAATCGGCGTCGAGCAGGGCCACGCGACCGCGCGACTCGCATCCTTCAAGGCGATGGGAGTGCCGGGCAACATCTTCAAGAGCGCCGTCGTCAAGATCGTCGAGAACATTGCCAAGCAGGAGAACTGGATTCGCATCGTCGGCGACCGCTTCCTGGCCGACGTGGAGCTGGGCTGCTCGAAATACGCGGTGCTGGCCCATCTGCATCTCCGCTCGATCACCGTCAAGCCGGGTTCGCTGATGGTGGAAGCGGGGCATTGATCCTGCCGCTTGGCGTTGAGCGCTCGCAGCTGCCTTGCGAGCGCTTAACGTGGAACGGCTAAATCCACATCACCCCATACACCACATAACACCACACCGCCCCGACGCCGGCCATGGCCAAGCCCCAGGCGAGCACCCTAAGAAACAAACCTCGGCGATCTTCCTCCGCTCCCGCGCCCGCGATGCACAGGGCGCCGATCGTCGAGAGCGGCGATGAATCGACCAGGTGGCCAGCCACGATCACCGACAGAGCAAGCGCCAGCGGCGAGCTGCCGGGCAAGCGGAGGGCGACATCCTTCACCATCGGCAGAAACGCCGGCAGAACGACGCCGGAGGTGCTGCTGTAGACCGAGACGATCGCCGCCGTGAAGCCGAGGATCGCCGGCGCGGTGTCGGCCGAGGAGATCGTCACGACCAGCTCGGCGAACAACCTGGTGCCGCCAATTTTTTCGTTTTCCAGGAGCGCGGTGAGCACGTTGACGCCGCACACCATCAGGATCACGCTCCACGGCATGTCCTTGACGGCGGCCGTGTCGTCGGCCAACCCGGTCAGCGCGAGAATCACCGCACATGCGAAAGCGCCCATGCCGACGTGGACGTTCCAGAAGATCACCGCGCCCATGAGCCCGATTATCAGCGCCACGGTCGCCCACTGACGCGGCGCGAGCCGGTCGTTCTGCGGCGGCTCCCCTTGGGCGCTCGCGCTCGGATCATAGCGGCGCCGAAAGAGAGCAACGCCGCCGAAGAGGATAAACGCCAGAATTGCGACGGCGAAATTCGCGATGAGGTTGTGCAAGAAAATCGTCATGCCATGGCCGGACAGGCCGATCTTGTCCATTTGCGTCTCGGCGATGAGTCCCGTCGGTGCGATCGGCGACAGCGCGCCGGCTATTGCGCCATGGCCGACGACGATGGTCATCAAGACGGCGGGGATTCTCGCCTTGGCGGCGATGGCCATCGCGGTCGGCGCCAAGAGCGCCGCCGCGGCGATGTTGCCTGCGCCAGCCGTCGCGAAGCCTGCACACAGAAGGAAGAACATCCACGGGATCAGGCCGACGTTGCCGCGACACAAGCCGACGGCCGCGTGAGCGATCTTGTCAAGCGTGCCGTTGCGATGCGCTTGCGTGAAGAGCAAGCTGACGCCGGTGAGCGTCAGAAAGAGATCGACCGGGAAGCCGGCGAGGACATCCTTTTTGAGATCGAGATGCACCTCGTAGAGCGGGCTGACAAAAACACCGATCACCCAGGCGAGCGCAAGCGCCAGGAACCCCGGATGCACGCGATTGGTGCACGAGAGGACGATGACGACGGCGAGCGCGAGCAGCGATATCCACGCGAAGGTCATGCGAATTCTTCATCAAGGAGCGCGCGGATTAATGCTCGCTCGTAGCCATCGGCCGACGCGTCACCAGGCACACGATCACCGCCAGCGTCAGTAATCCTCCGGACAGATAAAACGCGTAGTCGAGGCTCTGCGTCTGGTCTTCGATGTAGCCGGCGATCTGCGGCGTGGCGAAGGCCAGGCCCCAGCCGAGGAAGACCAGGCCATAGTTGAAGCCGAGGTTTTTGGAGCCGAAGAAATCGGCCGTGAACGCGGGCAGAAGCGCCAGGCCGCCGCCGTACTGCCAGTAGGCGATGCCGACCACCAGGAAGAGCAGATACACGTTCTCGCTGCGCATGATCCAGGGCATGAGAAACAAGCAGGCGGCGGACACGGCGCCGTTGACGAGGTAGGCATTGGCCCGGCCGATGCGATCGGAGTACATGCCGGTGCCGACCCGGCCGATGGCATTGACCAAGCCGCCGTAGGAGGACAGGAGCCAGGCGTTGGCCGCCAGGAACGCGACATTCTGGGCCGTGTCGCCGAGCATCTTGGTCGCGTTGCCGATCACCAGAAGGCCCGATTGCGCGGAGCCAAAGAACAGAAACACCAGGGCGTAGAACTGAGCGGTCCCGACCATCGCGGGCGCGGACCAATCGACGTGCGTTATCTGCGCCTTTTGGGGGGCGGTATTCGGTGGAGCGGGCGGGACGTAACCCGCCTCGGGCCAGGACAAAAGCTGGCCGGCGATGACGACGACGACGGCGAAGAAAATCCCGAGGCCGATGAAGCTGCCGGATATGCCGTACTCGTCGATCAAGTAGCGTGCGAGCGGCGAGATGTAAATCGCCGCCCCGCCGTAGCCGCCGACGACCAGGCCGACGATGAGTCCGCGTTGATGCGGGCCGAACCACTTGACGGCGGCCGGCGTGGTGGCGGCGTAGGCGAGCCCCATGCCGATGCCGCCCAGAATGCCGAAGCCGACGATCAGGCCAACATAGCTTTTCATGATCCCCACGAGGATGCAGCCGGCCGCGAGACACAAGCCGCCGCCGGTGGCGCCGATTTTCGGGTCGTAGCGATCCTGAATGCGCCCGCCGGCAATCATGGACAGGGCGAACACGAACCCGCAAATCGAATACGCCCAGGTCCCCTCCGCCTTGGTGAGATAGATCCACCCTGCATTGATGCCGGTCATTTCGGTGCCGGGCGGATGCGCGTCGCTGCCGATCAGGCTATTCTTCCACACGTTCCACGCGTACAGAATGCCCAGGCACAGATTGATCGCCGTCCCCGCGAACGTGACGACCCAGGCACGCGGCGGAACTTTGTTGGAGGCTGAGCTCATGCTATTGCCGGCTCCAGTAAGGATGCTGCGGATAAACGAGATCGAACTGCGGCGATCCGGTGAAGTACCAGAGCACGATGAAGTGATGCATCAAATCTGAAATGAGCAGGCCGATACCGACGATCCATAACGAGTTTCGGAGGCCGAGCGGAAAACACCAGCCCAGGAGTATCAGAAAGATGCCAATGTAACCGTGATGGACGCGCAGGCCGAGGGTGAAGTTGCCGATGGTGGCGGCGTCGCGCGTCGATTCGAGGCTAAAACCGAAACGCAGGAGGACCGTGATCGCTTCGATGAGGATGGCGAGCGCGATGCCAAAGGTCAAGACCTTGCGGAAACTCAGCACGGCGCTGAACGCAAGTATCTTCTTGAGCATCGCGGCGACCTCGGGAGAGGCTCACGCAAAGGCGCAAAGCCGCCAAGAAGGACGCAATCTCTTCTTGGCGGCTTTGCGCCTTTGCAGAGGTTTTGTTTTTGTCTAGGCTTCCCAGTAGCGCGGCAGCCCGGCGGCGATCATCAGGGCGCGTTTGACGGCGACCTCGACGAGGCGGACTTTGTAGCCGTTCTGCGTCAACGGTTTCGCCCCTTCGACGGCGGCGCGACCGGCGGCGGTGGCGGTGGCGTCGGTGATGATGCGATTGTCCACCGCGCGGGCGGCGGCTTCCGCGATCACCGGCGTCGGGGCCACGTGCGAGAGGACGATCTTCACCCCCGTCGCCTTTTCGCCATTGCGGCCGCCGCTGAAAGCCACGGCGACTTGCACGATCGGCCAATCGGATGATTGCCTTTGCCTGACCTCATACGCGGCATTCGTCAGCCCGCGCACCGGAATTGTCACGCTGGTCATCAACTCGTTGGCGGCCAAGGTGTGCTCGCGCTCGGTGGGGCCGGTTGGGGCGAAGAAGAACTTTGCTAGCTCGACCGTGCGGCGGCGATTTTGCGGCCCAAGGATTTCCGCCGACGCGCCCAGTGCAATCAGGCCCGTCGCCAGCGTGGACGGCGACGCGAGGACGCAGCGATGGTTGGCCGTGAAGATGGCGTGGTACTTATTCTCGCCCTCGATGGCGCTGCAGCGCTGCCCGCCGCGCAAGAGGCACGGTGAGTGCTCATCGCGAAAGTACCAGCAGCGATTGCGCTGGCACAGGTTGCCGCCGAGCGTGCCCATGTTGCGAATCTGCGGCCCACCGATATCGCCCGCCGCCGCGGTGAGCGCGGGGAAGAGCCGGCGCAGGTCGGCATGATCGGCAATGCGCGCCAGCGTGACGCCGGCGCCCAAGGTGGCCGAGCGTTCGCCGACGACAACCGTTTGCAACCCGGCGATGCCGTTGAGGCTGACAACGCGGCCAGGCTGGGCGACGTATTGCTTTTGCAGGGAGAGCAAGTCGGTGCCCCCCGCGAGCATTTCGGTATTGCCCCAGCGCGCTTCGAGCAGCGTGACGGCTTGCTCGGGCGTGGTGGGACGGAAGTAGGTGAAGTTTTTCATCGTAATACTGCCTCCATATAGCCCGCCATTTATGGCGGGTTTGACGATCACCCGCCATAAATGGCGGGCTATATGATGTTAAGGATTCCCCGCCCGCCGATTGGCCAGCGCCGCCAGCACGCGTTCCGGCGTGAACGGAGCGATGGGAACGCGGACGCCGATGGCATTGAAGATCGCGTTGCCGACGGCGGCGGCGGTGGCAATGGTCGGCGGCTCGCCGATGCCGATGACGCCGCGCTCCGGCATGTCGTGCATGTGGACCTGGATCGGCGGCATGTCGGCAATGCCGGCGAGCTTGTAAAACTCCATGTCGGCGTTGACCTGCCGGCCGGTGACGCGATCGAAGATACACTCTTCGTAGAGGGCGTAGTTGAGCCCCATGATGACGCCGCCGGCGACTTGCGATTCGCAGGCCAGCTTGTTGATGATCAGACCGCAATCCTGCACCGCCCAGAACTTCGAGCAGGTGACGATGCCGGTCTCGGTGTCAACCTTGACCTCGGCAATTTGCACGCCGCCGACTCCCTGATTGGTGAGCCGGGTGGTCCACTCTTCACGCAGGGGAGCGCTATTCTGCAATTCCTTCGTCGTCGGCCAATCGGCGTTGGCCTGCACGTTCGGCACGCCCAGCTGAGAGCAGGCATCGCGGAAAGGGATACGCTGATTGTTGGCCGCGTTGACAACAACGCCCGGCGCGATCGACAGTTGATTGCGCTGCACGTTGAGCCGGCCGGCGAGCGCGGTCAGGAAGGCGTCGCGCGCCGTTTCCGCCGCTTTCAAGATTGCCGGCGACGTGCCCGGCGCGGTCGTCGAGCCGCCGGACGGAGTCGAGGGGCCAAACGAGCTGTCGCCCAAGGTCACCGTGATATCGGTCGGCTGCAAGCCAAGGACATCGGCGATGATGATGGCCATCAGCGTGCGCTGCGCGGTGCCGAGGTCCTGCGATGAGGATTGGGCGAGGACGGTGCCGTTGGCGTTGATGGTGACGCGGGTCGGATTGGGCCCGCGTCCGCCGCCGCCCCAGGTGTGGAGCGCCATGCCCATGCCGCTCTTGATGGTGCCCTTTTGTGCGCCGGGCACATGCCAATCGCGGTCCCAGTTGCACATTTTGCGGATGATGGCGATCTCCGCGCGATAGATGCTGCCCCGCTGTGCGATGTAACCGCGCGGGTTGGTCTTTGCCTCAGCGACATCGTCGGGCGGCAGGTTTGCCAGACGCATCGTCATGGGGTTGACGTTGAGCCGGGCGGCCAAGTCATCGATCGCTAGTTCGGTCAGGATGCTGTTCTGCGGATGGTTCGGTGCGCGCATGGCCCGCGCAGTTTGGATGTTGGTGCGAACCACACGGTGGAGCCGTTTGATGTTGGGAACGGCCGGTCCGTAGACATACGGAAGAATCGCGAAGCTCACGGTTGCACCGCGGCTGACGCCGCCGGTGCCGTAGCAATCGACTTCGAACGCCTGAATGCGTCCTTCCTTCGTGCCGCCGATCTTGACGTTGCCAAAGGCTGATGGCCGAATGCCACCGACGGTGACTTCCTCGGCGCGATCGAGCATGAGCTTGACCGCCTGGCGCGTGGTGCGGGCCAATTCGGCCGCGGCGATGCCCTGGATGTCGGGGCCGAACTTGCTGCCGAACCCGCCGCCCATGTAGTTGGTGATGCACTTCACTTCGCCCGGCTTCATCTTGAAGTGGACACGCAGTCCTTCGGCCGTGTTGGGCACGGCTTGCGTGGAGGCCCACACGGTCAGGTTTTCCTGTTTGTCGTCCCACTCGGCAACAAGGCCGTGCGATTCGAGGCACTGGTGCGAGATCACGCCGACGCCGTAGTCGGCTTGAACCGTGGCGGCGGTTCCGGCAAAAGCGTTCTCGAAATTGTCGGTCGTGAAATCGCCGCCGGCATTGACGTTGGTGACGCCAGCGCCGCCGGTGGTGTTCGTAGTCGAGCGCAGTGAGTCGGCTTCCTTCACCTGGTGGGCCAGCACGTTGTACTCGACGCGAATGGCGCGCAGGCAGTCGTCCGCGTGCTCTTCGGTGTCGGCGGCCACGGCGATGATCTCGTCGCCGGCGAAGAAGACCTCTGCGCCCGCCTTCTTGATGAGATAGAACGCGCGGAACCCGGCAACCTTCTCGGCCGCGGCAGTGTCAAGGGTCTTGATGGTGGCATGGGCGTGCGGCGAGCGCAGGATGCGCGCGTGCAGCATGCGAGGGCGGTTGATGTCGAAGCTGTATTTGGCGCGTCCGGTGGCCTTCTCGTTGCCGTCCAGACGCTGCACCCGAGTGCCGATCACTCGGCGAGTAGTTGGCCATGGCATGGTTCAGTTCCCCCTTTTCGTGTTGCAAAGGGCATAAATCGCATCCCGCATTTGTTCGTAGGTGCCGCAGCGGCAGATGTTTCCTTGGAGGCCCTTTTCGACCTGGGCGGGCGCCGCCTGCGGATTGGCGTCAAGTACCGCCTTCATCGCGACGACGAAGCCCGGCGTGCAGAACCCGCACTGCTGCGCGTCCGCCCGAACGAACGCGGCCGGCACCGCATCGAGCTTGCCGTCGTTGTACAGGCTCTCGGCCGTGCGAATCTGCCTGCCCTGCGCTTCGATCGCAAGCACCGTGCAAGCGTAGACGACCTTGCCGTCGAGCATGACGGTGCAGGCGCCGCAGGTGGCGCGGTCGCACACGCGTTTGCAGCCCGTGACGTCGAGGTAATTGCGCAGAGCATCAAGCAGCGTGACGCGCGGCTCGATGGAGGTCTGCACATCGCGGCCGTTGACGTTGAGCGTGATCTTGACGGCGTTGGGTCCGATGCCGCCGCCGGTCCCGGGCTGCAATTCCGCAGCTGGCGATTCCATGGTGGCCGCGCCGGCAAGTGCCGTGGCGGCGACGACGGCGCCGGTTTCTTGCAGGAAATCACGCCGCGACGGGCCCGATTCCAGAGTTTCATGATCGTGCATGCGATGCCCTCCGTTGAAATACTTCCGCGCGGGTTTGCCGCGAAAGGGTTCCGGATGAAAGTACGCCGATTGTAAAGGGTGGAAAGGGCCGGTCAAGCACTTTGTGGAATATTTCTTTTTTGAAAGGACGATCCCACGGGTGCGGAGTACCTCACCCGTGGACTTCTTGGGCCACGGCTTCATATCGTGGTCCGATCCCCGTGATCTCAAACCGCCGCATCTGCGCGCCGGTGATCGTGATGCGAATCTCCAGCCGCTCGCTTGGCAGACACGCGGGCACCTTGTCGGCCCACTCGATCAGGCAGACGCCGTCGCCTTGAAAATATTCGTGTACGCCCAGGTCTGCGAAAGCCGCTTCGCTCGGAAGCCGATAGGCGTCGAAGTGGTAGATCGGCAAGCGTGCGTCGTATTCCTGGATGAGGACAAACGTCGGGCTGGTGACCACATCCGGATTGGCGATGCCGAGCCCTTGCGCGATGGCGCGAACGAAATGCGTCTTGCCCGCCCCGAGCGAGCCGATCAGCGCCACCACCGCACCGGGGAAGAGATGCTGCGCGAGCCGTCGGCCCAGCGTTTCCGTCTCGGCAAGGCTCTGTACATCGATGACGATGGGGTTCATGAACTTGGGATCGTAAGCCCAGGGACGAGTGAAACGAGTCCCTGGGATCAAGGGGCTATTTCTTCTCGTCAACCTTCTCCTGCGCCCGCAACTCGCGCACACGCTGGTTGATGCGCTGCATCGCTTCGTTGGCCTGCGGCGCGTTCTTGGCGTGGGCGGCTTCAAGTAATTTGGTTGCATCTTTGCGGAGCAGATCGGACTCCGTTTCCACCTTCGATTTGAACGCTTCCGGAATTTGCGTGGTCTTTGGCAACAGACGGGCGGTTTGTTCGAGGCGCTGAGCCGCCTGCTCCAGGTCGAGCCAAGCGTCCACGTAGAAGGCGTCGAGAGCGGAACTGGCCTGGCCGCGGGCCCGGTTTACCATGTCGGAATACGCCAGGGGGGCCGTATTCTCCGGCAAAGGGTTGGCCCCCTCACGCTCGATCACCCGGCAACCGGCCAGCGCTGCGAGCAACATGAGCCCAACACAGGATGCGCGTACCATAATCCACCTCGGATCGATCGGCCGAGACACCCATGCGCATCAGCGGTTCCGCAAGCCGACTCCAGTTGTTGGGCCGACCCCGGGGGAGTTATCAGGAATCGCCCAGCGGTCGCGGCGTCTGCTCTCCTGCTCGCTGATGCTCAAACGCGGATCATCGACCCGCATTGGCTCTCTCGTCGCAAAGGGACCTATCACATGCTGGCATCCTGCCAGGCATAATACTATGCCCAGGATGATTATTCGGCGCATCTTTTCCGTCCCTCGTGTGGTCCGCTTGCCGTTTCGGCGAGCGGCCGGATGAAACCTACCAAATAAATTCGTTGCGCACTTGGGCAGCGGGTAGTTTTTCAACTGCCGCACGCCTTAGCGCCCGCCGGATGATTCGTTTTACAATCGTGAACGAACGGCGAGCGCCAAGCCGCAAGCGGCGTCATCAACCAACTATTCCCGCGCAATTCTCCGCGCACAACCTTACTTTTTCGTAAAACTTGAGATCGGCAGGTCGGTTTGGTAGAATGGTATGGTGATTCGTTTCACCGCGTTTCGCGCCGACCGCGTAACCAGCCCGGTGCGCAAGCGACAGGGAGCCGCACCCCACCGCTTGCGCTCCGGGCTGGTCCCTTGATTCTCACCCCCGCCGGCGACCGCCATGAGCACTAACAGCAGCTCCGAAGCTCCCGACCCCGAAGATATGTTCTCCGAAACGCGCATGAGCTTCGGCGACCACATCGAGGAGTTGCGTTCACACTTGATCCGCGCGATCGTAGGTTTCGTCGTCGGCATGGTGGCGAGCCTGTGGCCGCTTGGACCGTGGGTGTTGCATATCATCGTCACGCCGGTGGAGAATCAACTGGACAAGTTTGAGGTTCGCAAGGTTAACAGAGATATTCGCGATAATCGCAAGAAAATGGAGAATGAAGGGATCTCCTTGGCTCCGCGCAAGCAGCTTTTGCGCTTCGACAGGGCCGAATTGCGAGCCGCCGTCGGGTTGCCGCCGAATGAGCCGAAGGAGCAGCCGTTTCTGGAGGACATGATGGCGGCCTTCGAAAAGGCGATGGTCGACCTCGACGCCTACGACTTGTTGGAGGACATCGCTCGCAATAAAGGCAAATTCGTCGAGCTGCAGGCGTACGATCCCAATCCGCTGGCCGCTATCGAGCAGGGTTTGCGCGACGCGGTCCGGATTCAACGCAAGCGCCTTTCCACGATGCACATCACCGAGGCGTTCATGGTGTACTTCAAAGTTTCCATGATGACCGGCTTCGTCCTCTCCAGCCCATGGGTCTTCTACCACATCTGGATGTTCATCGCCGCCGGGCTTTATCCGAACGAGAAGCGTCTCGTCCACGTCTACTTGCCGTTCAGCTTGTTCCTGTTCATCTCCGGCGTGGCCATTTGCCAGTTCGCGGTCATGCCGCGTGCGGTTGAGGCGCTGTTGTGGTTCAACGAATGGCTCGGCATGTCGCCGGACCTGCGGCTCAATGAGTGGCTCGGGTTCGCGCTGATGATGCCGCTCGTTTTTGGCGTCTCCTTTCAGACGCCGCTGGTGATGATGTTCTTCCACAAGATCGGCATGTTGACGGTGCAAACCTATCGCGACTATCGCCGCATCTCGTGGATGGTGATGGCGGTCTTCGCGGCGGTGATCACGCCGTCGATCGATCCGTGGAGCATGCTGCTGTTGTGGTTCCCCATGGGCGGGCTGTATGAGCTGGGCATCCTGCTGTGCGTCTATCAGGGCGACCAGGAGCGGCAGGTCGACGAAGAAGAAGAATCCAAGAGCAACGAGCTGGTCGAGGTTTAGCCGGCGAGCGAGCCCGTTGTGGCACGGTCTCCCGACCGTGCCACAACAACGAAGACGATTTTTCCGGACCGCCGATTGACATCTCCCCCCCATTGCTCTTACACTCTCCGGGTAGCAGCAACCCGTTTCCCCAAGGGCATCCCCCATGCGACGGCATATATCCCTTCTCCTCGGCGCGGTAATTCTTTTGGCGTCTGCATCCTCCCAGGCACAGGATGCCAAGAAGGACAAGCAAGACGACAAGAAAGCCGCCGCCGGCCCCGACTACTATCCGCTCCAGGTCGGCAATGCCTGGCACTACCGCCGCACCACGAACGGCAAAGTCGACACCATCGTTACGCGCATCAGCAAGATGGAAACGATCAACAATCAGCTGCTGGCCCGCCTCGAACTGCCCGGGGTTGCCGGCAACGAGCACCTTATTCAAAACGAAAAAGGGATCTTCCGCGTTCGCTACAACGGCAGTGACGTCTCGCCGCCGTTGTGCCTGCTCGCCTATCCCGCCAAGCTCGGGGCCGCCTGGAGTGGCGAATTCACCGTCGACAAGGAACAGGCCAAGTACACGGGCGGCATCGAGAAAGAAGAAACCATCGAGGTGCCCGCGGACAAGTTCAACACGATTCGCGTCTTCATCAACCTCGAACACCGAGGCAACAAGCTGCGCACGACGTACTGGTTCGCCAAGGACATCGGCTTCGTCAAGCAGACACTGGAATCGCCGGGACGGTCGCAGGTTTTGGAACTGGAGAAAATCGAACGCAAGCAGTTGCCCTGATTTGTTTAGCCGCTCCTCGAAGTGGATCGGCTAAACGTCTGCCGAAAAAATAGAGAACCTGGGCTGTTTTTTCCGCGTGCCAATTGACACTTGGCCACGCCGGCGTATGATCTACACTCTGCCTGCCACCGAACTACTTCGGGCCTTCACCAGTTGGGGATTTTCCTCGCAGCAGCCATGAATGCCTTGAATATCCCCATGGCCCGGAGCGTCCAAACGAAGGATACGTTCCAAGGATTTCGGTGAAAAGTGCTTGCAGTTGGGTTGCAAGGCGATTAGAAAGAGTTTTTTCGTCCTTCCCACGGCAAACGACGGTCGTTTTGACGCAGCAAAAGGGGGAGGATAACGTCAAGGGTGCCGTTCCACTTAGGACGGCGCCATTTACTAAAGGGTGGGGATTATCATGTTGCGTAGCTGGATTGTCGGTGCGGTTGCGGTGTTCGCGTTGGCCTTGGTGCTGGACTCCAACGTCGAAGGCGTGGTAAAGGACAAGGACATTCCCACGGTCAAGGAGATCATGGGTGGCTGCATGAAGAGCGGCCTGTGCAAGAAGGTCATGAGCGGCAAGGGCGACGAGGACGATCAGAAGAAGCTGTTCAAGCTCCTCGGCCACCTCGCCGACAACAAGGCCCCCGAGGGAACGGATGACAAAAACTGGAAGGCGTTGACCAAGGGCATCACCGATGCCATCAAGACGGGCGACACCAAGAAGGTCAATGCAGCTCTGAAGTGCGCGGCTTGCCACAAAGAATACAAGGGCAAGTAGTCACTCTCGTTAGGACACGCTCAAAAAGGCCTGCCGATACATTCGGCGGGCCTTTTTTATTGGTCCGTAGTCAGTGGTCCGTAGTCCGTAGCAATTCAGTGCTCGCCATTTTTCTTGCAATGAAGCCGCCCTTTGCCGACAATGAATGGTGTTACTGACCCATGACCCATGACCCATGACCCCTATGGACGGTCCTTCCCTCGTCGCCGCGCTCAAAAGCTGCGGCATCACGCATGTGATCTGGATCCCCGACACCGAGTTGGGGGCGTGGGAACCTGCGCTTTCGGCTGCCGATGGGATTTCGCTGGTCCGCGTGTGCCGGGAGGGGGAGGCGTTCGCGGTGGCAGCGGGGCTGCACCTTGGCGGGAAGAAGCCGATCGTGCTCATCCAGTGTACCGGGCTGTTCGAGGCCGGCGACGCACTGCGCAATGTGCTGCACGACATGAAGCTGCCGCTGTTTTTTGTCGTCGGCGTGCGCAGCTACTACGCCCACCAACAGGGCACCACGGCCGACACCTGCCCGGTCTTTGCCGAACCGATCCTGCGCGCGTGGCAAATCTCGTACGTCGTACTTGACGACCGGCACTCGGCCCAGGATCTTGCCGACGCCTATCGGCAGGCGCACGTAGAGAATCGCGCCGGCGCCGTGGTGCTCGCAGAATAAACCGCTTGCAGCTTCGCGTTCGCAGTGCGCCGAGCGAGCGCGAAGTCGCAAGCGGCGCCCCTGGAGAGCTCATGTTGATGACCCAGCGCCACGCCCTGGAAGTTGTGCTGAAGCATCGCGGCGAGCGCCTCGTCGTGACGACGATGAGTGCCGCCGGGATTTGGCCGGAGTTGTCGCAGTCGCCGCTTGATTTCGCGTACATCCCGTCCGCGATGGGCCATGGTCCAAGCCTCGGCCTCGGGCTGGCGCTAGCGCAACCGACGCGCGGCGTGATCGTTTTGAACGGCGATGGCTGCACGCTCATGAGCCTGGGAAACCTTGTGACGCTGGCGCATCATCCGGCGAAGATTCACCTGATCATTCTCGACAACGGTCACTACGAGATAACGGGCGGCCAACCGCACGCTGGCAGCGGTCACGTCGATTACGCGAAGATCGCGCGCGGCGCCGGCATCGAGCGGACCTACTCGTTTGGCACGCTCGCCGATTGGCAGGCAGGCGCCGCGGAGGCACTGGCGGGCGCAGGACCCGTCGTGATTCACCTCAAGGTCGAAGCCCGCATGGGCCAAAAGACGCCCAAGCCGCCGCGACCGATGGCCGAGCAGATTCAGCGACTGCAAGAGGCGCTGGGAGTCGTGTGAGCCGCTTGCGGCTTTGCGTTCGCGTGACGCCGGCGAGCGCTAAGCCGCAAGCGAAGGAGACAATTCCTAAACTATCCGCATGGACCCCCAAGACGAAATCTGGATGCGATGCGCCCTTGAGCTGGCGGAGCGCGGCCGCGGACATGTCGAGCCGAACCCGCTCGTCGGCGCTGTGATCGTGCGCGACGGCAAGGTTGTCGGCGAAGGCTGGCATCAAAAATTCGGCGAGGCACACGCGGAAATCAACGCTCTGGCGGCCGCCGGCGCCGCGGCACGTGGCGCGACAGTCTACGTCACGCTGGAGCCCTGCTGCCATTTCGGCAAGACGCCGCCCTGTACTGCCGCGATGATCGAGGCCGGCGTCGCGCGCGTGGTGGCAGCCATCGAGGATCCGTTCCCGCAAGTCGCCGGTCTTGGCGCCGCTCAACTGCGGGCGGCGGGCATCGCGGCAGAGTTTGGCGCCTGCGCTGACCTGGCGCGCCGGCAAAACGCCCCTTACCTGAAACTCGTGACCACGAACCGCCCATACGTCCACGCCAAGTGGGCTATGTCGCTCGACGGCAAGATCGCCACCAAAACAGGCGACTCCAAGTGGATCTCAAATGAAGCCTCACGCGCTCGCGTTCACGAACTGCGCGGCCGTATGGACGGCATTCTCGTCGGCATCGGCACCGCCCTGGCCGACGACCCGCTCCTGACCGCGCGCCCGCCGGGACCTCGCCTCGCCACGCGCGTGGTTCTTGACACGAACGGACGACTCCCCGTGACCTCGCAGCTGGTACGGACGGCGACCCAATTTCCGACGCTGATTGCGACGACGTCCAAGGATGCTGCTACCCTGCGCGCTGCCGGTTGCGAAATCCTCGCTTTGCCGGTCAATGTCGAAGGAAAACCCGATCTCCAGCTCCACTTGGATGAACTCGGCCGGCGACGCTGGACCAATCTGCTGGTCGAAGGCGGGGCCGCCGTGCTCGGCGCATTCTTCGATGCAAACGCGGTTGACGAAATCCATGTGTTCGTCGCCCCCAAGATCATCGGCGCCGCGCAGGCGAAGACGCCTGTCGGCGGCCGGGGGCTGGATGCGATTCTGCAAAGCGGCGCGTGGATCACCGAAACAATCGAGAACATCGACGGCGACGTTTACATGCAGTGCGTCCGAAAAACATCCGAGCCGCGCACAAAGCAAGCGGATGAATGAATCCGCTTATTTCGTGCGCGGCTCGGAATTATCGCCATGCGAAACTTCAAACTTATCCTGAGCTACGACGGCGCCGAATTCCAGGGCTGGCAGACCCAGCCCGGCTATCGCACCGTGCAGGAAACGCTCGAAGCTGCACTCGCCCAGTTGACCGGCGCGGCCCGCATCCGCGTCAACGCCAGCGGCCGGACCGATGCGGGAGTGCACGCCGTAGGCCAGGTTGCTAATTTCTTCAGCGACACGCAAATCCCGCCGGCGAAACTGGTCGGCGCCATCAACGCCCATTTGCCCGACGATGTCGTCGTCCACGTCTTCGAGGAAGCGCCACAGACGTTCGACGCCAGTCGCGACGCGATGCGCAAGCTCTATCGCTACGTGATCCATGACGGCCCGACGCCGGGCCCTTTCTTGCGGAAATACTGTTGCTATTGGAAGCACCCGCTTGACGCCGCCGCCATGGCACGGGCAGCCGAGCCATTGAAAGGTACGCACGATTTCCACAGCTTCGAGACCGAATGGCCCAATCGCGATTCCAGCGTGCGCACGATCACGCACCTGAGCGTCAACCGCGCCGGCGCGTACATCTGGATCGATGTGGAGGCGGACGGTTTCCTGTACAATATGGTACGCGCGATCGCCGGCACCTTGATCAACGTCGGCCGCGGCTATTGGTCGGAGTCGAAGGTCGCCGAAATCCTCCAGGCCGAAGACCGCGTAGAGGCCGGCCCGACGGCGCCGGCGCAGGGGCTGTTCCTGATGCGCGTGACCTACTGAACCTGTCCTTGTTTAGCGCCTGCGTGGATGCGCCCGATGCAACTTCCCTCCCAGCTTGAAATTGTGCCTTTGGTGCGCCCGCCGCACGCCAGCATCCGCGTGCCGGGATCGAAGAGCATTACGAATCGGGCGCTGGTGTTGGCGGCGCTGGCGGGAAGGAAACATGCCTGCGAACTCTGGGGAGCATTGCGCAGTGAAGACACGGAAATAATGGTCACCGCCTTGCGGACCCTGGGGTTTCACGTCGAATCATCGTCCGAGCACTGGGCAACCACGGCATTGACGGTTCGCAATCCGAGCCCGGATCGCATCATCCCCGCCCGCAACGCCGACTTGTTCGTTGGCAATTCGGGTACCAGCATGCGCTTCTTGACCGGCCTGGTTAGCCTCGGCCAGGGCAAATATCGCCTGGATGGCGTTCCCCGCATGCGCGAGCGCCCCATCGGCGACTTGCTTTGGGCGCTAAACCAGCTAGAGGGTTGGGCATATTCCGAGGACGGCACGGGCTACCCGCCTGTCATTATCGAAGCGAATAGACTGCCCGGAGGCCACGTCACGATCAAGGGCGATGTGAGCAGTCAATTTCTCAGCGGACTTCTAATGGCCGTTCCGTTAGCAGACGCCGACGTGGTAATTGATGTAGACGGTCCACTCGTTTCGCGGCCGTATGTGGATTTGACCGTGGCCATGATGCGCGACTTCGGCGCACGGTTGACTGCTGAACCAGCCGGCTTTCGCATTCCTGGCGGCCAGCGGTACGAACTACGCCGTTATGCCATTGAACCCGATGCGTCCGCCGCCAGCTATTTCTGGGGCGCCGCTGCCATCACAGGCGGCGAGGTGTGTGTCGAAAAGCTGACGTCCAAGAGCCTCCAGGGCGATATCCGCTTTGTTGAACTCCTCGAAAAGATGGGATGTCAGGTTGTCCGTACCGACTCGGGCATCACCGTCCACGGCGGCAAATTGACCGGCATCGACGTGGACATGAACGACATCAGCGACACGGTGATGACGCTGGCCGCGGTCGCCTGTTTTGCCGACGGGCCGACGACGATCCGCAATGTCGCTCACATTCGCCACAAGGAAACGGATCGCATGACTGCGATCGCGACGGAGCTGCGCCGCCTCGGGGCTGGCGTGGTGGAACGTGAAGATGGCCTGACCATCACACCGGGACCAATGCATGGGGCCGTCGTCCGAACGTACAACGATCATCGGATGGCAATGAGCCTGGCGTTGATCGGTTTGAAGGTGCCGGGCATTGTGATCGACAACCCCGCGTGCGTCGCCAAGACGTATCCGCTTTTCTTCGACGATTTGGAGCGACTGCGATGAATCTCTGCCATTGGAGCCCGCAGTGCAAGCAAGGAATTGCGCTTGCCTTGCTTTCGCGTCGGGCTCAGATCCTCGCTGCGTCTTGCCTCCTTGCCTTGACGGCTTCGGCTCAGGCCCAGCTCGATCCGCAGACCAAGATCCCTACCAGCTCCACGTTATGCTGCATGTTGCCTCGAGCCGTGGGTTCACGCCGCTCTTTCACGACCAATTGCAGCGCGACATGCAAAACCAGCTACGGCTTTCGTTCGACGTTCTGGCCCGCGTGGAAGTGACGCGGGAGCATCCGCTGCTGCGCGACATCGAAACGAAAGGCCTGATGGGCCTTGCTCGAAGTCGTCAACGTGCAACCGGCCGGCGTGTGCCGTTGTCGATACTGGCATCGCTATCGGAAAGATGCGATCAGCGAAACTCCCGGTGGGCTCGGCTACCGCACGCTGCGAACCCCGACCGTGCAGAGTCCCGTGAAGGTGCAACTGCTCGATGATACGGTGAATTTGAAGAATCAACTCGACCTCCTCAAGCGGCGCGACAGCGAGGACAACCGCAATCAGACGAAAACGCTGGTCGTGGTCAGCTGTGAATTGCTGCGGCTGCACAGCGATGCGGCGGGGTTCGTCGGTGTGCGGAAATAGTGACTCCGTCCGAGCCTGAAGCGTAAGCGAAGAGGTATGTTTCTTCGCTTACGCTTCAGGCTCGGAAAAACGCGTAAAATTCCGCGCATTACGCCGCTTTTTAGTTGACGTGGGATTCACGCATCCTTCATAATACAATGAGTGTAGGCGCCGCCATGGTCGGTGGACGCCGGTGGCCGTTCGCGGAATGGCTCGTATCGGTTCCACGGATGGAGGTAACGTATCACATCAAACGGTCCGCACTCTCCTGCGACTGCAAGTGCAGCCAGGGGCGATGGAGGCGTTTGCCGTGGGAATACATCAACCGCCGAAACCTGTACTGAGCTTAGATGATGTTCATGACGCTTTTGGGTGTCTTATTGGCAGTGCTGGTGCTGGCCGGATTCATTTTCTGGTCGGATCCGACATGCTGCGAGAGGATGATTCGATTGGTGCGCAGTCCGCTGCCTGTTGCGGGGTGTCGGCCGGCGCGTCGATTCTTGTCGTCGGTTTTTCCCTGGTGGTTCTATCCAATAATGGCCCCACCCCGACCGGCAGATCCACCCCAGTGTCGCCGTTCACATCGGTTTCGCCGTTCTTGATGCAAGAGTTGGTTTGACCCCCAGGAAGCGCTGCGCTCATCCTGGGGATTAATTCATCTTCCCTCCCATTGTCAACGCTGCGCGCGGGCCACGATAAGGAGTGGCCTTCATGGAATTTCTGTGGATCGGCCTGGGCGCACTAGCCGGGTTGCCGGCCGGCGCTACGGTTTGCTATTTCTACGTGCGCCGCGTCCAAAGCCAAAACACGCATAACGCCGAGGTGCGCGCCAAGGAACTGGTCAGCCAGGCGGAAAAAAGCGCCGAGAACATCCTCAAGGAATCCGAACTCAAGGCCAAGGACGAGTTCTTCAAGAGACGCGAGGACTACAATCGCGAGGTCGAGAAGACGCGCAACGAACAAAAAGATCAGGAACGCCGCCTCGAAAAGAAGGAGGACCTTCTCGAACAGCAGAGCGAGAACCTGCTCAAAAAAGAGAAAAACAACCAGCAGGAGGAAAAAAAGCTTTACGAGCGCAAGGTTCACCTCGATAAAAAAATCAAGGATGCCGAGACCCTCGTCGAGCAGGAAACCAAGAAGCTGCACGAAATCACCGGCATGTCGCGCGACGAAGCCGAGAAGACCCTGCTCGAACGGCTCGATCACGAACTGGCCGACGAGGTCGCCTCGCGCATTCAGAAAAACGAGGAGCAGATCAAGTCCGTCAGCGAAGAGAAAGCCCGCCGCATTCTTGCCACCGCCATCCACCGCTACGCTGCCGAGCACACTGCCGACACGACTGTCAGCACCGTCGATATCCCCTCTGACGACATGAAGGGCCGCATCATCGGCCGCGAGGGGCGCAACATCCGCACCTTCGAGAAAGCGACCGGCGTGGACGTGATCGTCGATGACACCCCTGGCGTCGTCATCGTCAGCGCCTTCGACAACATCCGCCGCGAGATCGCCCGACTCTCCCTGGGCAAGCTGATCCAGGATGGCCGTATCCACCCGACCCGCATCGAGGAAGTCGTCAAGGAAACGCAGGAGGAGATGGAACGCAACATCATGGACTTCGGCAAAGCTGCTGTGATGGAAGCGAACGTCGGCCATGTACACGACAAGCTCGTACATCTCTTGGGCCGCTTGCGTTTCCGTACCAGCTATAGCCAGAATGTGCTCAATCACAGCATCGAGGTCGCGTACCTGTGCGGCATGATGGCCGACGAGCTGGGCCTGGATGGCAAGCTGGCGCGCCGCTGCGGGCTACTGCACGATGTAGGCAAAGCCGCAGACCATGAGATGGAAGGCGGACACCCGAAGATCGGCGCCGAATTGGCCAAACGCTACGGCGAAACGTCGAAGGAAGTGCTGCACGCGATCATCGGGCATCATGACGACGTAACGGTCGATCACATCTACACCGTGCTGGTCGCCGCCGCCGACGCCATCAGCGCCGCCCGCCCCGGCGCAAGGCGTGAGACGCTGGAGAAGTACGTCAAACGGCTCGAAGAGTTGGAAGCGTTGGCGCAAGGCTTCCCCGGCATCGAGCACGCCTACGCCATTCAAGCGGGCCGCGAGCTGCGCGTCATCGCCAACGCTCACCAGCTATCGGACAGCGAGGCGTTGAAGACCTGCCGCGAGATCGCCAAATCGATCGAGCAGCAGCTGAATTATCCTGGCGAGATCAAGGTGACGGTGGTGCGCGAGACGCGCTCGGTGGAGTTTGCGCGCTAGCCCGTTTGGCCGCAACGCCGAAGGCGTGCGCGGGCGTGGCATTTCCGACGACCATCGGGAACAAGCCCATGGTGCCCGTGCACGCCGTCGGCGTTGCGGGTATACTTCACCGCCGCAACGGCCGCTCCGCAAACCCTTGCGTCTGCTTCACATCTTCCGTCAGAATCTTCCACGACTCGCCCATTTCACGCAGCGCGCGAAAGTCGCGTGGCCCATAGCGAATCGCCAGATGCGGCGTCTCGAGGCGGCGGCCTTCCGCACGGGAGCGGACCGCCGCCTCGAGCGCGCCAGTTGCCAGCAGCGTGCGCTCCACTGGATAGGGCGTCTGACGCGTGACGCAGAACTGCTGGATGGCGTGTGACAAGGCCATGAACAGGCAGCGATTGTTCCACGGGCCGACGTAATGGCTCGACACGCGAGGCTGCCGTTCGCCAGCCAGCTTGCACACAAAGTGCCAGCGCGTGGCGCTGTAGCCGATCTTGAGCACCAGGCCTTTCGTGCCGTCGCGGTAGGTGATCAGGATGCCGAACGGTTCGAGCTTGTCGATCGGCTGCGTGATATCGGGGATCTTGTCGCCAAACTCGGCGCGCAGCGCCGACCGCGCGAGTTCGAGCGACCAGCGGCCCTGAGCAGCCGCACGAAAGAGTGCCTCGCGCGGCAAGTACTCCACATGGCTGATGCCGGTCTCGCCACCCTTGCGCGCTTCGATGAAAGCTTGCAGGACTTCGATGGCGTGAAAATCGTAGCTCTCGAACGGCCCGCCATGGATGCTGATCGCCTCTTCGACCACGCAATTCGCAGGCAGTTCCAGCACCGGCCGGCGCTGCGCCAGGGGTACCGAACTGCCGGCCATGAACGGGATGCGGTGTTTCACGCAGGTGTCGTACATCTCGCGGGCCCAGTCCCAGCGATAGGACAGGTGCTTGTCATTGAAGATCGGCACGAAGCGATTGCTACGCCGCATGACGGCGACGATTTCGTCGAAGAATCGCTTGCGCGGATATTCGCGCACGCCGAGCTTGCTGTCCGGATAATCGCCATGCTCGCCGATCGACACCACCGCATCGACGGCCACCTCCTTGCCGCCCAGCGTCAGCGCATCGCCGATGGTCTTGAAACGCGGCACTTTGAACTGGCGCACCATCGCCTCAGTCAGATCAGGATTGGTTTTCGAGGGCGTGATCTGGTCCGCGTAGAGCGCCACCACCTCGACCGCCGGCTGCATGATCTTGCCGTTGAACAGATAGGGCGTCAGGAAGTTTTCGAGGATGACGTGGGCGTGCGAGCGGTGGTTGCACATCGTGTAGACAACAGCGACGCGCGGCCGGCGGCGCGGCTCGCCTCCGAACGCAAGCGCGGGAGCAGCGGCGAGGGCGGACTGTAGTAGGCGGCGGCGCGTCAGGTCCATGGGTATAGTCCTCTGCTCTTGGAAACGCGTACCCCTCATCCCCGGCCCCGCTCCCACAAGGGGAGAAGAGAGAGTGTCACCCCGCCGCCTCGCTTCGTTCGCCGGCTGGCTTGGAAAGCACCTGCGCTACTCCGAATTTCTTGGTGCTGATCGTATGCATCAGGCGCGTGATGTACCAATCCTGCCAGGAGCGAGGCAGCATCGTGAGCAACCTCATACGCCAGCGCATGGGCCGCGGGAACGTGTAGAAGACCAGCTTATTGCGGATGGCGTAGGCGATCTCGCGGGCGGCCTCGTCAACTTCAAGGATGAATGCGAGGTCGCCGCCGATGTCCTTGGTAAGCGGCGTGCGAATCCAGCCAGGACAGATCGTGGAAACACGCACGCCCAGCGGCGTCAACTCGACGCGCAGACCGTCCATGATGGCGTTGACACCGGCCTTGCTCGCGGAGTAGGCGATCATGCGCGGCAAACCGCGATAGGACGCAATGCTGGAGATGCCGACCAGGTGGCCACGCTTGCGCTCGATCATGCCAGGCAAAACGGCGGCAATGCTGTTGGAGACGCCGATGAGATTGACGTTGAGAACCTTGGCCATGTCCGCAGCGCTGTAGTTGACCGCCTTGGTCTCGATGCCGATGCCAGCGTTGGCGACCAGGAGATCGATGGGGCCCAGTGCCGCTTCGAGTTCGCGCACGGCCTCTTGCAATCCCGTGGCGTCGGTAACGTCGGCAATGCGCCAGGCGACGCGCTGGCCGGGCAGTTCCTCGGCGAGCGAGCGCATCCCATCCTCGCGCAAATCGACAACGGCGATGGCGTAACCCTCTTGCGCCAGTAGGCGTGCGAGTGCGCGGCCGATGCCGCTGCCGGCGCCGGTTATCAATGCGGTCGGAGTAGAAGGACTCATGCGGTTGTCTTATGCAAGAAGGCAAAAGTTCCAAGCGAGCCAGGCGGGCCTCTCGCACGATCACCACGCTTGCTACGAGGCAAGCGTACCGCGAAAGTAATCCATCGTGCGCCGCATGCCGTCGTGCCGATCGACCTTCGGCTCCCAGCCCAAGAGCATGCGGGCGCGCGTGATGTCGGGGCGGCGCACCTTAGGATCGTCCTGTGGCAACGGCTTGAACTCGATCTGGCTCTTCGCGCTCGAAAGCTGCAGAATCTCCTTGGCGAAATCGAGAATGCTCACTTCGTTGGGATTGCCGAGGTTCACCGGCTCGTGAAACTCGGCGTTCAACAATCGGTAGATGCCATCGACCAGATCGGAGACGAAGCAGAAGCTGCGCGTTTGCGAACCGTCGCCGAACACCGTCAAGGGCTGGCCGCGCAAGGCCTGGCCCATGAGGTTGGGGACGACGCGGCCATCGTCGAGGCGCATGCGCGGGCCGTAGGTGTTGAAGATGCGGACGATGTGCGTGTTGAGGCCGTGCGAGCGGTGGTACGCCATGGTCATGGCCTCCGCGAAGCGCTTGGCCTCGTCGTAGACGCCGCGGATGCCGATCGGGTTGACGTTGCCCCAGTAGTCTTCGCGCTGCGGATGGCGTTCCGGGTCGCCGTAGACTTCGCTGGTGCTCGCCAGTAGATAGCGTGCGCTCTTCGCCTTGGCCAGGCCAAGCGTGTTGTGGGTGCCTAGCGAACCGACCTTGAGCGTTGCGATCGGATGCCGCAGGTAATCGACAGGACTGGCCGGCGAGGCGAAGTGGAGGATGTTGTCGATCGGCCCATCGATTTCGACGTGATTCGAGATATTGTGCCGCACGAACGTAAAGCGGGGATTGCCTTGCAGATGCTGGATATTGAACGGATTGCCGGTGATGAGGTTGTCGAGGCAAACGACGTCGTGTCTCTCGGCGAGGAAACGCTCGCACAAATGCGAGCCAACGAATCCCGCGCCGCCGGTGATGAGGGTTCGCATGCGTGAGGTCCTTCCCGACTTCGTTGAGTGCCCGCGGGCGTCCTGCGGGCGCTCAACGTAAACACCGGATCATTGTAACGACGCCGAATGCGATTGCCGATCCGATGGGGCAAAATATGCTGATGGTGATGGATTCGTTTAGCCGGCTAAATCACGGACGCTCGGAGTATGCGCATGGCCACGCGATCCTTAAAAACTTTCACGGTGCTGCCCAACCTCCCCCCCGAGCTGCGCGCGTTACAGCAACTCGCCTACAATCTGTGGTGGTGTTGGAATCATGACGCCATCGCCTTGCTGCGTCGGATCGATGAAAAGAAGTTCGAAGAGGCCGAGCACAGTCCCGTCAAGCTGCTGGCGGGCGTCAGCCAGGATCGGCTCGAACAGCTCAAGGACGACGAAGGCTTCATGGCCCACATGACCCGCGTCCTGGAGGCCCAGAACCGCTATCTGACGGCCACGACCTGGTTCCACGAGACGTTCCTCAAGAAAGCCGACCACCCGGAGATTGCGATTCAGCAGTACCAGATGGCGTACTTCTCCGCGGAGTTCGGTCTGCACGACAGCGTGCCGATTTATTCCGGCGGCCTCGGGCTCCTCGCGGGCGATCACCTCAAGTCGGCGTCCGATCTCGGCTTGCCGTTGGTCGGCGTTGGACTGATGTACCGCGAAGGCTACTTCCGCCAGTACCTCAACGTGGACGGCTGGCAGCAGGAACGCTACCCCGAGAACGACTTCTTCAACCTGCCGCTCATTCCCGAGACAAAGCCGGACGGCTCCCCTCTGCTCGTCACGCTGCCCTTGCCGGGGCGCGAGCTCTCGATCCGCGTCTGGAAGATCCAGGTCGGGCGCATCCCGCTCTACCTGCTCGACACCAACATCCCGCAGAACAACGTCGACGATCGCCAGATCACCTCCCGACTCTATGGTGGCGATCACGACATGCGCATCCGCCAGGAAATGGTCCTCGGCATCGGCGGTATCCGAGCCTTGAGCGCCTTGGGCAAGGTCCCCGCGGTTTGCCACATGAACGAGGGGCACTCGGCCTTCAGCGTTCTGGAACGCATTCGGGTGATGATGGAGGAACACGGCCTGGACTTCGCGTCGGCGCGCGAGGCGGTGACGGCGGGCACCTGCTTCACCACCCACACGCCGGTGCCGGCCGGCAACGATGTCTTCGCGGCGCAGCTCTTGCAGCACTATTTCGCCGGCTACTTGCCGCAGCTCAAGGTCGATTGGAACGAATTCCTCGGTCTGGGCCGGCAGAACCCGAAGGACCTCAACGAACCATTCTGCATGACGGTGCTGGCGATCCGCCTGTCGAACATCTCCAACGGCGTCAGCAAGCTGCACGGCAAGGTGTCGCGCAATATGTGGAAAGCCCTGTGGCCCAATTTGCCGGAGAGCGAAATCCCGATCACGTCGATCACCAACGGCGTGCACACCCGCAGTTGGATGGCGACCGATTTCTCCGCCCTCTACGATCGCTACCTCGGCGGGCACTGGGACCAGAGGCCAACCGATTACGCCATCTGGAAAAAAGTGGACAACATCCCCAACGCCGAACTCTGGCGCACCCATGAGCGCCGGCGCGAGCGGCTGGTGGTGTTCGCGCGCACGCGCCTACGCAGCCAGCTCGAACGCCGCGGGGCGACGCCGTCCGAGATCAACCGGGCTGACGAAGTACTCGATCCCGAAGCATTGACGATCGGCTTCGCCCGCCGCTTCGCCACTTACAAGCGCGGCACCTTGATCTTTCGCAACCTGGAGCGCCTGGCCGCCATCCTCAACAACAAGGATCGGCCCGTGCAGATCATCTTCGCGGGCAAGGCCCATCCGCGCGATCATGGCGGCAAGGAGTTGATTGCCGAGATCGTCCACGTCTGCCGGCGCCCAGAGTTCCGCCGCCGCATGGTCTTCATTGAAGATTACGACATCAACGTCGCCCGCTTCCTGGTGCAGGGCGTGGATGTTTGGCTCAACAATCCGCGCCGGCCGCTGGAAGCATCCGGCACCAGCGGCATGAAAGTCTGCATCAACGGCGGGCTCAATCTCTCCATCCTCGACGGCTGGTGGTGTGAAGCCTACGGCGGCGACAACGGCTGGGCCATCGGCGCCGGCGAGGAATACACCGAAGGCGACCGTACCTACCAGGACGACATCGAGAGCCGAACCATCTACGACCTCCTCGAACAGGAGATCGTGCCGATGTACTACACCCGCTCCTCCGACGGATTGCCACGCGGCTGGATCAATTACATGAAGCAATCGATCAAGACGGTATGCCCGGTCTTCAACACCAACCGCCAGGTCGAAGAGTACACGAAGATTTGCTATGTCCCGTCGGCCGACCGCTACGCCCTGTTGACGAGCGACAATCTCAAGTCGGCCGCGGGCCTGTCGCAGTGGCGGCGGAAGTTGCAGCGTGACTGGAGCCAGGTGCGCGTGGATCAGGTCGACGCCGACGGCAAGGATGCGATGCACGTCGGCGCCGAGTTCGAGGTGGCCGCCCGCATCAACCTCGGCCCGCTGTCGCCCGACGACGTCGAGGTGCAACTCTTCCATGGCATCATCGACAACGCGGGTGAGATCCCGCAGCCCTCGATCATTACCATGGCCACCAACGGCACCCCGACCAACGCGACCTGGCTTTACAAGGGGAAGATTCGCTGCCAATCGAGCGGCCACTACGGCTATACGGTGCGTGTGCTGCCACGCCACGCCAACCTCGGCAATCCGTTCGAACCGGGCCTCATCTGCTGGGGATAAGTTAGCCGGACGCGCAAGCGACGGAATCGCCATCCGTCGCTTGCGCGTCCGGCTAACAGGCCCGCGGCATTGCTCCCTCTGCGCACAATCATATAATTCTCATTCAAGACAACCTATCTCGACTCGTGCTGCGCAGGATACCGACCCCACAAGGAGTGTACCGATGGCTCAAGAGACCAGCCCGGCCCCGGCCAAGCCTTCCTGGACGAAAATCTTCACTGCATTCAAGGTCGCCCTCGAGTGGAAGAAACTGGTACTGGCGGCTGCGGGCATATTCCTCGCCTGGGTAGGTTGGTCGGCCATCGGCTGGACCTTCTACACCATGCGCACCTTTGAGCCTGTGTTCGTGTTTGACGTCAACCCTGAAAAGAAGAAAGAGCCCGCGGAAGTCCAGGCCGAGTGGACCCGGTTCAAGGCGCGCCGCGCCTCCTGGAACCTCCTTCACGAATTGGCCGGTTCACTTTCCGACCCGAGGCTCGTGGTGGACGCGGGAGATGTGGCTACCGACGTCGACGAGTATATCCTGCTGGAACGATGGGCCAAGGGCTACCAGACCCATGCCGAACCCGTTGTCGTCAGCGGCATCAAGGACGACGAAGCGACACTCGAACTCCCCAAGAACGGTCCCAAAGTCAAGATCACGCCAGTCGGCAACGAGGCCAAAGCCTTGCTGCCGAGTCTGGGAAAGGCCGGACTTACCATTGGAGCCGTCACCCTTTGGGAACAGACCGTGCTAAAAAAGGTTGGCGAAGCTGATGAGAAACAAGTTAATAGAGGAATCGAAATCAACAACACCAGGTTCAATGTCGAGTCTGGCTTTAAGGAACTGAAAGAAATTCGCGAAGGCGCCATGGATCTCGCGGACATCGTCAAGGCCGCCGCCAATGCCGACTCCTCCCTTGGCAAGAAGGCTTTGCAAAAGTTCCGCGAACATCTCAAAAACCCGAAGATCAAGCCGGCCGGCAAAATGCGCACCTCGCCCTGGTCCGAACACCGCGGTGACAACCCGTACTTGATCGTTGCCAAGGGGGTCAAGACGCAGGGCCAATCCGTGGTCGGCGAAGGCGGAGTCCTGTCCTGGTTTGTCAAGGACGAAGTCCCGGTGCTCCTGGAACCGCTCTACAAGTTTCTCACCCCAATCGTGTACTTCTTCGACCCGCGTGCCGGCGCCTGGGATCGGCTGTACATGATCTTCATCACGCTGTGGACCTTGACGATCTGGGGCTTCTTCGGCGGCGCCATTTGCCGAATCGCCGCGGTGCAAATTGCTCGCAACGAGCGCATCACGCTCAAAGAAGCGCTGGCCTTCACGCGCGAGCGATTCGTGTCGTATCTGGCAGCGCCGGTGTTCCCCATGGTGCTGGTGAGCATTTTTACCCTCGTGCTCATCGTCTTCGGCTGGGTCGAATGGATTCCCTACCTTGGCGACATCTTTGCCGGGGTCTTTTGGCCTGTCGTGATTCTGCTTGGCTTCATCATGGCGATCGTTCTCCTGGGCCTGATCGGCTGGCCGCTCATGACCGCGACCATCAGCACCGAGGGGACCGACAGCTTCGACGCGCTGAGCCGATCGTACAGCTATGTCTACCAGGCTCCCTGGCAGTACCTGTGGTACAACTTCGTCGCCGTTCTCTATGGCGCGGTGTTGGTGTTCTTCATCGGCTTCATGGCGTCGGCGATGGTCTTCCTCGGCAAGTGGGGAGTCAGCAGCGCGCCGGGCCTGGCGAAAGCCAACGAAGCAAGCGATCGCGAGCCATCGTATTTGTTCTACTACGCGCCGACCTCGTTCGGCTGGCGCGACCTACTCATCAGCAGCAGCCCCTTCGTTGAAATCAGGAAGGAAACTTTGCCCGATGGCCGCACGATAGATCGGCGCGAGTTCACGAAGAAGTACGAGGAACACATGTCCGGGGCCAATCACATCGGCGCCCGCCTGGTCCAGGTGTGGACCTACGTGCTGTTCCTCTTGGTCGTCGGCTTCGGCTACAGCTACTTCTGGTCGTCGAGCACGATCATTTATTTCTTGATCAGGCAGCACGTGGACGACACGCCGATGGATGAGGTGCATCAGGAAGATGAAGACCTGGACGATCCGTTCCTGAAACCGGTGGCCGCCCCCCCCGCCGCGACGGCGCCGCCGCCCCAGGGAAAACCAGGCACGCTGAGCCTGAACGTCGTGGAGGCGCCGCCGGCTGCCGCGAGTGCCGCCCCGGAGCCACCGGAAAACCCGCCAGCCGGATGATTTCGCCGCTTTTCGTTTAGCGTTCGCGCGGTATCTTGCGAACGCTAAACGACAATCGCTATCGCACTCACGGAGGAACGCTCATGTCTCGTTCGGTGCTGCTCTTCAGCGGTCAGTGGGCGCAGTACCCTCTCGAAGAGCTTGCGCAGAAACTGGGCGACTGGGGCTATCAAGGCCTGGAGCTATGCTGCTGGAGCGACCACTTCGAGGTCCAGCGCGCCCTGAGCGAAGACGACTACTGCCAGCAAAAACTCGACCTCCTGGCACGTCACGATCTGCAGGTGCTCGTCCTCGGCAGCTACCGCGTCGGCCAGGCGGTTTGCGATCGCATTGAGCCACGCCACAAGAAAATCTTGCCGGACTACGTCTGGGGCGACGGTGATCCCGCAGGCGTTCAGGAACGCGCTACCGCCGAGATGCTCGCCACCGTGCAGGCGGCGCAGAAACTCGGCGTCGGCGTCGTCAGCGGGTTCACGGGCTCGGCCCTCTGGCCTGGCGTCATAGGTTACCCGGCCAACAGCCCGGCGGAGGTGCAGGATGGCCTGCGCGATTTCGCCGATCGCTTCGGCCCCATCCTGGACGCCTGCCGCGACGCAGGCATCCGCTTTGCCCTCGAAGTGCATCCCGGCCAGATCGCGTTCGACCTTTATAGTGCCGAGATGGTGTTGGAAGCCGTTGAAGGCCGGGAGGAGTTCGGCTTTACTTTCGATCCGAGCCATTTGCACTGGCAAGGCGTCGATCCGGTCGAGTTTCTGCGACGATTTGCCGACCGGATCTTCCACGTCCATATCAAAGACCTCGCCATGACGCTCAATGGCCGCACCAGCGTGCTGAACGCCTATCAGCCCTATGGCGACGTGCGGCGCGGCTGGGAATATCGTTCACCGGGCCATGGCGGCATCGACTGGGAATCAATCATTCGCGCCCTGAACGCCATCCGCTACGAAGGCCCCCTCTGTGTCGAATGGAGCGACGCCGGCATGGATCGCGACGCCGGCGCAGAGGAGGCGTGCAAGTTCGTGAAACGGCTCGATTTCCCGCAAGCCCAGGGATAATCGCCCCGCCGATGACTTGCCTTGCGCTTGCAAGTTTCACACACACACACTCGACAGGCGGGCATGAATCGGCAAGCGAGTGCGCGAGATGGCAAATCGACAACGTTGCCGAAGTCAGTAGTCATCAGCTAGTTACATCCAGGATTTCTGCGATTCGCCACGAAACCAGGGGGGTATCCCCGTGCCGTGCGTTGCTATATCATAAAATCACGTCATCGATATTCAACATGAGGCCGCCATGGACCGCTTCGAAGAAAAAGATGTGTTACGCAAATCGTGGATCGACCAGTACGTGAAGGTCAACGACAATCGGCCCGAGCTGAAACGCTTTGCCGGCGTTGTCGGCCGAGTCGTCACCGTCAACTACAACGGCAAGGCCATCGTCGATTTCCAGGACGGCGCCTGGTACGACATTCCCGCGTCCGCAGATCACCTGATCAAGGTCGATCCAGCCGACGCGGCAAAATACAAGAACGTCAATAGTGCGCAGGTGCTTCCGGAGAAGCAGGGATAATCGCAGGAGTCAGGAATCAGGGATCAGGGATCAGGGAATTGGGGGCGACCGACCCCTGACCCCTGACCACTGACCCCTGACCCCTCTCATGATCCTCCTCATCGACAACTACGATTCCTTCACCTACAACCTGGTGCAGCGGTTGGGCGAGATGGATGCGCGCGTCGATCTGAAGGTTTTTCGTAACGACAAGATCACGCTGGACCAGATCGCCAGCCTGAAGCCGACCCATATCATCATCTCGCCGGGGCCGTGCACGCCCAAGGAGGCGGGGATTTCCAACGAAGTGCTGAAGCGATTTGCGCCGTCCGTACCAACGCTCGGCGTCTGTCTAGGGCACCAGTGCATCGGCCATAGCTTCGGTGGCGAGGTCATCCGCAACTACCGCGTGATGCACGGCAAGACCTCGATGATCCAGCACGACAACCAGGGGGTCTTTCGCGGACTCTCCAATCGCTTCGAGGCGACACGCTACCATAGCCTGGTCATCAAGCGTGAGACCTTCCACAACCCGGACTTCATCATCAACGCCTGGACCGACGAAGGCGAGATCATGGGCGTGCGCCATCGCGTCTGGCCATTGCACGGCGTGCAATTCCATCCGGAGAGTTTTCTGACGCTGGAGGGGCCGAAGCTCTTGAAGAATTTCGTGGAGATGGGAAAGTAAGTCCACTTGCGCTTAGCGTTCGCGCGGCGCCATGCGAACGCTAAAAGGCAAGCGGGTCAATCGTGCAGCACTTTCTCGAAGATCACCAGATTATCGCCGCGGTCCGGGTCCCAGCGCATGCCGACGATGTCGTAGCCCAGCTCGATGGCAAGGTGCAGCATGGAACGATGCTGGTTATGGCACTCGAAGCGGATCGAATCGTAGTCGTTCTGCTTGACCCAGCTGTGGACTGCGTCCATGAGTTGGCTGGCGATGCCTTGGCGGCGGTAAGCGAGAATGACGCCATAGAACCACGAGTAGAAAACGCCAGGCTTCAGCTCGAAGCCGATGAAGAAGCCTACCGGCTTGTCGTCGAGCCGCGTGACCAGCATCAACACGTTGTAACGGCCGCGAAACCGGCGCTGAAAGGTCTCAAGATCGCGAGCCGGCCGGAAGATCTCATTGTAAAGTTCGCAGAGGATCGGCAATTCGTCAGGCCCGACCAGATCGATGATTGCATCCGCCATGGTGAGAACCCCTCCGCGCGGAATCTTCGTCCCGCACGGAGCCAAGTTGCTGAGGTTAATTCCTTCGTTAACGATCGGGCCGATGTAACGCCGCGATCAGATCCTGCCAGGATGGCACGGTCCAGTCGGAGAAATCGGTGTCGTCGGTCGCCACGCCGGGCCTGCTTGGAATCGGTTGTTCGTGGATCTCGGCCGCCTCGACAGGCCGTGGCGCGGGGCGTTCGTCGCGGTTGCGGCGAGGCTCCTCACGCCGGCCGCGGCCACCGCGATCACGCGGGTTTCGGTCCCCCTCGCGAGCGGGTCTGGCAGCAGGGTCCCTGGCATTTTCCTCACGCGGCGGGCCTGGTTGAGGGCGTGGCTCGCGTGCTTCCCCTTCGGGTCTATCTTCGCCACCGCGTCGGCGTCCGCGCCGGCGCCGACGCCGTCCGCGCCGAGGCCCTTCTTCTTCACCGGCGGGTCCGGTGGCCACGCCGGGAGTTTCGCTGACCGGTCCTGCCTCAGCCGCGGCGGGTTCCGATTCGTCGAGCTGGGTGTCGTCCTCGTGGAACTCTTCTTCCCAACCGGCACTCGGCGGGTCGTCGGGAGGAAGTTCCGATTCCATTTCCTCGACACGCGGCTCGGCATCTCTTTCGATCTCCTCGTACCGTGCCGGCGGCGGTTCCACGGGCGGCGGGGCCGCGAGGACCACCGCTTTCGCTGGCGGCGGCGGTTCGGGCGTCTTCACCGTGGGGGGTGGCGCGTCGCCCGGCAAGCCAAGCAACTCGGCCAACTCACGCCATCGGTCTTCCTGCTGTCGTTGATCTTCCATTCTTGTATCTCGCCTTCACATCTAGGGATTAATTTTTTCGAACGGCCTTACTCGAAATAGTGTGTACAGTCTTTTCGCTGGCGACCACGATGAATTCCTTGTGCCGAATACGCGTCTCGCCGCTTTCGTCGGACCACTCCGCCGTGATGATCACGGTGTATTGCTCATCTTCGTCCAGCGGCGGGGTCACGAAAACCCGCTTGAGGCCGGTTTGCTTCGTCTTCACGCCATCAAGAAGCATAATGGC
>SHZY01000175.1 GCA_009692065.1 Gemmataceae bacterium
TCTGACAGATGAAGTGCGAATACGACCAGCTCTGCCGAACCGCGAGCCGTTACTTCTGGCGTATCGGCTGACATGAGGCTGGTGCGAGTCGCCTCATGTGCCATCTTATTCAGCAGTTACACATCGGCTGAGTATTTTGACCACACGGGGCCAGCGGAAGGAGAGGGAGTCGAACCCTCAAGGCGTGTTTCAGATCGGTCGTTTTCGAGACGACTGCCATCGCCAATTGGCTTGCCCTTCCACAGAGCGCGTAGGATTCCCACAAGCCCATGGGTGAGCGCAGCGAACCCATGGGATCAGAGAATGGCGCAACAACTGCGCCGCGAAGCTGAGGAGCGGAAGTGGATGTAGCGCAACATGGTCAAGCCTTGCCGTTAACGTAAATCGTGACCGTCAAGGATGAGACAGATTGGTGGCTGCGAAGGTTCGCGCAAAAAAAAAAATCAACTAATCGGCGGAGCAGCGGGCGGCGCCGGCGCCGTCTCCGATGCCTGGAAGCCGCACGCCTTGTGCGAGCCGTCGCAGAACGGTTTGGCTTTCGAAGCGCCGCACCGGCACAGGGCGACGTTCTCCTTGCCGACGGGCAGCGGAAACGGGTTGCCCAGGTGATCGACGATGATGAACTTCGCGGGCAGGACCAGCGGGCCGTGCTCGCGCATGCGGATGGTTAGTTTTTCTTCGGACATGATTTCTCCTCGTCATGAGTAACCCCAGGAATCGCTGTGCTCATCCTGGGGCTTGGTAGTTATTCCTTCTTGAGTTCAGCCGGCAGCACGCCGACGCGAATTTGGCTCCGATGGTCCGGCCCGCGATACACGCGCTGAGTCGCCACCGTGAAATCATCGTCGTTGGCGAAGAAAACATTCGGCACATACTTCTGGGGGTTGCGGTCCACCAGCGGGAACCAGCTCGAATGCACCTGCACCATGATGCGATGCTCCTTCTTGAACGTGTGCAGCACATCTTGAAGCGTCAGCTTGATCTTGGTGATTTGGCCCGGGTTGAACGGCTCCGGCTTCTCGAAGCTGTTGCGATAGCGGCCGCGCAGGATCTCGCTCCGCACATGCATCTGATAGCCGCGCATGTCCTTGTCGGTGACTTTCTGCGCGCTTTTGCCCGCATAGTTGTCCGGGAAGACATCGATGACCTTGACGACCCAGTCGGAGTCGGTGCCGGTGGTCGTGACGTAAATTTCCGCCTCGATCGGCCCGGCCAAGGTGATATCGCGATCCAATGCCGCGGTCTGATACGTTAACACATCGGGACGGCTCGACGCATACCGCATGTCGTCGGTCATATACGCTTGCGGCATGCCGAAGGCAATGCGCTCGCAGGTCGGCACCGGTTTATGTGGATTGCTGACGTAGGTGTCGAAACCGAACTTGTCCGGATCGGGCAAAGCGTCGATCGGCAACAGCCCGCCTTTGGGGGCAAATCGAAACGTGTACTGCGACAGTCCTTTCGGCGGCCACTTCGCGAATTTGCACCACTTATTCACGCCGGTTTCAAACACATACGCCTCGGGCAGGCCGTGTTCCCCCTTGCCCTTGAGGAAGTGGTTGAAGAACGGCAGCTCGATTTCCTTCTGGTAGAAGGCAGCGGTATCGGCGCCGAAGTCGATATGCCCCAGGCTGGTGGCCTGAGCGTTGGACCATTGGCCGTGCGCCCAGGGGCCGCAGACCATCACGTTGAAGATACCCGGGTTCTGCTTTTCGATTGCCTGGTAGGTGCGAAAGGTGCCATACAAATCCTCGGCATCGAACCAACCGCCGACCGTCATCACCGCGGGGGCGACCTTTTTCAAGTGAGGCAACAGGTTGCGATCTTGCCAAAACTTGTCGTAGGTCGGATGGGCCAGCATCGTGTTCCAGAACGTGATCTTGTCTTTGTAGTAGCGAGGGTTGACGTTTTTAAGCGGGCCGATGTCGAGGAAGAACTTGTAGCCGTCCATGGTGCCGTAGTTGGGCGGCGTCACGCGCTTGGTGCTCGGCTCGGGGCCGCGCGGATCGCCGAAGCGATCGAAGAACGGGAAGGCGTGCGACAGGAAGAACGCGCCGTGGTGGAAGAAATCATCGAAGAACCAGTCGGCAATCGGCGCCTGCGGCGACGCGGCCTTGAGCGCCGGATGGGCGTTGATCATGCCGGCCGACGTGTAGAAGCCCGGATACGAAATGCCGTACAGGCCGACCTTGCCCGAATTGTTCGGCACATTCTTGACAAGCCAATCGATGGTGTCGTAGGTGTCGGTGCTCTCGTCGATGTCCTTCTTGCCGCCGGGCTTCTGGAGTTGCGGCCGCATGTTGTCGTAG
Source organism: Gemmataceae bacterium (assembly GCA_009692065.1). Taxonomy (GTDB): domain Bacteria; phylum Planctomycetota; class Planctomycetia; order Gemmatales; family Gemmataceae; genus SIAQ01. The sequence goes on from SHZY01000175.1 coordinate 2,310, forward strand.
ATCCCTTCGGACATATAGCGGCCACGCACGTCCTGGTAGACGCAGATGTAGCCTTCCTTGGCGAAGTGCTGGTTGGGACCGATGGTGAAGCGATACTTGTCTTCCTCGTAGGGCCCAATGCCGTAGGGGGTGCGCATCATGATCAGCGGGTATTGTTGCGACTTATCCTTGGGCGAATAGACGATCGTGTAGAGATGCGCTCCGTCGCGCATCGGGATCTTGTGCGAGCTGCGCGTGTAGTTGTCGCGAATGTAGGCCGCGGGGGTTCCCTGGGCGAGCGTGGCGGGAGCCCAGACCACGATGCTGAACGCAGCGAGAATCCAGAAACGAGCCATGGGCGCGTTCCTCCAAAACAGTGGATGCGGCTTGGATGCCAGCCTGTTTTAGCATACGCGGTGGAAGTTGCAAGTTTCAAATCGCTAGAATGAGGATGTCGCAATACACCGTACGTCAATTAGTCCCTTGAGGCCGCATGGCGAAATGTGACGACGAGTCCCTGCTGAGCCTGCTGCAAGCGCTGGCCGACCTCGGCGCAGCGCCGCTCTACCCGGCGCAGTTCGCCAAGGAGACCAATCGGGACCGGGCCGACCTCGACGAAGGGCTGGACGAGTTACGCCGCCGTGGGCTGGTCGTTTTCACCGAATGGATCAAGGATCTCGGCCAGGGCTACGCACTCACCGAAGCGGGCCGGCAGGCGCTGCAATCCGGGCGACTGACGCGTGCCACGATTGCGACCGAGGCGTCGTCTGCTGCCCGCGACCTCACCACCTATGAGCGCGGCGAGACCGTGCGGCGGGCGGTGTTCGAGCCGAAGACTGCTTATGTCACGCGCATCCTCCTGATTGCGAACCTGATTTACTTCGGGATCGGCGCTTTGGTCGCCTGGCACCAGCAGCTCCCGGTCTCCGAGTATCTTCAAGGCGACGGGGCCACCACCACGCAGGTGTTGATCACCCTCGGGGGATTGCATCCGGTGCTAGTTTTTCCCGACCAGCTGCCTGCGCACGAGCGCGTGCCTTCCGTACTCGGGTTCCTCGAAGAATCTCTTCCCGCCAAACGCTCGCAGTTCGAGCGCCTCGTGCTCTCAGGTTTCCTGCACATCGGGCTGCTCCACTTGGCAATGAACATGTACTTCCTCGCCACGCTCGCCAAGCAAATCGAAGCGTTATGGGGATGGGCGCGATTTCTGGCGATCTATTTCGTCGCCGGAATTGTCAGCGGCTGCGTAGTTCTACTGATTAATGTCGGCCCGACGGACGTGACGGCCGGGGCATCGGGTTGCCTCTTCGGCGTATTCGCTGCCATGATCGTCTGGTTCTCACTCAACTACCAGCACTTGCCGGACAGCCTGGTGCGGGACTGGTCGCGCAACACCATGATCAATTTGGTCCTGCTCATCGCCATTAACTTCGTGCCCCACGTAAGCTGGCAGGGACACTTCGGCGGCGCCGTCGGCGGCTTTCTGGGGGCGATCTTGTTGCACGTCAATCGGTTTCATTCTTCCCCGTTTGTCCGCGGGCTGGCCCTGGCGGGAGTGCCGGCGATTCCGCTGTTCTTCTTCGTCGCAGTCCTCTGGCAAGCGGGTCGGCTTTGAGCCAGTCCGTTTACGTTTAGCGTTCGCAGGGTGTCGCGCGAGCGCTAAACGCAAGCCACTTCAATCCATACAATTCCACCGACGCTGATCTGTCGGATGGCTCCCGCCAAGTTCATCGTACGCGAAGGATCGTGCCATGTCGAAGAAGCCCAAGATCGTTGCCGAACGGCCCCTCCACGAACGCATCGCCAAGGCCCGCAAAGAAGGCCGAACGCAGCAGGCGCTCGATTTCGCAAGGCAATACTACAAGTTCGAGCAGACCGAGGAACGCCGCGAGTTGTTGCGGCAAGTGACACTGGAACGCGGCCAGCAATTGCAGAGTCAGAACTCAACCCGTGATGCCTCCAGCGTCTACGCCAACGCGCTGACGCTGGGGGGGCCACCCGAATACGTCGCGATCGTGGCCCAGCGGCTGGCGATGTGCGGCGCGATTCCGACGGCCCTGAGCGTCCTGAATCGGCTTCCCGAACCTGCCCAGCGACAGCGCGTGATTCAACACGTTGCGGACGTCGCGGTCACGCTGGGGCCGGCCTGCAAGAATCACCTTCCTCTTGACCTGCACGGGCCGTTCGAGCTGATCCTGCAAGCTTTCGCGCATTATGAAGCCAATCGCGATGAAGAGGCGCGCACGGCATTGCAAGGTATCGGGCTGCAATCGCCGTTTCTGGAATGGAAGGTTTTCTTGCGCGGCTTGCTCGCCTATTACACGAAGGACGACTCGCGGGCGCTCGAAAACTGGCAACGGCTGGATGCCACGCGCTTGCCCCATCGCCTCACGGCCCCAATGCGGGCGGGCATCGATCCGGGGTTTCTGCACGCCCAGCCCGATGCTGTCCAGCAGACTCTGCGCGGCAAGTTGATGCAGCAGCAGGGGGCCTCGTTCGCTCCGGCCCTGGGCGAGTTGCGTGAAATGCTGTACGATGAGAGGCTCGCCCCCGCATTTCGCAAGGCGGAAGCCGTCGTGCCAATCTTGAAGCGAGAATTCCCCGACCTTTTGCCTCGCTTCGCTCATTGCTTCTGGTGGGCCATCATCGATCACGGCGAGCCGGCCGACATTGATCGCTATCTGCGGCTTTTTGATGCGCCGGCCGACGATCCGGATATCCAACGACTGGAGGCGTTGGCTCTGGAAACGCGAGGCATGTGGCCCGAGGCGCACAAGGCATGGAAGTCGTTCATCGATGGCGTCGCGGGCGCCGCTGGTATATGGCCCGGCGAATCGTGCCAGCGCGTGCAGGCGCTGATCTGGACGCGCATGGCCGAGAACGCCCTGCCCAACCGCAAACGTCGCAGCCGATCTGGCAACCCGCTCTTCGATCTGTTCGCCTCCCAGACGGGGCCGCTCAAGCCGAGCGCCGAGCAGTGCCTCGAAAACGCGATCAAGCTCGCGCCCGATCGGCTCGATTGCTATCGCGCGTTGTTCGAGATTTATCGCCACGACCACAAGCGGCCCAAGGCCAAGAAGCTCGGCCAGGAGTTGCTCAAACGCTTTCCCGATCATGCCGAGACGCTCGACGCTCTGGGCGAGTTGTGCCTTGACATGGGCGACTTCAAGAGGGCGCAAGAGTATTTCGAGAAGTCGATCCAGGCCAACCCGCTCGACCGCAGTCTGCGCGGCAAGCTGGCGCACGCGCGCCAGGTTTTTGGCCTGGCGCTGACCGTGGCCCGCAAGTACGACCAGGCGCGCGAGCAGTATGAACATGCGCTGAGGATCTGGGACGGGGCCAAGACGCCGCTCCTTTGCCAGTGGGCCGTCGCCGAGATGAAGGCGAACAATCCGGTCCGGGCCGACGAGCTAGTTGTGCAAGCGCTCGACGAACCGGACCAGCGGCTGGCATGCCGCTACGCGCTGGTCGGCGAGAGCGTCCGTGCCAAGCTGTCGGCCAGTCAGAAAAAGCAGATCGCCCTGGATCTGAAGCTGGCCCTCGCGCAAACGCCGACGCCGGCAGAAATCCTTGTCCTCCTCGAAGGCGCCGCCCAGCAGCGTCTCACGCATGACGCCGCCTTCCATGGCCAAAAGACGCAGGAGAAGACGATCCTCAAATTTCTCGAAGGCATTCGGCTGCACGAGTTCAACGAAGCGCAGCTCGAACGGCTCTGCACCGGCCTCGGGGTCCTGCAAGTACGCAAACCGTGGCTGAACTGCCTGACGCACGGCCGCCGGCAGTTCGTCAAGAGCGTCTTCTTTCGGCTCGCCTTCGCTGACTACTACCTGATCGGCGGCGATCCGTATTCGTCCAAGGTCCATCTGGCCCGCGAGCATCTCGATGCGGCGCGCCGGCTCGTGGAGAAATTGCCGCCCGGTGAACAGCAGCAGCAGTACGTGGAGCAAATCAAGGAGAAGGAGAAGACGATCGCGGAGATGAACGCACGCAGCCCCGCGATGATGGACGTGCTCGACCGCATGTTCGGCGGCGGCTTCGGCCCCCCGCTCGGCGACGAGGAGGATGATTTCTTCGATTACGAGGATGAGGATTTCTGAGCCGGCTCAAACGCCTCGCACAATTGCAAATGCTGGGCAATCGACAGCGTCTCGGCCCGCTCCGTTCCTGCGTAGCCCAGGGCGGCCAGCTTCGTATCCACCTCGACCTTGTTGTGCTGGTTGCCCGTCATGCTGATCAAGCCGCCGCGCAGGTTCTTGCGGCGATGCGAATAAAGATCGCGCAAGAAATTGCGCAGGCTTTGCACATTGGCGACCTGCTTCCGCTTCTCGGCATTGGGCTTGATGAGCACAATCCCCGACTCCACCTTGGGCTTCGGCCAAAACACGGTCGGCGCCAGCTTGCGCAGAATCTCGGTATCCGCCAGGCTCTGCACCAGCACGGCGAGTGCACCGTATTCCTTGGTGCTGGGTTGGGCGATTATTTTCTCCGCGATTTCCCATTGCACCGTGACGACCATGCGTTCCAGCGGCACTCCGGCGATCAGCAGATTCGAGATCACCGGTGTCGCGACGGAGTAAGGCAGATTCGCAATCAGCTTCAGCCGTTGCGGCTGATAGGTCGCACGCTGCTCATCGAGGGCCGTCAGCACGTCGGGATTGAGCTGATTCTTGCTCTTGAGCACGTCCGCCAGCAGCATCTTCACGTTGTCATGGTCGCGGATGGGGCCTTGAGCCAGGTCGTGGAACGCCGGGTCGATCTCGACGGTGAGCACGGAGCCTGCGAGTTCGGCGAGCTTGGCGGTCAGGCTGCCGGTGCCGGTGCCGACTTCGAGGACGAGATCGGCACGCGTCAAGTCGGCGGCGCGCATGATGAAGTCGATGAGGTTCAGGTCGATGAGGAAATTCTGGCCGAGCTTGCTCTTGGGAAACAGGCCGTTGCAGCGAAAGAGATCGCGGAGGTACGATTGCGTTTGCCGCGGCGCGGGATGAATGGCGGGAGTTTGGTCCATGCCGTCATTGTATTGGTGGAGTTGTGAAACGGTCTCCTGCCCGTGACACAACCGGTGATGGGTTTGAGTGCAGGGAAACGCCGCTCCCTCACCCCCGGCCCCTCTCCCCCGGAGGGGAGGGGGGAGGCAGGCTCATCTGCTCCAGGCACTTGAACACGTACTTCGCGAACATGTCGATTTCGAGATTGACCGTGTCGCCGGGCTGCTTGAAGCCGAGCGTCGTGATGGCCATGGTGTGCGGAATGAGGGCGACGCTGAAGCGATCGGGTTCGACATCGACAAGGGTGAGGCTGATGCCGTCGACGGTGATCGAGCCTTTGCGGATCATCATTTTCGTCAATTCAGGGGCGCAGGTAAACCAGACGGTTTCCCAGTCGGCCTGGCATTCGCGGCGGGCGATGCGGGCGATGCCGTCCGCGTGTCCCTGGACGATGTGGCCGCCGAGTCGATCGCCGAGCCGAAGTGAGCGTTCGAGATTGACTTTCATGCCCCGGCGCAGTTCGCCGAGATTGGTGAGCCGCAGTGTTTCTGGACCGGCCTGAAAGGAGAAGGAGGTCTTGTCGGCCGCCACCACGGTCAGACAGACGCCGTTGACGGCGACCGAGGCGCCGAGAGGCAGGTCCGCGGCGATGGTCAGCTCCTCGATTTGTAGGAGCGTGCCGGTGCCATCGGAGGAAACGTCGCGCACGGTGCCCAGGGTTTCGACGAGGCCGGTGAACATTGCGTCATCATATACTGTCCGAGCCTGAAGCGAAAGCGAAGGAAACGCATCTTCGCTAACGCTTCAGGCTCGGAAGTGGAACATTCGACCGTGCATCAGAGTTTGTGCGGCGCGTGTTCATCTACCGGCGGAGCTTCGGCGGCAGGGTCGGTGCGCAGGTTGCGCACGACCAGAGTGCGCAGCGGAAAGACGATCGCGTAGATCCAGAACACAAGCAACGGAGCGAGGGAGCGGAACATCAGGAGAATGAAGGCAGCCAGCAGGACCTGGATGAGATGCCCGATATGCTTCTTGCCCCGGAAGATCTTGCCTGTCGCATGGGGATACGGAACGTTTGAAACCATGAGCAGGGCAACGAGGAGCGCGCCGATCGGCGCGACGATCTCGACGGAATGCGTAATTGCGCGGCGGGCGGTGTCCGGATCGACGCCGATCCAGGGCGAGGTGAGCGTAGCCCAAAACTCGCCGCGGACAATGGCCAGCGCCGCGATGCAGCCTGCCGCGCCTGGCGAAGGCAAGCCGCGAAAACGCTTGTGGCTCGAAGGGTCGGGGTCGTTCTCGACGTTGAAACGGGCGAGGCGCAGCGCGGTGCAGGAAAAATAAAGTGCCGCGATGCCTGCGAGGACCATATGGAGAAACTCACTTGCTTCCTTGGCGGGGCCGAGCTTGAGCAGCAGGAATGCGGGGGAGACGCCGAAAGTGACGACATCGCACAGGCTGTCGAGCTCGCCGCCGAACTTGCTTGCCGTCTTGGAGAGCCGGGCCACGTAGCCATCGAGCATGTCGAACAGCATGCCGAACAGAATAAACCAGCCGGCCCAGGCGAAATTCGTCTCGTCCGCGACGGAGTTGCCGCCGGAGATCTTGCTGGCGAACGTTATCGCGACGAGGCCGCAGATGCCATTGCCCAGAGTCAGCAAAGCCGGCAGCACAGCGATTTTCTTCACGGTGCGGATCCTGATTGCAAGGAGAAATCGCAGTAGTGGAGGACGGTGTAACCATAGCCGAAGGAGAGGTGGATCGCCAGGAAAAACCTGGAATTTGCGGCGTGTTCTCGTTGACGCCAGCTGCAGTCTCGGTCGCCAAGGCCGGTGCGGAATAGAGATGCTTCTCCTTGCCACGGACCGCGTGTCGAAATAGATTGATACTTCCGGGTTGAGCAAAATACGGCGAATCGTCGATCAAACGAAGGGACCCCATGCCTCATCTGCAAACCGCCAAGAAACGTCTACGCCAAAACATCAAGCGACGCGAGCACAATCGGGCCGTCAAGAAAGCGCTCAAGAAGCAGCTCAAGGCACTGCTCGAAGTCAGCAACACGAAGGACGCGACAATGGATGCGATCAAGAAGGAAGCGACGGCTGCGTACAAGAAGCTGGACAAGGCGGCGGCCCGGCGCATCATCCATCCGAACACGGCCGCACGCAAGAAATCGCAGATCGCGCGGCTGCTGAACACCAAATCCAAGCCGGCCGCACCAAAATAACCCGCGTGACCATAACCCCCCAGGAAACGCTGCTCTTATCCTGGGGCTTGCCTTTCCTGTTTTTCCAAGTCTCCAGCCAATTCGGGCTTCCCTTTTTTCCGAACGTCGCGTATGAACGCCATGCTCGGAGGGAGTCCGTATGCAATTCCGATTACCGTTTGTGGTGCTGGGTTTGTTTTTGGCGGGTTGCGCCACGACCAATGACGAGCGCTGGCGGTCCATCAATGAAGACGGCGTACAGATGTTTGGCAAAGGCGACTATCGCATGGCCCTGCACAGCTTCGACTACGCCCTGACGCTGCGGCCCCAGGATCCGGTGCTCATTTACAACACCGCTCAGTGCTACGATCGACTCGGCGACGTCAAGAAGGCGGAGGAGCTCTACGCCTATTGCTTGCAGCGCGACACCAAGCATGGTGACGCCCGGCTGGCGCTCGTTTCACTCAAATATCGCACCGGCCGCGTCACGGAAGCCAATCAGCAGATCCTCGATTGGCTGAAGCAGGAGCCGAACTCGGCGGATGTCCAGGTCGCCGACGCCTGGCGGCTGCGTCAAGAGAAAGCGTACCCGCTGGCGCAGAGCCGATTGCAGCACGCCCGTTCGCTCGATCCGCACAATCGACGGGTGCTGACGGAAATGGCGGTCCTTTGTGAGATCCAAGGGATGCCGGAGCGCTCGCTGGTGCTCTACGAGGAAATCCTGGCACGCGAGCCGAACCAGGTCGAAATTGCCGATCGGGCCGCACAACTAAAGGCGCGCGGCGTCAAGGCGCCGTTGCCCAACTGATCCGGTTTGCCGCTTGCGGCGAAATCGTGGCACGTTTTTTTTCTAATTCTGCCTCCTTCGAAAAACCGACCTATAGTTGAGTGGTGTCGGCCGGAAACCTCGGCCGCAGAGGACTGCGCGTGTTCATCGTACTCAAACTCAAACAGTGGGTAACCGAGCCGGTCGAAAGCATGGCGCTGCAGGCGCCGCGGGCGCTGGCGGTGTCGGTGCTGGCGCTTGCCGCCGATTTCGGCATTTACGCGCTCTGCCTTCTGGTCGGCATGCCGGCGCTGCTGGCGGCATTGATCGGTTATCTAGCAGGCGGAGTGCTGCAATACGTCCTTTGCTCCCTCTGGGTCTTCTCGACGTCGCTCAAAAACGACGCTCTCGGCTTCGTCGCCTTTTCGGTCCTGTCGCTGGTTGGATTGGGAATTACGGAGATCGTGATCCTGATCGTTCACGATTGCTTAGGAATTCATCCGTATCCTGCCAAGTTTGCCGCGGTCGGCCTGGCGTTTACCTGGAATTTCCTGAGCCGCAAATACCTGCTCTTCCGCGCGTCCAGGGCATAGTGTTATCCTGGCCGCGACCGATCTCAAGAAGCCGCCGGTTCTCGGGGATGATGCCCGGGGGCCGGCGGCTTAAGGTTTTGGGGTCTGGATTGACACATTTTCCGAGCCTGAAGCGTAAGCGAAGGAAAACATATCTTCGCTCACTAATGTCCCGTTGAGACATTGCTGACCAGATGCAAATTCTTGCCGCGGCTTATTTTATGACGAATTTCCATCTGCATCGATTTCAACTTTCCCGCGCGGAATCTCGTAGACTTTTCCACGAATGCCTGTGGAAAGGACTTGACG
>SHZY01000026.1 GCA_009692065.1 Gemmataceae bacterium
CGAGACGCCCCCGTAGCCCCAGGTTTTGGCTTCCGCCGCCGCCCACAATCGTCTTTGGCGCTCATCCAACGACGAAGCCAGACCTTCGAACCGTTGGCGTATCGCAGCCTCCATGCTTGCGCGTCGCATGGAGCAGGTGTATGAAACAGCTGCGAAGTTGTAACACTAATTAACGGACGGCCCCTTAGTTGCTGCACACTCAACCCGGTGGCTTACGCCGCTCGGCTCGCCGATTGGTATTATGCAACTCATGTCCAACCCCCGCATCCTCCTGAAAGACAAACGAGCTCGCCCTTTCTTCGGCATGCACCCCTGGGTGTACGCCGGCGCCATCGCTGCCGTCGAAGGCGAACCCAAGGACGGCGACGTCGTCGATCTCATGTCGCATGTCGGCGCCTTCGTCGCACGCGGGCTCTACAATAGCCAAAGCAAGATCCGCGTGCGACTCTACGCCTGGGACGAGCAACAACCGCTCGATGCCGACTTCTTTCGCCGGCAACTCGCCAGTGCCATTCGGCTGCGGCGCGACATCCTGAAGCTTCCGGGAGCGTGCCGGCTGGTGTTCAGCGAAGCCGACGGGTTGTCGGGCCTGGTGGTCGAACAGTTTGAGCGCTGGCTCGTCGTGCAGTTCACCAGCCTGGCGCTGGCGCTGAGGCGGGAAATATTTGCCGACTTGCTGACCGAGCTACTACATCCCAACGGCATCTATCTGCGCACGGAGCGAGGCATCGGCCAACTCGAAGGTCTGGAGTTGCAAGACGGTCCGTTGCGCGGCGACGCGCCCGGTTTGCTCACCATGGAAGAAAACGGGCTGCGCTTCCACGTCAATTTGACCGAAGGCCAGAAGACCGGCTACTACCTCGATCAGCGCGACAATCGCCAAGCAGTCGCCCGACTCGCCGTCGGTCGCCGCATGCTGGACGCCTTTTGCTACTCTGGAGGGTTCAGTCTGCACGCGGCACGGGCGGGCGCGACGTCGGTGCTGGCAGTTGATTCATCGGAACCGGCCCTTCAGTTGGCCCGCGCCAATGCCGAGTTGAACGGCTTGACGAACGTCACCTTCGAGAAATCGGACGTCTTCGATCAACTCGATCGGCTCGTCGCAGCCGGCGAGCGTTTCGGCGTCATCGTCCTCGATCCACCCAAGTTCGCACGCAGCAAATCCGCCGTCGAAGAGGCCATGCGCGGCTATCGCCGCTTGCTGGTTCAAGCCCTGAAGGCACTCGAATCCGACGGCATCCTCGTAATGTGCTGTTGTTCAGGCCTGATCGAACGGCAGATGCTCCACGATCTACTTGCACTGGAAGCATCGCAGGTCCGTCGGCCGCTGCAGATTCTGGAGAGCCGCGGCGCGGCGCCAGATCACCCGATGTCGGCCATGTGCCCTGAGACGAACTACCTGAAGTGCGTGATCTGCCGAGTTGGGTGAAGCCCGCAAACGGCTTCGTTTTTTCGACAATACTCGCTGATCCCCATTGAAAAAGAACCACGGGGGAGCACGGGGGAATGCTTGAAAAAATGCCGGAGAAGACTGTGCATCAGTCCATCGCTCACGAGATCTTGTATCATCCGCACCATTTCGGTCTATCATGGCCTTCCCCGTGCCCCCCGTTTTCCCCCGTGGTTTATTTCTCTGGTGGGTATCAGCGAGTAGTGTCGTTTTTTCTGAAACTTTCCCGAACCGCCTTCAGTATCATTCCATACACCATGTGGAGCAACCCCGCATACCGAACCCTTCAAGGAGAACGTAGTTATGCAATTATCTCGACGCATCTGGATTGCCGCCGTTTGCACGTTCGCGGTGCTTTTTGGCGCATCCGCCGCTTCGGCCCAGCAGATCAAGCTGTTGCCGAGCGACACGGAATTGATCGTGACTTTCAACATCCAGCAGATGCTCAAGTCCGAAGTGGCGAAGGCCAACAAGACGATCATCGATATTGCCAAGGCGAAGATCGAAGAACAGCTCGATGACAAGGGCATCGCCAAGCATTTGAAGAAGGCCGACTTCGATCTGTTCCGCGACCTTACCAGCGTCACCATCGGCGTTCCCGGCGGCGATCGCAACCCGGAAGAGGGATTCATTCTCCTCGAAGGGAACTTCAACGGCGACAAGATCGAAGCGGCTATCACCGAGGCGAGCAAGGAAGGCGGCAGCGGCGTCAAGATGACCAAGATTGCCGGCGTCAAGGCCTTCGAAATCGCTCCGAAGGACGAGAAGGTCATGTTTCTGGGCATCCTGGACAAGAAGACCATGATCGCCTGCGGCAGCAAGAAGGATTTTGAAGGAGCCGTCGCTCGCTTGGCCAGCGGCAAGGCCCCCGCCTTCAAGGCGGAAGTGATTAAGAAGCTCATGAGCACCGTCAATAACAAGCAGAGCATCAGCATGGTGGCGACGAGCAAGGTCCTCGTCAAGTTGGCCGAGAACGCTCCGCAGGCCGGCGGCAATCAAGGCCAGCAGGCCATGGCATTCCTGAAAACCATGGACGGCTTCAGCCTCGCTCTCACGATTCAAAAGGACATCGACTTCCAGCTCGGCGTCAACACCCAGGACGTGGAAACGGCTCAGAAGTACGCGGGCGTCAGCAACCTCGCCATTGGCGTCGCCAAGATGAAGATGGCGGAAGCGGCCAAGCAGAACCCCAAGCTTGAACCCGGCGTTGACATCGTCAATTCGATCCGCGTCACCGCGCAGGGCCCCAACCTGGTCATCCGCGGCCAGATCACGTTCGAGAATCTTAGCAAGCTGATGCAACTGATTCCGATGAATAACTAACCGTATTCGTTTAGCGTTCGCGCCAGCTTGGCGGGAGCGCGGCGTTCAAAACACAAGCGGCGTGCCTTCCACCTGGGAAGCACGCCGCTTTTTTTTCACCCCTTTCCCCTCGGGAGAGGGGAGACAATCGAGCGCTAAACGGGGAGCGCATGTTCGGCCAGTTCCGGCTGCGGCGGTTTAGGTCCCTGATTCTTGCCGCCCAGCTTGCTCTTGAGCCAGGCATAGATCATCGGCGTGATCGATAAAAACACGACCACGATGACGACCTTTTCGATGTGATGCGCGATATGGAAGCCATCGCCGAACATTCGCCCCAAGAGGGGGTTGACGAGGTCGGGTAGATACCGTCCCGCCAGCACCATGCTGAAGACCCAGGCGATGCCGCCGATGACGTTGTAGAAGAGAAAACGCTGGTACTCCATCTTGCCGACGCCGGCCACGACCGGAGCGAAGGTGCGCAGGAACGGCATGAATCGCGCGAGGATGATCGTCTTGCCGCCGTGTTTTTCGTAGAACTGCTGGGCTTTGAGCAGATGATCCTTGTCGAAGAAGAACGATTTCTCCCGGTTAAAAATCTTCGGCCCCGAGCTGTAGCCGATCCAGTAGCCGACGGTGTCGCCGAGGATCGCCGAGGCGCTCAGCGTCACGAGTAGCAGAGGCATGTTCCAGGTGCACGATTCATGGGCGCAGATCAGGCCAGTGATGACGAGGAGCGAATCGCCCGGCAAGAAGAAGCCGATCAACAGACCGGTCTCGACGAAGACGATGACGTTGAGGGCAATGAAGGCAGCAACTGCGTACTCGGGCTTGCTGAGGATTTCCATCAGGCCTTTGGAATCGAAGAGAAAAATGCTGCGGAGGATACTGGCGAGAAAGCCCTCATCCGGTGGTTCCTGGTCAACCGTGCCGATGGTGGCGTGCTGTGCAAGCGCCGACTCTTGCCAGATTGCCCAGACGACGGCGATCGCGCATCCCCAGCCGAGGAAGCGAAGCCGATTTTTTGTATGCGCTGAAAGCATGATGCGGTTCCTGCATCGGGAATGAGACACCAATCCATGCCACTCGTTGCAGATTACACGGGCGTGCGCATTCTGCAAAGGGCAATTTGGGGGCACGGAAGTATAGGTCAGGAACGTCGTCCGAGCCTGAAGCGTAAGCGAAGGGTACGGCAACCTTCGCTTACGTTTCAGGCTCGGACGTTTACTTTGCCAGCGGTGGATACAGCGCATACCCCGACACGCTCGTCGGAATGCGATACACCGTCTTGCCCGCCGTGACGTAGAGCGTCTTACGCTCAGGGCCGCCGAAGGCGCAATTGGTGATGAGGTTCTCCGGAATCGGAATAACGCCCAGCAGCTTGCCGGCGGGCGAGATGATATAGACGCCCGGCGGGTTATCGAGAGTCTCGCCGGGCCCGCGCTTGACGGAGATGCCGGCGGTGACCCAGAGATTGCCGTTCATGTCGAGCTTCATGCCGTCGCCGCCGCGGCCTTTGCCGAAGTTGTAGACGAGACATTGGTTGAGGAGCGAGCCGTCGGCCGCCACGTCGAACGACCAGATCATGCGATTGCCGCCCGGCTTCGGATGGCTGTCGATGACGTAGAGCCTCTTGTCATCGGGCGTGATGGCGATGCCGTTGGGGCGCTGGATTTCCTTTTGCGTGAGAATACGAGTCACAGCCCAGCCGCCTTTGACCTGGGGGTTCGGGTCGAGCCGATAGACGCCGTCCACGTCCATTTCCAGATGGCTGCGATCGGGGCCATAATATGGATCGGTGAACCAGATGCGCCCTTTGGTATCGACGCAAACATCGTTGGGGGCGTTGTAGCGTTGTCCGTCGTACTTGTCGGTCAAAATGGCGACGGCGCCCGTTTTCAGATCAGTGCGAACGATCCGGCGTCGGCCGACCCCCTGCTCGCCGCCTTCGCAAGAGATGAGCCGGCCCTGGGCGTCAAAGCAGTTGCCGTTGGTGCGGCCGCTGTCGGCGCGGAAGACGCTGATCTTCCCCTTTGGATCCATTTTCAGCATGCGATTGCCCGCGATGTCCGAAAAGAAGACATGGCCCGCGGCATCAACGGCAGGGCCTTCGAGAAACGCCACGATGCCGACAGCCTCGGCCACGGTGTTCGGCGCGACCAGGCCGTCGGGCAGCGGCACCGCTTTCGGGCCACCGCCGCCGGATCTGACGATGCCGGCGAGCAGTAGTAATCCACAAACACTGATGGGTAGGCGGCGCAACATGACGATTCTCCAGGGGGAATGGGAAGCAGTAACCCGCATGATAACGTCCGACGTGAGATTTTCCCATAAAATGAACGGACGGGAAAAAAAATCATCCACGAAGGACACGAAGAGCACGAAGGGGCTAAGACAGGCAAGCCGTGGTGAAGATCGATGCCAGCAAGTGCTGGATTTGTCTTGTCTCTCTTTTCCTCTTCGTGTCCTTCGTGGATAATTCCACATGGGTGACCTTTGCGTATCCGCGACCTCTACGACCGGCCTGTGCCGACGATCTCCTTCGAGTTCTTCCCGCCGAAAAACGATGCCGCCGAGGCCGCGCTTTTCGCCGACACCGTGCCGGGCCTCAAATCGCTCAACCCAGCGTTCATCTCCGTTACCTACGGCGCCGGCGGCAGTACGCGCAACACCACCACGCGCATCGTGCAGCGGCTGCGCGATCAGTGCGGCATCGAATCAATGCCTCACCTCACCTGCGTCGGCTCTACCCAGGAAATGCTCGGCAACTTCCTCGACGAGATCCTCAAGCTCGGCTTCGAGAACGTCCTCGCCCTGCGCGGCGATCCACCCAAGGACCAGACGACTTTCCAGGCAGTCGCCGGCGGCTTCTCCTACGCCACCGACTTGATTCGCTTCACCCGCAGCCGATCAAAAATATGCATCGGCGCGGCCTGCTATCCGGAAGGCCATGTCGAGACTCGCTTCAAGCATCAGGACTGGGACATCGCCGCCCAAAAAGTTGATGCCGGCGCCGAGTTTCTCATCACGCAGATGTTCTACGATTGGAGCGATTTCCTCGACATGGAGGACTACCTGCGCAACAAGAAAAACGTCAAGGTTCCGATCGTTCCCGGCATCCTCCCCTTTCTCAACGCGGCCCAGATCAAGCGATTCACCAGCCTTTGCGGCTCCAAGCTGCCGACGCCGATCAGGGCGAGGATCGAGAACTACACGGACGACGAATCGGTGCGCCAGCTCGGCGTCGAGGTATGCACGGAAATCTGTGCGAAACTGATGAATCGCGTCGCGGGGTTTCATTTCTACTGTTTGAACCGCGTTCAGTCGAGCGCCGAGGTGCTGCGCAATCTGGGGCTGGCGACGTGAGCGAGACCACGAACCAGCGCGGGCTAACTCCTATGGCCAACCCGCCGCACCCCGGCATCGAAGTTGCGCATTTGCAAGCCCCAATACGAATCCTTCGGCGATGTACTGCCAATGGCCGACGAAAAGTGGATTGCCGGGCTGGGCGGCGCCATGCGAACGCTAAACGTAAACAAACGAAAACAACTACCGTTTCCGCGCCTCCCGTAACGTCAACAAATACTCCACCACATCCACCATCTCCTGCGTCGTCATCAACTGGTGCAAATCGGCCGGCATCAGCGACACCGGTGACTTGGCGGCGGACTCTACCTCCCCAGTCTTGAACGTGCGCACGATCGATTCCGAGTCCTTGATCGAGATCTCCTCGGCAGTTTTGCTGACGAGCAGCCCGCTCGACGTTTGGCCTTTCTTGGTCTCGACCACCCACGTCTCGAAGCTATGGGCGATGCTGGCGCTCGGGTAGAGAATCGCTTCGAGGATCGCCTCGCGGGCCAGCTTTTTGCCGATCTCGGACAGATCGGGCCCGACGTTTTTGAATTCGCCGTTGATCTGATGGCACTTTGCGCACGTGCCGACCTTGGCAAAGACGCTCGCCCCATTGGCGGCGTTCCCCTTTTGCTTCACCAGATCGGAAATCGCCGGCAGCGGCTTCTTGTCCTTGCTGGTCGGCTGCGGAAACAGCTTGGCAGCTTGCTCACGGATGTCTTTCGCGGTCGAAACGCTCAGCACGCTGCCAGCGGCGACTTCGAGTTCCTTGGCGAGCTTCTTTTCATTGGCCAGCTTGATCAACTCCCGTGCGCCGGGCTGATTGCGGGCCAGCGCACGCGTCGCCTGGCGGCGCAGCTCCAGGTCGGCCTTGTCGTCCTGGATGATGGGTAACAAGAGCGGGTTGCCGTTCACGTGGGCCGCGTTGCCGATGGCTTGCACCGTGGCGAGGGCGGCGTTGATTTGCGGGTGTTTGAGGCCAGGCAGAGCGAGCTTGGCGTCGCGTTCCAGCAACAGCTTCATCGCGTCGATGCCGAGCTGCTGGTCCGGCTGGTTCTGGGCGATGGCGAGCAAGGAACCATAGCGCTCGACGAGGTTGAACTTGCCGACCATTTCGACATACATGCTGGTGTTGCGCGATTGATCGAGCAGCTTGTTGACCGCAGCCGCGCGTTCCGGATTGGACTTCAGGTCGAGGCTCTTGAGGCGTGCGATCGCTTCGGTGGTGATAAGCTTCGCCCGAGCCGGATCGGCGTAGGTCCCGAACGCGAGCTTGACGAGGGCTTCGTTCTTGATGTTGCTGTCTTTCTGGAAATCGAAGGAGCGGAAGTAGCGCGGCAAGTCCGCGGCGGGCGTGTCCTTCGAAGTAATTATCTCTGCTAAAAGCGTCGGCGTCTTCGCAGCCCGCGAACGCCAGATCACTTCCCGATATGAAAGTGAAAAATCAGGGAACGCCGTCTCTTTTCGCATCTTCAAATAGGCATCTAGATAGGCGTCCCAGCTTCGATCGGCGCCGATGCCGAGCGCTTCCAAGTACCATCGCTCCGTCGCACCGCTCGAACCGGTGAGGGCTGCGAGTTTCGCCCATAGCTCGGGTGCTTTGGGAGACTTGTCGTGACGAAGCGCAATCGCACATTCTCTGCGCACCGCAGGATCGAGGTCAAAGGTGCATGCTTCGATCCACGGGGCCAAATCTAACTTGAACTGCCGCGCGATACGAATGCCAACAATTCTTAGTTTCGGGTCTTCGTTCTTGAAAGCCAAACGCACAGCCGATCCTTCATTGCCAGGAATGCGTGCGTATAGCCAAAGTGCTCGTGCTTTCTCATGCGGAACCTTTGAGTTGATGTATAGTCCCACTAATGCGTCTTCCGCCTTCGCCCCTGCCTTGTGCAAGTTCGTCCACGCGAGATAGCGCGTCGCCAGGTTCGGGCTCTTCAGCGCCTCGATGTTGCCGTCGATCGTGTCGAAGTTGGCCTTCGGCACGTTGTACTTCACGCCCGGCGGCGCCACGCGGAAGACCCGGCCGCGGTCCGAATCGCGCTGGGCGTGGCCGCCGACGCCGGGGTCGTACCAGTCGGTGACGAAGAGCGAGCCGTCCGGCGCGACGCAGACATCGGCGGGGCGGAACCAGTTGTTCTTCTTGGCGCCGTCGAGGATATCGACGATCGTCGCCTTGTAGCCCGCCCCGTCCGGCGTCACCGGATACGCTCGCACGATGCTCGGCCCCGCGTCGCAATGGATCATCTGATTGCGGAACACCTTCGGCAACAGCGTTCCCTCGTACATGCAGATGCCGGTCGGCGAGCCCTGGTAGGTTTGCAAGAGGTTCGGCACGACGCCCGGATCGTTGAGATGCCAGTGGCGCAGCGGGATCTCTTTCTCCATGTTGGTGCGCGGCTTCTGCCAGCCGGCGCCGGTGAATTCCTCGAGGTAGCCGTAGTTGCCATACTCCATGACGTAGTTGATGCGCACGCCGCGATTGCCGTCGTCGTCGTTGTCGGACTGCCACATGGTGCCGAAGGAATCGACGGTGACCTCGTAGTTGTTGCGGAAGTTATGCCCTAATACCTCGAAGTTGGTCCCGTCCATGTCGCAGCGAAAGACCATGCCGCCGCGGTAGGGATTGCCGCCGTCCTTGACGACGTTGCCGGCGAGATCGACGACCGGCTTGCCGTTCTTGTCGTGAACCGCGCCGCCGGTGTTGCCGAAGTTCCAGTAGAGCCGGCCATCGGGCCCGAAAATAAAGGAGTGGGCGGAGTGATCGTGCTGGGCACCGCCAGTCTTGGTGAAGAGGACTTCCTTCTTGATGACCTTGTCGTCGTCGTCCTTGGTGAAGACGAAGACATTGGGCGAGCAGGAGACGATGACCTTGTTGCCGAGGACGCAGATGCCCATGGCGGAATCGACATCGCGGCCCTGGTAGAAGGTGGTCACCTTGTCACAGACGCCGTCGCCGTCGGTGTCTTCGAGGATGAGTATCTTGTCGCCGTCTTTGCGTTTGCCGTTGTTGCCTCGGTAGTTGACGACATCGCAGAGCCAGATGCGGCCGCGATGATCGATGTCGAGGTTGACCGGGTTGGTGATCTTGGGCTCCGAGACGAACAGCGTCGCCTTGAGTTCGGGATGCACGTCGAGATTCTTGACAGCATTGGCCGGATCGTGAACCTCTTGCGGCGGCGGGGGCGGCCCCTTTTTCTTCTGCGCGTCGGCGTTGGTTGGGATGAACGCGAACAAACCCAGCGCGAGGGCCGGGACGATGAGCCAGCGATTCATGGCGGGAAGCCTCCGGAGGAAAGAGTCGGCAGATGGGGTAAGTATAGGAATTGGCGAGGTGATCGAGTCTTCGTTAAGCGCCCGCATGGCACCACGCGGGCGCTTAACGAAAACAAAGACTTGCATCAGAACTTGGCGGGCGGAGGCGGCGGCAGCGGCGGTTGCAATTCGACGCCCGTGCCAGGCAGCGGGGCGGGGCCGGGGATCACTGGCGCGCTGGGAAACGCCGGACCCGGAAAGTTCGGCGCCACTGGCACGATCGGGCCTTGCGGGATGGCGACGCCGCCGTAAGGAGTCACGGTCGTGGGGCCAAGCTTGCCGGGCTTGAAGAAGTCCCACGCATCGGTCAGCGGATGGGTGCTGCAAGCGGACATGCAAGTCAAAAGGAAAAAGGAAAAAGGAAAAAGGAAGAAACTGTTTGATTTCGCGTTCATTGCGGGCCTACTTACTTTTTCCTTTTTACTTGTCGAGCAGTTGGCCCAGCGAGTCCATCAGGCCTTCGAGCACGAGGCTCAATTGGAGATATCGGCCCACGTGCGTCTCGGTCTCCAGACAGCGTTCCAAGATCGCCTGAATTTTCTCGTGGCCAGCCCGTTGTGCCAGCGATGCCAGCAAAGGCAATTCTGCTGATTCTGCCGACCGTGCCGACGAACCGGCTTGCAGACGGATCACGTCGGTGAACGACTCGATCAGGAGCCGCAGCATCTGGTTGACGCGGCGACGCTGCAGGGCCGCCTCCTTCCCCGCTTCTTCGGCAAATTCGACGAATTGGCGTCCGAGAGCGACGCTATCGACCTTGGGTTGAGTGAAACCTTGCAAAAGCGTGCGGCGAAACTTCCAGAGCGATTCATCCGCGAGAGCCAGCGCCTGGCCCGGACTACCGCCCGACAGACGCACGAGGCGCTCGATCATCCCGGCGTCCTCGATGCCCCGCTTGCGCAGCAGTTGCCTAACGTGTTCATCAGAAAGCGGAGCAAAGCGCACCATTTGGCAGCGCGATTTGATGGTGGGAAGTTGTACGTCAAGGTTCGTGCTCAAAAGGATCAACAATGAGCCTGGTGGAGGTTCCTCGAGAGTCTTGAGAAAGGAGTTAGCGGCCGAGAGGTTCAGATCATCCGTATCGTCAAGGATGGCGACCTTGCGGAAGCCGCGTGCGGCCTTGAGCGCGAAGTCGTGGCTGAATTGCCTCATTAGCTCAACAGGAAACTCGTTCAGATCAGCAGGTTTTTCGACCTGAAAAAGATCGGGATGCGTGCCGGCGTCCACCAGAAGACAGGCGTCGCACTGATCGCAGGCATCCAGCGTTCGCGGCGACTTGGCCGATTCGCACAGCATCGCCTTGGCCAACTCCACGGCGAACAACCGCTTGCCGACACCGGCGGGGCCGACGAAGAGATAGGCATGCGCCAGCCGATTCCGCGCGAGGAGCTGACGGAAGGCGTCGATGCGATCAGCGTGGCCAAGGATGGTGGACCAGGACATAATTGACAGGTGCCAGGGGTCAGGGGTCAGGCGAGCACAGTTTGAATTTCATCCCGCAGGCGTTGCTGCACCACGTCGACAACGGCCATGGCATCAACGATGCGAACCCGCTCCGGCCGATGCGCCGCCTCGGCCAAAAATCCATCTCGCACCTTCGCGAAGTACTCGACGCCGCGGCTTTCCATGCGGTCGGCGTCTTGCTTGCGGCGGGCGAATGCGACTTCGAGCGGCAAATCGAGGACGAGTGTCAAGTGAGGTTCCAGCCCGCCGGTGCCAAAAATGCCGACACGCCATAACTCATCGGGATCGAGGCCGCCCGCGTGGCCTTGATAGACGACGTTGGCGAGGATGAAGCGATCCGCGATCACGATTTTGCCGGCGTCGAGCGCGGGGCGAATGACCTCGGCGACCAGTTGGGCCCGGCTCGCCATGAAGAGGATCGCTTCGGTCGTCATCGACATCGTGCCGCGGTAGTTGAGCAGGATGTTGCGCACCTGCTGGCCGAGATCGGTGCCTCCCGGGTCGTGACACAGGACGACCGACTTGCCGCGGGCTTGCAGCCAGTCGGCGAGCAGCCGGCACTGCGTCGATTTACCGGCGCCATCGACGCCGTCCAGGGAGAGAAAAATACCGCTCTGCATATTGGATGAACTGCAAGCCACGCACTACGCCCAGGAATCGTTCGCCCGCGGCGGACTCATCCTGGGGCCTCCAGGAAACCTACAGTTTGCCCTGGAGTCAGTCGGTCCGCCGGCGCGGCGCATTGCTCGACCAGCATACCGCCGACCGACGCCGTCACATCGAACGTCGCGCTGCCCAGCAGCAATTCGACCAGCCGATCACCAGCGAATACTACCTCGCCAGGCCGGACGTACCATACACTGAGCACCACGTCGGCAACGCCTAGATCAGGGACGATGATCGGCTCACGCATGGATCATCTCGTCGGCATGGTAGCTGGAGCGCACAAACGGACCGCTCGCGACTTGCCGAAAACCGAGCGCACGGGCGAGGACGGCCAGCTCGTCGAATTCTTCCGGCGGCAGGTAACGCGCGACCGGCACGTGCTTGAGCGTCGGCGTCAAGTATTGGCCCAACGTCAGGACATCGCAGTGCGCGGCCCGCAGATCGGCGAAAACATCGAGCAGCTCCTCGCGTGTCTCGCCCAGGCCCAGCATCAGGCCGCTCTTGGTGGTGATGTGCGGCGCTTGCCGTTTCACATGGGCCAACAGATCGAGCGTACGCTGATAGTCGGCACGGCCGCGCACCTTCTTGTAGAAGCGCGGCACCGTTTCCGTGTTGTGGTTGAAGACGTCTGGTTGCGCTTCGATGACGCGGTCGATAGCGCGAGAATCGCCGAGGAAGTCGGGAGTCAGCACCTCGACGGCGGCGCCAGTGCGTTCGCGCACGGCGAGGACGCAGCGGTAGAAGTGCTCCGCGCCGCCGTCGGGCAGGTCATCGCGCGTCACCGAAGTGATGACGACGTGCTTGAGGCCGAGCCGGAGCGACGCTTCGGCAACACGCTCAGGCTCGTCGTTTTCAAGCTCCTCCGGCGTGCCTCGCGGCACCGAGCAAAACCCGCACGGGCGCGTGCAAACGTTGCCCATGATCATGAAAGTGGCGGTGCGGCGCGAATAGCATTCGGGGCGATTCGGACAGCGCGCGTTTTCACAGACCGTTTCCAGGCCCAGCTCTTTGAGAAGGTTGTTCGTATAGAAGTTTTCATTGCCAACCGGCAGTGGCCGCTTGAGCCAGGCAGGCAGACGGCGCGGCGATGGCGGCGGTGCATCCAGAGCGACCACGGTCAAGGCTTGCATGTCAGGCGCTCTCCGTTTTCAGCGTGTCGGCCGGCGCCGGCAGTCGGCGCAGTGTGCCGTTGAGAGCCGGGTGGTCTGAGAAGAGCGTGACACGCGAAAACCCGAAGCGGGCGCGGAAGTGTTCGATCAGCCGTTCACGCACCAGCGACGGGCGCACCGGACCGCCGCGTTCGCGCTCCAACGACGTCATCGGCAGCGCCTCGTCCGGTGAAGCAGACACCTGGCGAAAGAGTTCGAGCGTGGGATGGATGTTGACGTAGGCGCCGTAGCCGGTGACCCAGTCGCGCACGGACACGCCGAGACTCGCGACGAGGCGTCCACCTGCCCATACGCCGCCAGCATCGGTTCGCGTTGCCGCGCTTACGCTGAAATCGGTCAGAAAACTGCAAACCGTCGTGCCGAGTTCTTGCAGATACGCGGGTACACCGAGGCCGAGGCGATCCAGCGGCAGGACGGCGTACAGGCCAATCTGTCCCGGCAGGTGCAGTACGCAGCCGCCGCCCCGGTTCACCCAGCGGATAGGCCAGCCGCGCAAACGCAGCTCCTCGGCTTCGAGTCGAATGTGGCTCCGGCTCCCCTGGCGTCCGACGGTGATCAGCGGCGGATGTTCGCAAACGATGATAGCGGCCTGACGGCGATCGCCCGTGATCTCGAAGTGCAGCCGGCGCTGCAAGCGCAGGATGGCGTCGAACGGAATGCTGCCCAAGAGATAGACCTGGAGCACCGCTTCTTCGTGTCCATACTGTGGGGCTTTCGCCGTCATCACTATTTCCGCTAGATTCCAGAAAATCGCTGTATTCCGCTCCCCCTCCAATCCGATATGGTGAGAAGCAGGGGGATCCCGCGCTTACTTGGAAGGTAAACCCTCGCTCGCGCGTCGGACCAAGAAATCGACGCCCAGGCTACATCTAGTTTAGCACCCGATCTCGACATTGCAACCAACCGCCCGCGGATGACGATCTCCCCAGCGAAGGACACCGATCCCATGAGCCAGCACAATCCTCGCCGCGCACGCCCCTGGCTTCTTCTTGCCGGCATCGTGGCGGCAGTGCTCTTTGCGCCGCCGCCGTCGGCCCGGTCCTCGGATGCCGTCGAAAAGCTCCGCGAGGCCCTCAAGATCGACGCCGGCACCGTCAGGATCAAGGGCGCCTTCGTGCCCGATCCGGTGGTGGTGGCCAAGCGCGAAAAGATGATCGAAGCCTCCCTCAGGGAGCTGGACCAGCAAGCGATTTCCCAGTTGCGCTCCGCCTACTTTCTGACCGAGTGGTCCGGTTTTCATCTTAAGTTGAATTTGGACGCAGGTGCGGCGCTGTCTGTGGAGTCGGAGCATTATGTCAAGCTCGGCAAGCTCCTGAGCGACGCCATCACCGCTGCCGCCAGGGACAAGGACGCTGGCCGACGGTTGACGATCGCCCTCTTGCTCGCCGAGATGGAGGGGGGCCCGCAGCTTCTCAATGCCACGCCGAAGGAGAAATTCACCCGCCGCCTCACCGAAGTCGTGTGCGGCCTGGCCAGGGATCGCGAGAGTCTGGCGGTGCGCCAGGCGGGCCTGCACGCTCTCGGCAAGATCACCCCCATCTGCGCGCAGGCAATCGCGGTGTTCGAAGACACGTTGCAAAAAGACGACGACCTGGGCCCACGCCGCCACGCCGCCTACGGCCTTTCGGAGCTGGTCGTCAATGCCCGCGCCCTCGAACGCGACGAACGACTCAAGACGATTGAGCTGGTCATCAGCACCGCCGTCCTCGGCCTGAAAAAGAACGACGACGAGGAAGTCCGCGGGCATTGCCTGCAGGCTCTCGAGGAATCCGCCCGCGCCCTTGTGGACTTCCGGCACACGTATCTTCTTGACGACAAAGGCAAACACAAGACGGTTGCCGAGTTGAAAGCGGTCTTCGAGGCTTTCCAGTCGGCCCATCCCGAGTTCATCAAGGCTCTGGGCGCCAAGGAACTCAAGCTCCGGCTGGCGTCGTTGCAGGCGCTCGATCACCTTGGCCAGGCGCGCCTGAAGATTCTGCGCGTGCTGCAGGACCTGGCCCCCGACAAGGAGCGCGGCGAACTCTTCGAGGAATTCAAGACCCCCGACCCGCTCGCGGAACGAGTCAAGGGCAAGAAGGGGGAGCACGACTCCAACGTCCGCCTGGTGCGAGCCGTCGCCGAGTTGCTGGACCCGAACGGCGATGTGCAGCAGCGCCGCGGCGCCATCGTGTTCCTGGAGATGCTGGCGGAAAGCGCCGAGCCCGCGGCGGCGGCCATCGCCCGAGCCCTGCAAGACCCGGATCGCCTGGTCCAGTGGACGGCGGCACGCACGATCCGCCTGCTGCCGGCGACGAGCTTTGCCACGCAAACGCCGGTCACCGCGCTCGCCCGCATGGTATCCTCCCGCGATCCGGATCTCAGCCGGGCGGCGGTCGACGCGCTGGAAGCCATCGGCCCGCCAGCCCAGGAAGCGGGCAAAGCTCTCGGCATGGTCATCGCCAATAGCGCCGCGGACAACCTGCGCTGGGATGTCGAGACGCGCGTCGCGGCGATGAAGGCGCTCGTCAGCATCGGCGGTGAAGGGGCGCAGCGCACCTTCCCCGACCTCCTCGCCGCAATGAGTGATGCCGATGCCCGTGTGCGCCGCAAGGCCGCGGAATCCCTCGAGCGGATCGGCCGCCCCAAGGACCACGACCTCGCCGAACGAGCGATTGCGACCCTGGCCGAAGCATTGCGCGATGAGGCCGACACCGATGCTCGCGTTACCATCAGCGAGGCGATCCTGAACATCGGCCGCAAGAAGGGGCTGTAGGAGGATGTTTGCCATTGTTGTGGCACGGTCTCCTGACCGTGCCACCGGGCGCGACCGAAGGTCTCCCTTGCCCTCCAGCACGCAAAGTGGCACGGTCAGGAGACCGTGCCACAACATCTAGCCACAACACTCGATGTGCGCCGCAGTCACTTCTTGATATCAATCTTCGCCACGAACACGCGCTGTCGGTCGCCAGACATGTAGAGTTCCTCCAGCAGCGTATCGAGCTTGACCGGGACTTCACGCAGGCCCCCTTGCGGCTGCCCGTTGACGAAGAGGGCGAGCGGGTTCGTCAGATCCATCATGCCGGGCGTTATCCAGAAGGTCACCTCCTTCAGGCCGCTGAAACGCAGATAGGCCTTGGTGACGATCCGCGCCTTGCCATCCTTGTCCAGTTTGTTTTCGACTTTAAGCTCTCCCTGGAAAGTCGCCGGCACAAAACCGGCGGGCGGCAGTTGGGCGGCGCCGGGATCCCAACGGCAGCGAATCTCGACCCCCTCAGCTCTGAGCCAATAGAACGAGTTGTCGGTGCTGCGTGTCGAGCGGAACTCTTCCCACAGGCCGCCGATGCCGGGCCGGGCCTTTCCCATTTCCTTGAGCGGGGATTGGCGTTTCTTCTTGCTCATCCAGGTGAGCATCTTCGGCACTTCCTCGCTGAACCACTCGGAGGATCGGCCCTTGTATTCAACGTAAATATTGGCATAGGGCTCGCGCGTCCAGCGATCCTTGAAGAGAGCGCGGATGTGTATCGGATGGTCGGCATTGCGGCTGCCCTCGATGATGTAGAACGGCACGTACTGCGCGTTGGGCCAATAGAAGCGACGCGTGAACGGCGACAAAGCGCCGCACATCGGCGCCGCGCCCGCGAAAAGATCGGGATGGCCCAGGGCGACGTCGAAAGCGAGGGTGCCGCCGTCCTCGAAGCCGAACAGGAATGCGCGATCGGAATCGATGTTGAGACGCCGGCGTAGATCGCGCAACGTGTCGCACACCAGCGCGTGCTGCTTGGGGCCGACGGGGGGCAGCTTGCCCTTCAACATGTTCTTGCCCGTCAGAATCGGGGCGGCCAGGATGAACCCGTTCTTTGCCCCCTCCTCCGCGAAACGCTTGAGCGTGTCCGCGGCGCTGTCGCGACCGCTGTGCAGTAGGATCAAGACCGGGTAAGATCGCTGAGGATGGTAGTCCGGCGGTAACTGCACATGATATGACCCGCCGCCCCCCTCAGGAACATCGATCTTGATCGCTTGCGGCTTGTTGTTGACGAGCATGGGATCGTGGGCGGGCGGTGGCAGCAGGCCCACGAGCTTGACCAGCACATCGATCGGCAGATCGTTCTCGTTCTTGGGCTCCTTGAACGCGGTGAGCAGGTTCACACGCTGGCCCTCGATGTCGTTCTTCAGATATTCCAGGAGGAAGGTGCGGGCGCGGGCCAGCTTCAGGGCCCCCTTCGTGTCCGGCTCCGCAGCCTGGGGGCCTTGCAGCCAGCTGGTGATCGCCAGAGCCAGCACTTCCTCAGCGCTCTGCTGCTGCTTCTTCTGCCCTTTGCGATTGTTGTCGTACTGCTCGGCGAACTCCAGAAACGTCTTGAGCCGGCCAACCGTGTCGTGGTTGAGTTCCTCGACGATGTACTCGGTCCGCAGCGTCCAGAGTTTCGGGTTCTTCGTCAGGCCCGGCAACTGCTTCAAGTACGTCTTGGCCTGGTCCAACTCGGTCTTGATCTTCTCGTACTTGGTCTTCAGGTCCAGCACCTTGAGCCGATGCGCGGGCGAAATGATCTTGTCGGCCCCGAGCCGATCGAAGGCTTCGAGTAGTTCGATTGCCTCGAGCGGTTGGCCAACATTGGCCGCCCTCTCGATGCTTTCCACCTGCCGCCCTGCGCGTTCCTTGCGCAGTTTTTCGAGCTGATCTTGCGCGGGCTTCTTGTCTTTAGGGAAGGCGTTGATGATGCTGACCAGCTCCTTCTCCGCCTCATCGAACCAGCCCGCCTCCTGCTGGAATCGCGCGATTTGCATGAACTTCTGCCACTCCTTCAAATCCTTCCAGCCGGGCAACTCGTTGAAGGAAGTCAGCAGGATTGGTCGAATTGCTTCGGGGCCAAGCTCCTGCGCGAAAAATCTCATGGGCAACTGGTATTCGGTGGTGACGACATGGATCCAATGCGACGAGAACGTATGAATCCTTTGCGTCATCTCGATACGTGTGCCCTTGTCCGTGCGGGCGCCCACGGTGCGAACGCCACGGTCGCTCCACTTCGAGGGCGTGTCGAAGGTCCAAGTCGGCCCGACCTGCAGTCTCGCGTTGTTGAAATTGAGCCGTTTGACCTCCATCGGCTGCAGCACTTCTTCGGGCTTGAGCTGTATGACCTTCTGCACGTTGGTGGGGCTGAAGAGAATGTCACGCACATCGTCATCGATGAAGAATTCGCCCGAAGGGATCGGGAATGGCCGACCGGTGGCGTGATCCCAGATGACCGTGCCGCGCTGCTCCTTGACCTTGCCCTTGATGAAATAGCCATCCTTGTAGATGACGATGGCGTCGCGCCGATCCGCTTGCGCGAATGCGCCGACCGGCAGGGCCGCCAAAATCAGTCCACCCATCCACCAGCGTAAATGCGTCATGGAATACCTCGCCGCCTGCACCCGCGGCATCGCGGCTCTTCCCCAAAATTTGGCAGCGCTCTTTCAGCTGTAGCTACTACAATTTTCCTCGATACACCGCGATGTTGCAAGGTAGTTGTTGCAAGAAAGCCCAAGGTTGGCGAGAATACGCTGACCCTTGTAGGGTGCCAATCGAGAGTGACGTATGCCGATTCGATTTCGCTGTGCGTACTGCAACCAGTTGATGGGGATTTCGCGCAAGAAGGCGGGGACGGTGGTCCGCTGCCCCAAATGCGCGGGCGAGATCATCGTGCCGACGCCGGACGGCGCCCAAGAGCCCGAAGATGCCGCCTACCAGCAGGCGGGACCCGGCGCGCTCGAGGACATGAACATCGAGCAAATTCTCAAGCAACCCGAGACGGCGCCGGCCGTGGTTCCGCCGCCCGAGGAGAGAGCCCCGGCGGCGCCGCCGATCGCCGCGATGCCGCCGGAACTAGCCCCACCACCTCCCGCCCCTGTTGAACCGCCGCGCCGCGTCGGCTTGTTCTTGTCGTTGGGTATGCTCCTTGTTTCATCTGGTGTGGTCGTCCTGTTGTTGATATTGATGTTTGTTTTTGGCCTGATCATCGGCAAGCACCTCGGGCTCGCCGAGAAAAAATCCACGGCGGGTCTCTTCCCTTCCCCCAGCCATGCGCGCGGGGCGGCTGTCCTTCATTCTTCCCTCTCCCCTCCGGGGGAGTTTTGAAGCTGCGCTTTTCTGGCCCCGAAGGGGCTCCAACAAATCAGCCCAGGGCAACGCCCTGGGGAACCGGATCAGCAACCAACCGAGCCCTGTAAGGGCGTAACACGGCGAGGTGCCGACATTTGTGATGCCCTTTCAGGGCGACCACACTAGGGCCTGACGCGAACCCAGGGCGTTGCCCTGGGCTGATTTGTTGCCGCACCTTCGGTGCTCCGAAAAAAGCGCAACTTCCAATCGCGGGAGAGGGGAGCAACCCGCCGGCTAACTGCTATGGGCGTTCATTTCCGGCACTGTCAAGAACCCCCAGCGCAGCGCCTGGTCCTGCACGTAGTTCTTGCCCAGCGTCAACGCCGTCAGCGCCTTGGCCAATTCGTAGCCCAGGTAGAAGGCATGAGCGGGCTCGATTTCCGTGCGTTTCAGCATCTCGGCAAACAACTCGAACGGGTCGGTGCCTTGCAGCCACATTTCGGCATTGATGACGTGCAGCCGGCCGCGCTCCGCGAACAGGCGGAAGTTACGATCGCGCACGCTGGCCGCCAATTCCTTGAGCGTCTCCTCGCCGTGCGCGCGCAGCTTCGGATCACGCAACAGAATCAAGTTCGGCTCGCGGCGTTTCGGCAGCAACTTTTCCGTACACGCAAAATGCACGAGCCGGCGGGCCAGGTCCAGCTCGCGCACGCTGCTCGACGCCCAGTTGATAACCTCGGTCGTCAGCACGCTGCGGATGCCCAACTCCTGGCAGAAGCCGAGTAGAAGCACGTTGACCCCCGCGGAGTCGGCATCGGTCAACTCCGTGAGGTTGCCGACGCCCATCATCATCTCGATTTCGGGATATTGCTTGCGCGTTGACAAATAGCGGCCCAGCGATTCCGCGAATCCAAAGGCAATCGGTTCGAGTACCGGATCGATGCGGAAGCGGACGCCGTGGGTTTGCAGGAACTCGATGGTGTCCGCAAGCCCTTCGCACTGGGCCGGCGTATCGGGGACGGCGACGACCTCGCAGCCCCAATCGCACGCCGCGGCACGGTTGGCGCCATTGACGCTCAGAACCAGTTCAGCGCCGGCCTTGGCGGCAAAGGCGGCTTCGTGCGGATTGAAACTGTCGAGCGAGACGCGAATCCCTTCATCGCGCAGTGCCTTGACGACATCGCTGCCGCCGGTCCAAATTGCACCGGGATCGCAGCCCAGATCGATGACGTCGGCGCCGTCGGCCTTGGCTTTGCGCGCGATCGTCCGGATCTCGGCCAGCGTCAGGCGCGGCGCGTGATTGATCTCGGCGAGGATTTCGATGTCGTACTTGCCGTACGCCGCGCCGCTTTTGTCGGCAGCGCCGAAGTAGTCGGGCAGGTCGCGCAGGTCGTCGGGTCCTTTTTCGATGGTCCGTTCCCCCCACGCTTGGCGCAATACGCCCAAGTCGCCGTTGCACTGGCCGGGCAAGAGGATGCGTTCGATGCCCGCCCCGGGCGTGAAATGGGCGGCAATCCACGGCGTCGTCGCCAGGGCCGCCACGGTGATCGGCAGCACGACGACGGAATAATCGAACCCGACGCGCGGCGCCAGGTCGGCCAGCATGCGCCGCAGCGCCGGCTCCGCCAGTTTGCCCGTCATGAAGAGGATGTGCGGCATGGTAACTCAGGAGTCAGGAGTCAGAAATCGTCAACATTCTTCACTGACCCCTGACTCCTGACCCCTGACTCCTGACCTTAATCGTTGATCAACTCCTCGCGGCGCGTGATGCGGCGGAATGTCGGCGCCAGGATGCCGAACCACAGGATCACGCACGCCATCGCCCACAGGAACAGGCCAAAGATACTGAAGCCGACGACCTCCCAGTACCACCAGTCGCCGACGCGATTGAATCCCATCATGCCGAAGTCGTCGACGTCCTTCCAGGAGAAGGTAAAAACAAAGAACACAGCGGGGGGCGTGACGCCCGCCTGGAACTTCATCAGGTACTCGCCAACCTTGGCCATCGCCTCGGCCGCCGCCTCATTGCCCGGCCCGCGGTTGAGGCCGAACAGCAGCATGAGCACGCCGAAGGCTGGAAAGCAGACGCAGGAGGTGATGATCCAGTGTCCGCCGCCCAGCACGATCAATGTCAGCACCGTCATCACGGTGGCAGCCAGCGACGACTTGCAGTACATGGAAAACGTCAGGCCGATCATGGTGACCACGACCGAATAGACGAAACAGGCCGCCAGGATCAGCGGCACGCCGAGCGGATGAACGCCGCCGGTACAAACGGCCAAAGCCAACAGGACGGCAAACCACATCCAGCCGAGTCGCATGCCCAGCAGATTGCCGACGAGCTTGGCGAGCAGCATCGAATCGGCGCTCATGGGGGTGGTCAAGAGGGAATCGAAGGTGTCGCGCTCGCGTTCGGTCGTGATGCTGGTGGAGGCGCGCACGCCGACCATCAAGAGAAGCAGACATCCGGTGAAGGTGCCGGCAGTGCGAAACCACCATTTCATCTCCTCGGGAAGGTTCTGCCAGGGTTGCTGTCGCCCGTCTATGAAGCCCAACGCGTGGTCGCCGACGATCCACAGCCCGCTGCCGAGCGTCACGATCACGAGCACCGACATCGCCAGCCACACCAGCCAGTTGATCCTGATCCGCCCCTCGATGAAGAATTCCTTCCACAGCATCGGATAACTGCCGACGCTGGGCCGCAGCCAATGGTACCAGCGCACCTTGGCGGTCGTGCCGGCGCTGGTCTGCTTGAGGGCGATGGCGCGCACGCGGGCGATGCTCCACACGATGCAAACCAGCGCCAGGCTCAGGTGGAACCAGGCATAGCGCGAGATGATGCCAGGCAACTGGGCCGCCAAGCTTGCGCCCCCGCGGCCGCTGATGGCTTCGATCACCTCGATGATGGCCCAGAGCGGGTTGCCCGCATTAAGGACCCAGGCGGCATCGGAAAGTGTCGGCGGCGCCTCGCCAAACCAGATCGGCGCCCCCATCCAGCGGTGGCCGCCCATGCGCATCACCTGGGCGGTCGAAGCCAGGGCGACATAGGCGACCAGCATCATGTACGTCAGGCTGATCGCATCGCGTGGCTTCTTGAACAACGTCGAGAACAGGATGCTGATGCTGGCGATGCCGAGCATGGTCAGGCCGATGCCCGCGAATCCCGCGAACACGAGTTCCTCATCGACGCCGCCGATGAATTGCAGGATGCTCAGGATCGGCAGCCCCGTGATCAAGAGCAGCGACATGTTCGCCAGCCGCGACAGCAGCTTGCTGAGGATGATCTCGCGGTTGCGCAGATCGGTGGCGAGCATGAACTCCAGCGTCTTGCGGTCCTTTTCCTCGGCAATCGCGCCCGCCACATACGCCGGCGTCAACAGCACGACCAGCGTAAGCTGAATGATGATGAATCCCAGAAAAAACGTTTCTGCGAGCATGGCCAGATCACGGCGCTGCAACGGTTGGTTCTCGAGGTGCGTACCAACGAAAAGCATCAGGAACATGTAGCAAAGGACCATCAAGAGAAAGCCCGCATACAGCATACGCATGATGGCGTAGCGCGTGCGACGTGAGGTGCGGATCATGTCGTAGAACAGCACGGGTCCGAAGAGCTTGACCCAGCCTTGCCGGGTGCAAATGGTCAACGTTGCCCCGTAGACGCACCAGAGGAGCACCGACTGCCAAACCTCCAGCCGCGTCAGGCTCAAGGCCGCGAGTCCCGCTGCGGTCAGCATGAAGGCCAGCGCCACCAGGCGATCCGGCCACGCCGACCAACCGCCCAACCGCGTCAGCCAGCGTGCCTTCAAATCGAGCAGCGACATAGAAATCTCCGCCATGGTTAGCCGTGACGCATAGCGGAGCGCGGGACGTTCGTCCCCGCGCTCCGCTATGCGTCGCGGCTAACCTACTGGTAAATCAGCTCCTCGCGCCGCGACAGTTCGCGAAACTTCGGCACCAGCACGCCGTGCCAGAGGAACACGCACGCCAACGCCCAGAGAAACACGCCGACCAACGAGAAGTAGAACATCTGCACATCGACGCTATCCGGCCCGACGCGCTGGCCCAGACCTTGCCACGAGTAGGAAAAATACTGCAAGACAAACGGCGGCGTCATGCCCAGCTCGAACTGGGCGATATAGCGTACGAAGTCCTCCGGATTGCCGTACCGCATGAAGATCATGGACGGAATCAAGCAGCACAGCCCCATCAGCAGCCAATGTCCGCCGCCCAGAAAGAGCGTGGTGAGCACGGCCAGCACGGTGGCCCGCAGCGACGATTGACACGCCATCGAAAACCACATGCCGACCATGGTGAAAAAGACCGCGTAAACGAACCACGAGCCGATGACGATCGGCACCGCCAAGAGATGCAGCCCGCGCGTCATGAGGGCGATCGCCAGCATGGTGCCGAACCATAACCAGCCCATGCGCAAGCTCGTCAGACAGCCGAGCAGCTTGCCGGCCAGGATCGCCTCGCAGCTCATGGGCGTCGTCAAGAGGGCGTCGAAGGTGTCGCGCTCCCGCTCCCCTGTGATGCACGTCGAAGCGCGCACGGCCAGCATCAGCAGCATCAAGCAAGCCACGCCCGTGCCGGCAATGCGGAACCAGGTGTTCATGACCTCGGGCAGCTCCTGCCAGCCGCCGACGCGAAAGAGAAGAGCCCACACATAGGCGCACAACACCGCCACGCCGGTGCCGAGCGTCAAGACTACCAGCACGATGACGACGCCCCACGCCACCCAATTGAGCCGCAGGCGACCTTCGATGTGGAGTTCCTTCCAGAGCATGGGCAACTCGCCGATGGCAGGGCGCCGACTCTCGAACCAGCCAACGCGCTTCGTCGTCCCGCTGGCCGTCTGCTTGAGCGCGATCGCCCGCACCCGCACGATGCTCCAGACGATGCAGACCAGGGAAACAACGCCGTGGAAGCACGCGTAGTTCCGTAGGAGCACGGGCAGATCCACCGCCAGCGTCGCACGCTCCATGGCAATGGCGATATGGATCATGGCCGCGATCGGATTGCCGGCGTTCACAACCGACTCGACATCGCCATACGTCAGCGAAGTCACGCCGTACCAGAGGGACTCATTTCTCATCGCCAGGCTCCCGTCCACGAGCCATGCCCCGAAGGTTGCCAGCGATCCATAGGTGATGATGGTCAAGTAGGTCAAGCCAATGGCGTCGCGCGGCTTCTGGAACAGCGTGGAGAACAGGATGTCGACGCAACCGATGCCGAACACCGTGACGCCGGTCCCCGCGAATCCGCTCAACATCAGCTCCGTGTCCACGCCGCCGACGAATTGCAAGATGCTCAGGATCGGCAAGCCCGTCATCAAGAAGAGCGCCATGTTGCCCAGTCGCGACAGAAGCTTGCTCAGTACGATTTCGTGGTTATTGAGATCGGTGGCGAGCATGAACTCCAGAGTCTTGCGGTCCTTCTCCTCGGCAATGGCCCCGGCGACATACGCGGGCGTCAACAGCACGACGACGATGACCTGCACGACCATGTACATCAGGAAAAAACTCTGCGCGAAGAGCGCCGACGCCCGGGCCGCATCGTCCTGGGCGACCTCCAGCTTCGAGTTCCAGTACAAGATGCCCAGCACCAGGCCGACCGCGACAAGGGAAAGAAAGCCATAGAGCAGCAGCAGAGCCCGCCGCGACGTGAGGATGGTCGTCAGCGTGAACAGCACCGCCAGCGTCAGTAGCAGAAACAGGAGCCCGATCATGGCGAACAGCGTGCTGTCGCGATCGTTGTGCCGGTCGGCCATCGCCGTCAGGTACATCACCAGCATGATCGACAAGAGCAAGCTGGCATAGAGAAGCCGCATGACGACATAGCGGCTCTGCCGAGCGGTGCGAACCATGTCGTAGAAGAGCACGGGCCCAAAGAGTTGCAACGAACCTTGCCGAGTGCAGATGGCCATCGCGACGAAGTATGCCGCCCACGCGAACACCGCCTGCCAAAGCGGAACGACCGCACTGAGCCACACGAGCCCGAGGGCGGCGACGAGGAACAGGATGAGGATGAGCCGTTCGTGCCAGGAAGCCCGGCTATTGGACCACGCAACCGATTGCCGCAGCCAGTAGATGCCGGACTCGTAAAGGGACATAGCGCACTCCACCCCGGTCGCAACGCCTTCTCAGTGTAAAGCGAGGTGGGAGCATCGGCAAAGGAAATCTGGGGGGTGGTGAGCGAACCGGAGGCGATTGCGACCGGAGGGACGCAATTGAAAGAAGAACCGTTTGGTGACGGTCACTACCCACCGATCAAACCGTTTGGTGACGGTGGCTACCCGTCAATCAAGCTGAGAAACAACACCAGCGCTGCACTATTAGCCGTTGACATTTCCGATAAAATCGTCAAGAAAACCTAGATATCCGACGATACCCACGTTAAGCGACGGCGCCTTTGACGCTTCTTTTTTGACAAATCCATATTTGCGTCCTGGTTCCAGCCTAAGGCCGCAAAACGCGAGTTCAAGGGATCTCTCCCATGTCGTTTCTTGTTGCGGGGTGGCGTTTTCTTGCCGCTGGGCTCCAATTCTTGCGACGGTGGTCCAACAATCGCCAGAGTTCACCCGCGCAATTCCGCAAGCGTTTGCCGGCCTCAGCCGCACTGCGTGTGGAAGCGCTGGAATCTCGGGATGTGCCGAGCACATTGAATTGGACCGTGCCTGACAGCGGCGGGGAATATCGCCTGACGCTGGATGACCAACAACTGACGTTGGCGCAGGCCGATGGCACCCTCCTGTTTCAAGCTGGCGCCAATGCTGCGACGGTGGAGATTTTCGGATCGCCCGCGGCAGAACAGTTCTACCTCGACTTCGAAACGACTGATCCGTCCACCGGTCTGCAAGTGTCACTGCATACCCTCGGAGGCGGCGACTTGGTCGAGATAACGCTGTCTGCACAGTTGGAAGCCGTGCGGCTCGCGCCAAAATTTGCGCTCATCACCACTCTGGGCTACGCGCAGTCGGTTGACGGAGCGGAAACAATCCGCGTCCTCGGCAACGGCGGCGCGGACTCGCTTGAAATGACGGATGGCCCCGGCGAGGATTCCCTCGAGGCCGGCCCAGGGCATGTGCTCATGCAACAGCCGGGCGTCTATCTGAACGATGCCGAAGGATTCAATCACGTCACCGTCGACGTCAATCCGGCGGAACCCAACCGCGCTCTCGTGGAAGGATCGATCGGCGGAGATACCGTCACGATGAGCGGTTCCTCCGTGCATGTCACGCTCTTGAGCGGGTTGTGGCAAGGCCAGCTGAGCGGTTTCACTCGCGTTTCCGTCGATGTTGAAACCGGCGGCGGTGACGACACTCTTGTCCTAAAGGACTCCATCCTGTCCGATGAATTGACCTTCTGGCCCAACCACGGGATTCTCCGTCGCGGCGACGGCATCGAACACTCCTTTCAAGGCTTTCCCGAGGTCACCTTCACGGCCAACAGCGGCGGGAAGAACGACCGGGATGTGGCGCATTTGTTCGATGGCCCCGGCATGGAGAGCTTTCGTGCTGCCGGCAACAGGTGCTTTTTCGTGGATGGCAAGGACGCGTTTATCTTGCGCATCCTCTACGCCGACGAGGTCGTCCTCGATGGCAGCGCCGGCGGACTCAATTTTCTATCCGTATCCTCCTACGCCTACAAGTTACGCGTGACCGGCTTTCGCTCCGCTGACGGATGGAGATTCGCTTATCCGCTCACACGGGCCCAGGCATTGTTTTGGATCAAGCGAATCGCGCTGCGTCTGGAGCCCAGCCTGGCCACTGCCGGCGACAAGATGGAATTGGCGGTGATGCTCCGTGATTTCGTACATCACCGGGTTCGGACGGGGAGCAACAGTACGGCGTGGCCTCAATTCGACGCCTATGAGCGCTTTCGGCAAACCATCGTCTCGCGTCAGGAAGGAGTCTCCTGTCAGGGGGCCGCCTGGCTGTACCGAGACTTGCTTAACGCTTTCGGCATCCAGGCCCGCGAAGTCAGCTTGTTCAGCTCCACCTATAGGCCCAACCACGCTTCCGTTGAAATCTTCCTGGCCGGCCACTGGTTCGTCATGGACCCGACCTTCAATGTTTCCTTCAAGGATGCGAATGGAAACTTGCTGTCGTACGCGCAACTCAGAAATAAGGGGACGTGGATAGTGGATAGCAATGGCGGAACGAATCGAGGCCGATGGACGATCAACCGAGTTGTCCCCTACCGAAACTATCTCCATTACATCGAGTATCCCGCATTGTACGTTTGAACAAGCACCTTCGTTTTGCAACGCTCGGAAAACAACTTCCCGATTCCAAGCGAATTGTAGGGTGGGTCGAGCGTACTCGCGCTGACCCACCGGCCCTTGCAAGGATCTGGTGGGTCAGCGCGGGTACGCTTGACCCACCCTACGGACCATTTGAGCAACCAAATCGGGAAGTTGTTTTTCGCACATTCCTTAGCCGCGGCGCGTGCCCCGCGCGCGGAAGGTCGTTGCCCAAACTGCCTGATATTCCTTGCTTGACTTCTCTCTCGTCGCCTTTGTGTGAACCTCGGGTTTTTGCGGAAAATGGCGTGCACACCCGCTTGGCCAATTGCCACCTCGGTTGCTCTTGACCTTGGTGATTTGTCTGGCTATGGTCGCCACCCGTTGCTGAAATGAGCGAAACGATTCGCCCGGCTCTCGGTCGCTGGACTGCCACGGACGCGAGGCCGGCATTACACTCACGGATAGAGGAGACCGGGTATGGGGTTCCAAGCGTGGTCCAAGCTGGGCGTGCTGGTGATGGCCGCTGCCGTTCTCGTCGGCTGCAATAACGGCCCGGAAAAAAACAAGAAGTTGCTCGGCGCGACGAATGGCCAACCGCCAGGCAATGCGTTCTCCCCCAATACGCCGCCGGGGGCATTCCCCACGAAGGACAATCCGGGAACGCCGAGCTATCCAGCCCGCAGCCCATCGACCGCCTCGCCGTTTGGTGCGCCGTCTGGTCCTACCGGCGGCGTTGTAATGCCCCCCACCTTCCCGCCGATGGGTAACGGCAACAGCGGCGGCAACTCGAACCCCAGCTTTGTACCGGAGCGCAACTCCAGCCCGGTCCTCCCGATCGGCGGTTCTGGCGCGCCGGCCCTCAACAATAACAGCAGCGGAGTTATCATTCCGTCGATTCCAAGCACCAACTTCGGTATTGGCAACGGGAATTCCACCACCACGAACTCGCTGCCACCGAGCGGGCCTGGCATAGCTCCGCCCGACGCGTGGAAAAAATAAGCGCGATGTGCGCCCGGTGCCTTCCCAAAACAACGAAGCCCATGACCTCTTCAAGATCGTGGGCTTTGTGCCTTTTGTATCCCGCGGGATTCCTACTCACACGTTTGCAGGCTTCTTTGCTTCGCCGCCCTGGCACGGCAACTGGCCAACGCTTTCGCAACCCGCCGGCAGTATCGCTTCTTCCACTACCAGGATGGGGAACCCGTCCTTGATCTGAAAACGCAACTCGCAGCGCTCGCACTCCAGCTGGTCGTCCTTCATGCGCAGCCGGGTGTTGCTGGGATCCAGCGGGCACCGCAATATATCGAGTAAGTCCTGGCTGATCATGCCGCCTCCACTCAGGGGTCAGGGGTCAGGAGGCACAAATGCCGATGGCAATCACCGATGATTGCTGAGTCCTGTGTCCTGATTCCTGACTCCCGACTACTCCAGCTCATTCCGCGGGTTGATCTTGTCATAGAGGATGGTCCGAACTTTCAAGATCAGCATGGCGTACTGCAGAATGAACAGGAGCAAGAAAACCCACCAGACCGCATAAAAAACTCGCAGCACGATCACCAGCACACCCGAGCCGCCGCACAGGCTAAGCAAGTGAAACGTCAGCAGAATGAAAAACGTGCCCAGGCTCATTTGCGTAAGGCCTTTGGCGCTCGCTTCGAGGTTTTCGTCCCTGGCAGCTTTGCCAATCGTCCAAAGGAAGATACAGCCGAAAGTTGGCTGGAGGTAGAGAACGAAAAGGAGGATCACATTGAGCAAGCTCTCCCAGAACGGCGCGGCGGCGTACATCAGATGAACCGGCATGGTCCGCTCCATGTTGTACTCGGTCATGACGATTTCGGGCGTGACGTAAGGAATCAAGACGTAGCTGAGAATGCCGAGGACGGGCAACAACTTGAAGATGAACACGAACAGGAAATTGAATAAACCAAGAATCCCGCTGGTGATCAGTTGGCCAAAGGCGCCGAAGCGGCGCGGCACGACCATGGCGATGCCGTAACCGATGGCCCAGGAGATGGCCTGGAAGAAATAGCACACCGAAGCGATGACGAGACAGGTGTAGGCATAGTTAGTGAAGTCGCTGCCGGCGATCATGCCGAGATAGATGCCGAGCCAATCCATGTCCCAGGCGTCCTCGCGGGCGGGGAGCCGCTGCGGCGCCTCGCCATCGCGCACTTCAAGATTGGTGGCGATCAGCTTGGCGTATTCGGCCAGTTCGGTCGAGCCGATCAGCACGTAGGAACCCTGCAGAATGTGCGTGAAGAACCAGATGCACGCGCCGACGAATATGAAGATGAGGCCGATGCGGACTCGTTGCCACGATTCCGCGTCCGGAATGGCTTTGACCCTGCGGGCGACCTTGGGGAGTATCTTCTTTTCTTTTTTCTTCTTGGCCTCGCCATCCGCCTCCCGCTGCTTGGCCAACTCCTGAAGTTCCGGATCGGTGAAGACCTCGTAACCGGTGGTATCCAGATCGAGGTTGGACGCTGGCGCGGCCGGTGCTGGCTCGGGTTCCTTGGCCGGCTCTGCCTCGGCCTGGACCAGAACGATCGCGTCGCACTTGGGACACTTCGCCCGCTTCCCCGCTTTCTCCGCGGAGAATTTCATCGCGTGCTTGCACATCTTGCAGCGAACGGTGATGGCCATAGGTGAGCGGTCAGGGGTCAAGGGTCAAGGGTCAAGGATGACCCAACAGCCAAATATTGTATTCGTCTGCCATCGGGACGCAATAAGACTCCCATGTAACAACACCGCGACAGGTCGCGCCGCTGCCCCCTGGTTCCCGACTCCTATTTCTTGAAGAGCCCCGGCGGAAGCGGATAGGCCGCATCCTTCGGCGTGGGGACACCCAGCGCCTCGGCCAGGATGCTTGCCATCGCTTGCGGCGCGATGCGCGCATCGCGCGTACCCGGCTCGATGCGCGGGCCCATCACCAGCAGCGGCACGTGCGTGTCATAGTGATGCGGCATGCCGTGCGAGGCGCGGTAGCTCGGAAACCGCTCCGGATTCTTCGACAGGTTTGGCGGGGAGAAAATGTGATAGGGTTTGAGCACGACCATCACATCGCCCGAACAATCAGGGCGAAACGAGCGCTGCACGCCCAAGAATAGCTCCGTCGGCTCCTTGGTTTCCTCGCGGAGCAGGGCGGTGCGCGTAAACGCCTGCTCGACGCCAGGCTGGCCGGCAAACCAATTCGCCAGTACGGCTTCGACGTCCGACTGCTGCAACTTCAATTCCTGAAGTGTGCCGCGATTCAGGTACACCCAGGCATTGCTTCGTTTCGGCTGCTCGAACCACGGCGCCTTCTTGCCTTCGGGCAGATATTTCTCGTTCAGAAAAGCCTCGGCCCTGGTACTCAGCAATTCCGGCTCGACCCGCCCGGCTTCCTTGCCTTGCTGTTTCGCAAACTCCGGCAGCGGGCACACTCCGTGATCGGCGCTGACCGCGAAGTAGTAGTTGCCCTTGCCGACCTTGTCGTCCAGCAAATTCAGAAGGTCACGAATGATGGCATCGGAGCGCAGCGTGACGTCCAGAATCTCCTGCGAATCCGGCCCCCAGGTGTGGCCGATCAGGTCGTTCGAGGAAAAACTGATGCACAACAGATCGACGCTGTCGGACTGGCCGAGTTTTTCGGCGATGATGGCGGTCTTGGCGAATTCGAGGAGCAGTTCGCTGCCCATCGGCGAGCAAACGACGGCATCGTAGTAGTTGCGTTGGTTCGCTTCCTTATCCTTAGGATCGTCGCCTCGCTTAAACGGGTGCGGAAAGGCTTGCCCCTGGAGATAGCCGGTGCCTTCGGAAATGAAGTCGTCGGGCCCGCTGTGTTCGGCGTAGTCAAGTTCCTTGTTGAAGCGGTCCCAGTCTTTGCCGAGCCACTGGTCGGCCATGCGGGTCTTGTTGAACTTGGTGGCCCAGGAGTGCGGATCGGGGCGATAGTAAGCCGACGTCACGAAATTGCCGGTGTTGGAGTTGAACCAGTAACAGAGGTGCGCGCGCAGGGCGGCCATCAGGATGGCAGCGCGGTCCTTGATCGACAGCGAAGCGACGCGTGCCTTGCCCAAGAGGACGCGCAGGAGCACATCGCCGACCGACTCCGCCTTGCGGCGATAGGGTCCCGCGCCCTTGGCGATCTCCTCCGGCGGCGGCGTCACCGACGTCACGGTCTCGCCGGTGGCGCGATCGTACCACTCGTTCGCGGGGATCCCATGCTTGGCCGGGACCGTGCCGGTCACCAGCGAAGTATGGCCCGCCGCGGTCAAGGTGTAAGCGTACGGGTAATGGCAATCGGTGAACCAGGCGCCGTCTTTCTGCAAACGCTTGAACCCGCCTTCGCCGAAGAGTGGCTGCCACTTCTTGATGTAGTCGCCGCGCATCTGATCGAAGACGACGAGAACCACGAGCTTGGGCTTGCCGGTGATGTCGGCGGCAGGCACCCCCGGACAATACGGCGGATGGGTGGCAAAGTAGGCGACAATCGTGCCCACCACACACAGGACCAATGCGATACCTAGATACCATCGGGAACGCATGAACGCACTCCTGTCTTCGTTTAGCGCCCGCGCAGCCCCAGCGGCCGCCCCGGCGCTAAACGAAGACCATCAAAACTTCAAGCCCTTGAACTTCTTCACGCAATTGGTGATCGCAATCTCCGTCGGCAACCGCTCCACGCTCGACGCTCCGTAGAAGCCGACGACGCCTTCGGTGTGATCGAGAATGTACTGCGCGTCCTCAGGCTCCGAGATCGGCCCGCCGTGGCAGAGCACCAGAATGTCCTTGTTCACCTTCTTGGCCGCGTCGTGCATCGACTGCACCATCTTGGCGGCATCGTCCAACGTCAGCGCCGTCTTGGCGCCGATCGAGCCTTTGGTCGTCAAACCCATGTGCGGGATCAGGATGTCGGCGCCGGCCCTCGCCATCGCCGTCGCCTCATCGTCGTTGAACGCGTAGGGCGTTGTCAGCAGGCCCATGTCGCGGGCCTGACGAATCATATCGACTTCGAGGCCGTAGCCCATGCCGGTCTCTTCGAGGTTCTGCCGAAACTTGCCGTCGTAGAGGCCGACCGTGGGGAAGTTCTGCACGCCGGAAAAGCCTGCGGCGATTACGTCGCGCAAGAAGAGCTTCATGATGCGAAACGGATCGGTGCCGCACACGCCGGCGAGGACGGGGGTCTTCGGGACGACGGGGAGAACCTCGCGGGCCATGTCCATGACGATCTGGTTGGCGTCGCCGTAGGGCATCATGCCGGAAAGGCTGCCGCGGCCCGCCATGCGAAAGCGGCCGGAATTGTAGATGATGAGCAGGTCGATACCGCCCGCCTCGGCACACTTGGCGGAAATACCCGTGCCAGCCCCACCGCCGACGATCGGCTTGCCAGCCTTCACCTGGGCGTTGAGGCGCTGGAGGATGTCGGCACGTGCGAAAAGGCTCATGGTTCGGCACCTGGAATTTTCAAGATTTTATATCGTTCGGGAGTTGCGACGGGTAAAAAACATTTAGCCTTGCGTCACAGCCGTGGAATTGAACCAAACAAGGAATCCTCAGCATGCCCACCATCCTCCTCGGCACCCTCGATACCAAAGGCGTCGAATTCCAGTTCGTGCGCGATCGCCTGAAGGCTCAAGGTCTCGACACGCTCGTCATCGACTCCGGCGTCACCGGGCCGCCGCACTTCACGCCGGACGTGCCGCGCGAGAAGGTGTTCGCCGCCGCCGGCACCACGCTGGACGCCGTCGTCAAGGCAAACGATCGAGGCCAGGCGGTCGAACTCGCAGCCAAAGGCGCGGCCAAGCTCGTCGTCGAACTGCATGCGCAAGGCAAAGTGGATGGCATCCTCGGCCTCGGCGGGTCCGCGGGCACCACCATCGGCACTGCGGCGATGCGGGCTCTCCCCTTCGGCGTGCCCAAGCTCATGGTGTCCACGCTCGCCAGCGGGCAGGTCAAGTCGTTCGTCGGCGTGCGCGACATTATGATGATGTACTCCGTCGTCGATATCAGCGGCATCAATCGCATTAGCCGCACGGTGTTGACGAATACGGCAAACGCGATGGCGGGGATGGTCTCTTCGTTTAGCGCCCGCGCAAAACTCGGGGCGGCGCAGGCGCTAAACGACAAACCCCTCATCACCGCGACAATGTTTGGCGTCACCACGCCCTGCGTCGAGGCGGCCCGAACCCAAATCGAAACCGCTGGCTACGAAGTGCTTGTCTTCCATGCCACCGGCACCGGCGGCATGACCATGGAGTCGTTCATCGCCGACGGCATCATCGAGGGCGTCCTCGATATCACGACGACGGAACTCGCCGACGAACTGGTCGGCGGCATCCTCAGTGCCGGCAAGGATCGGCTCACTGCGGCGGCACTGCGCGGCGTCCCGCAGGTCATTTCTGTCGGCGCACTCGATATGGTCAACTTCGGTCCACGCGACACGGTGCCAGAAAAGTTCAAGGATCGCAAGTTCTACGTACACAACTCCAACGTCACGCTGATGCGCACGACCCCAGTAGAGAACGATAAGCTCGGCCAGGAGATCGCGCAGAAGGCGAGTGCCTCGCAAGGGCCGACGGCGATACTGCTGCCGCTCAAGGGGGTGTCGGCGATCGATCGCGAAGGGCAGCCGTTCTGGTGGCCGGAGGCGGATCGGGCGATGTTTCAGAGCATTCGCAACTGGGTCGGCCCGCAGGTGAAGCTGATCGAGCTGGATTTGCACATCAATGACGCGGAGTTTGCACGCACGGCCGCGGAGACGTTGCTGGGGTTTTTGAAGAAGAAGTGACAAGCCCCAGGATGAGTGCAGCAATTCCTGGGGTTAACGACTCCCTAACCCCCAGGAATCGCCGCACTCATCCTGGGGCTTACATGGCAATTCCTACTTTGCCCCCGGGAAGCTTGGCGGCGGCGGGACGTTGACCTTGGGCGTGCCATCCGGGTTGAATTCCGCTGCGCCCCGGCCCGTGGGCGCTTCCGGAACGTTGATCTTCGGCAACAACCCCGGCACGATTTTCCAGCCATCGCCGGAGTCTTTCTGATTGCTCGTCACCTTGCCTTCGACCTTTTTCTCCTGCTGATCGCCGTGCAGGAATTCGCCAACCTTCTGACCGCCCTTCCTCACGTCCTCGGCAATTTTCTTGGTGTTGAAATCGACCTCGACCTTGCCCGGCTCCGTGCCGAAGCTGTACCAGCCCAGATAC
The DNA here is from genome assembly GCA_009692065.1 of Gemmataceae bacterium. Classification (GTDB taxonomy): domain Bacteria; phylum Planctomycetota; class Planctomycetia; order Gemmatales; family Gemmataceae; genus SIAQ01. The sequence continues at coordinate 34,204 of SHZY01000026.1, forward strand.
CAGCCGACCCCGCCGACGAGAACGACCACGAGCCCGATAAGTGCTAACAGATTGCGCATGACATTTGCCTCCTTGCAAAAGACTTCGTTCCCCAACGGTTTACCATGCTGGCGGAGACGGGTCCAGATCGAATTCCTCCCTTCACCAAGGGAGGTACGCCTACAGAATCTGGCAATGCCGGCTCCTGCGCGGAAAAAGGGCGAAACGGGAACCGCCTTTGACCGGTGACCGTTAAACGGGTTGCAATGCTCATTTCTCCGTTTCGCCTCCAGAACACGGAGGGTGGTCCAGCCGACCTTGATTTTCGCGGAGAAGGGGAAGTGCCCAATTTGGGAGGTATGGCCAAACGCCAAAACCGCTCTTGACAAGCGTCTACGCTTTTAGTGATGCTGGTGGTAGTGACCATCAATGCGCTGGAAAAGGCGCAAGAAAAGTCGCCGCTTTCGCGCAACTATCCGCGCGACGAATCGTCGTAATAGTAGAGAGAGAAAGTCCAGCGCTCGTGCGCCGCGATCCGCGCGCCCGAACCTGATGCGAGCAAGGAGGCTCCTGATATGTGAGGCGATTCGAGTAGGTTCCAGAATACCTCAACGATTTGGTGGTATAATGGAGTAGCGGCAGAATCCGCCAGCGGGTCCTGCCGACGAATACCGACTCGGCGCCTCGCCGCGTGCTGTCCGTGAAACTGCAACCGCGACCACTCTCTAACGTCAAGAATACAGCACCGTCCACGATCCTCGCCTTGTCGCTCCATCGCCAGCCACGGCGATCCCCCGTGATCCCGTAACCGGAACTCTCTCACCTTTTTCAATCGTTCTTTGTCAACACAACCAGGCAATATGCCGACAAGCGATGCTCTCGGGCATCGTTGCCAGGGGAGGTATGAACTCATGCCGAACACCGGAAAAGACATTCTGACTATCATTCGCGAGCAACTCGATCTCAGCGACTACCGCAAGGTGCACTGGGAAGGGACGTTCGAGGAATACCTGGAGATCGTGCGCGAACACCCCGAAGTCACGCGCACCGCCTACCAGCGGCTCTACGACATGATCCTCTCCCACGGCGTCGAGGAACGCTACGAGAATAAGTAAAAATACGTACACTACAAGTTTTTCACCGAATTCGGCTACAAGCACGACGACGCGGTGTACGGACTCGACCGCATTCTCGTGCAACTCGTCAACGCCTTCATGTCGGCGGCGCACGAATACGGCACCGAACGCCGAGTGCTGCTCTTGCACGGACCGGTGGGCTCGTCGAAGAGCACCATCGCGCGCCTGCTCAAGCGCGGGCTCGAAGAGTACTCGCGCACCGATGACGGCATGCTCTTCTCCTTCACCTGGAAAGGCCCCGACGACACCTGGCTCAAGGATCCCATGCACGGCGATCCGCTCCAGCTCATCCCGCCCGACATGCGCGATGCCGTCATCGCCCGCCTTACCGAAGGCTGCACCAAGAAACTACGCTACCCCTACCAGATCAAGGGGGAGTTGTCGCCTTATAGCCGATTCATGTTCAATGAACGGGTCAAGAAATACAACGGCGACATCACCCAGATGCTCGCCAGCGAGGTCAAGGTCTACCGCCTGACCCTGTCCGAGCAAGACCGCATCGGCATCGGCACGTTCCAGCCCAAGGACGAGAAAAACCAGGACTCCACCGAGCTCACCGGGGACATCAACTACCGCAAGATCGCCGAGTTCGGCTCCGAAAGTGATCCGCGCGCCTTCAATTTCGACGGCGAACTGAACATCGCCAACCACGGCCTGGTCGAGTTCATTGAGGTCCTCAAGCTTGACGTGGCCTTCCTCTACGACCTTCTGGGCGCGTCGCAGGAGCACAAGATCAAGCCGAAGAAATTCGCCCAGTGCGATATCGACGAGGTGATTCTCGCCCATACGAACGAGCCCGAATATCGCCGCTTGCAGAACAACGAATTCATGGAAGCCTTGCGCGACCGCACCGTGAAGATCGACGTTCCGTACGTCACTCGGCTCACCGACGAGATCAAGATCTATGAGAAGTCGTTCAATCAGGCCAAAGTCCGCGGCAAGCATATCGCGCCGCACACCATCGAGGTTGCCGCGATGTGGGCCGTGCTGACGCGGCTGGAACCGCCCAAGCACTCCACGCTGACGCTTCTGCAGAAGATGAAGCTCTACAACGGCAAGACGCTGCCCGGCTTCACCGAAGACAATATCATCGAGCTGAAGCGTGAAGCGCCCAACGAAGGCATGCACGGCATCAGTCCACGCTATATCCAGGACAAAATCTCGAACGCGTTGGTGGCGTACCCGGAAGAGGACAACATCAACCCGTTCATGGTGATGCATGAACTGGAGACTGGCCTGCGCCATCACTCGCTGATTACCAACCAGGATCAGCTGCAGCACTTCAAGGAGTTGCTGCAAGTGGTCCGCCAGGAGTACGAGGACGTCGTGAAAAACGAAGTTCAGCGCGCCATCGCCGCCGACGAAAACGCCCTGCAGCGCCTGTGCGCCAACTACATCGATAATGTCAAGGCATACACGCAGCGCGAAAAGGTCCGCAACCGCTACACCGGCGCTTACGACGAACCGGATGAACGCCTGATGCGGTCCATCGAGGAAAAAATCGACATCCCGGAGAGCCGCAAGGACGACTTCCGCCGCGAGATCATGAACTACATCGGCGCCCTCGCCATCGACGGCAAGAAGTTCGACTACAAAACGAACGAACGCCTGATGAAGGCCCTGGAGCTGAAGCTGTTCGAAGACCAGAAGGACACGATCAAGCTGACGAGCCTGGTGTCGAACGTCGTGGACAAGGCGACACAGGAGAAGATCGACGTCGTCAAGTCGCGTTTGATCAAGTACTACGGCTACAACGAATCGAGCGCGACCGATGTGCTGAATTTTGTGGCGAGTATCTTTGCGCGGGGGCAGACGAAGAAGTGATCGAACCGCTTGCGGCTTAGCGCTCGCGTGGCGTCTTGCGAGCGTTAAGCCGCAAGCGGCAGAAACAGAGAATTGTCATGGGCCAAAAAATCGAACGTGATCATCAGCGCTTCCGCAAGATCGTGCGAGGCAAGGTCAAGAGCGGCCTTTCCAAGTACATCTCGCGCGGGGAGATGATCGGTAAAAAAGGGCGCGACTTTGTCAGCATCCCGCTGCCGCAGATCGAATTGCCGCAATTCCGCTATGGCCAAAAGAACTCCGGCGGCGTCGGTCAAGGCGAAGGCGACCCGGGCCAGCCGTTGACACAGCCACAAGAGGATGGCGAAGGCGGCGCCGGCGAAGCGCCTGGCGGCCACATTCTCGAAGTCGATCTCACCCTCGAAGAGTTGGCCGACATCCTCGGCGAGGAGATGGGACTGCCTCGCATCGAGCCCAAGGGCAAGAAGAACATCGTCACCACCAAGGACAAATACACCGGCATTCGCCAGACCGGGCCCGAATCGCTGCGCCACTTCAAACGCACCTACAAGCGGGCCATGAAACGCCAGATCGCTTCGGGAACTTACAACCCGGCCGACCCCATTGTCATTCCCATCCGCGAGGACAAGCAGTACCGAAGCTGGAAGGAAGTGCCGAAGCCCGATGCCGTGGCGTGCATCTTGTACATGATGGACGTCTCCGGCTCCATGACCGACGAGCAGAAGGAGATCGTCCGCATCGAGGCGTTCTGGATCGACACCTGGATCAAGAAGCACTACAAGGGAGTCGAAAACGTCTACATCATCCACGACGCCGAGGCGAAGGAGGTGGACGAGAACACCTTCTACCACACCCGCGAATCAGGCGGCACCAAGATCAGCACGGCCTATGAGCTGGCGAACAAGATCATCGACCAGCGCTACCAGCCCACCGAGTACAACCTCTACGCCTTCCATTTTTCGGACGGCGACAACTGGGGCGACGACAGCCCGCATTGCATCAAGTTCTTACAGGAGACGCTGCTGCCCAAGCTAAACCTGTTCGGCTACGGCCAGGTCGAGAGCCCTTACGGCTCAGGCGAGTTCTACGAATACATCACGGAGCTTCTGGAGAAGAAGGACAACGTCGTCGCGAGCCGGATACCGGATCGCGAGGCGATTCTGGGATCGATCAAGGAGTTTTTGGGTACCGGCAAGTAATTCATTCCATCTTCGTTTAGCGCCCACATGGCGCCACGCGGGCGCTAAACGAGGAAAATGCAATGGTCCACGCGCCATGACCGTCCCCTACGACACACGCCTGCCGCCCGAACTGCGCGGTCTCAAAGTCGAGATCGAGGCGCACGCGCGCGAGTTCGGCCTCGATTTCTACGAGACCATCTTCGAAGTCGTGGATGCCGACGATCTCAACGAGATCGCCTCCTACGGCGGCTTCCCGACGCGCTATCCGCACTGGTCCTTCGGCATGTCCTACGAGGAGCTGAAGAAGGGCTACGAGTACGGCCTGTCGAAAATCTACGAGATGGTCATCAACAACGACCCGTGCTACGCCTACCTCATGCGCTGCAATCACACCGTCGATCAGAAGCTGGTGATGGCGCACGTCTATGGCCACTGCGATTTCTTCAAGAACAACGCCTACTTCGCGCACACGAGCCGCAAGATGATGGACGAGATGGCCAACCACGGCATGCGTGTTCGCGGCTATGCGGACAAATACGGTGAAAACGAGGTCGAGGCCTTCGTCGATCGCTGTATGTCGGTGGACGACCTGATCGACATTCACTCGACCGCCATCAAGCGGCACGAGGAATCGTCGCGCTTCAATTTCAAGGAGGTGGTCGAGGACGAAGGGGACCATTTGACGCGATTCAAGAGCAAGGACTACATGTCCGATTACATCAACCCGCCCGAAGCGTTGAAGGCCGAAGAGGAAGAATTCAAGAAAGCACAGCAGGCGATCGAACGCTCCTTTCCGGAACGGCCCGAACGGGATGTGCTGCTCTTCCTCATCGAATACGCTCCCCTCAAGCCCTGGCAGCGCGATGTTCTGTCGATCATCCGCGACGAGGCGTATTACTTCGCGCCGCAGGGGCAGACCAAGATCTTGAATGAGGGCTGGGCCAGCTACTGGCATTCCACCATCATGACCGAACGCGCTCTCGAACCGTGGGAGTGCATCGATTACGCCGACCATCATTCCGGCACCATGGCGATGTCGCGCGGCCGGCTCAATCCGTACAAGCTCGGCATCGAGTTGTTGCGCGATGTTGAGCGGCGCTGGAATACAGGGCAATTTGGCAAGGACTGGGAAGAATGCGACGACCTTGACAAGAAACAGGCCTGGAACCTGAATTTAGGCCTCGGACGCAAAAAAATCTTTGAGGTCCGCAAGATTCATAACGATGTTACCTTTATCGACACCTTCCTCACGCCCGAATTCTGTAAGGAGCACAAGCTGTTCTCCTTCGCTCACAATGAGCCGCAGAATAATTATGTGATTGAGTCCCGCGAATTTCAAAAGGTAAAACAGCGACTTTTGTTCAGCCTGACAAACCACGGTAGGCCGTTCATCTACGTCGTTGACGGAAACTACAAGAACCGGGGCGAATTGCTTCTCCGGCACGAGTATAATGGGATAGAGTTGCGTATGGACCGCGCGGTGGACACGCTGGCCAATGTCCACGCCCTGTGGAGCCGGCCGGTTCATTTGCAAACGGTGGTGGAAAGCAAACCGACCCTGATCAGTCACGACGGAACAACGCCAACGCAGAAAACCCTGGGAGAGGCCGATGACGCTCGAAAAAACGCTCCGCCAGCAACTAACTGAGCCTGGCAATGGCGGTTTCCACGTTAACGCCGACGGCTGGAACGTCACGCTGGCCAGTGACAAGAGCGATAGCTTGAGTTGCGCACTCAAGGAGCTTGCGCTCGATCGCGGCACGCCGATCAAGGAGGAGTTGCGCGCCTGGTCCCAGCGCGTCGCCGAGAACGCGACCGGCTTGATGGAGCCGTTGCGCGTGATCGAAGTGGACGCCCCGCTCGGCAAGGCGCTCCTTCGCAGCGACGCGCCGACCCTACGCGGCGCCAAGTCGCACTATTACGAGTTGCTGCTGACGCGCACCGACCGTACGAGCGCCAACCTGCGCCGCTACATCGGCAATCCCGTGGGCGGCGAGAAACGCGAAGCGGTGCCGTTTGTCTTGACTCACGATGCCATCGTCAAGCTGGTGAGTGATATCGTGGGGACCAACGGGTAGTTGACTCGGCGATTGGCGCCAGTTCAGCGCGAATTGAGACGGACAAGGCATCACGATGACCAAAGTAATTACCACTCAAATTGGTCCCGACGGCGTATTGGAGTTGAACGTTCCTCTGCACAAAGACGACGCCAACAAGCCAGTTCGCGTCACGGTAGAAACGTTGGACGCGGAGACGACTATGGACCGCGCCGCGTGGCTTCGTTTTATCGAACAAACCGCCGGGTCCATCACCGATCCCACGTTCGAACGGCACCCCAAAGGCGAATATGAGGAGCGGGATCCGTTGCCGTGAAGTATCTGCTCGATACGAATACCTGCGTACAACTTCTGCGGAATCGACCGGGATCACTGGTCGCTGGCAGGTTGGCTGCAGCCAACCCCGGCGATGTTGTTCTGTGCTCCATGGTTTTGGGGGAGCTACTATTGGGCGCGCTGCGAAGCCGGGATGCCGCGAAGAACACAGCAGAGGTACAGGTCTTTGTCAAAGGATTCCGTTCGTTGGATTTCGGTGATGACAGCGCAGCCGAGTACGCCATGATCAAGGCCGACCTGGCGGTCAAGGGAACTCCAATAGGTCCAAACGACCTGCTCATTGCCGCAATCGCCCGCGCCAGCTCGCTGACGTTGGTGACTCACAACACCGCGGAATTCAGTCACGTCGTCGGGCTGAAATTGGCAGACTGGTAAATTTGAAGCTGTCCGCGCTTTCGTGTCCATTGCTTCTCCCAGCCTCCCCTTGCCAAACTCCCTCCATGCTGGAAAATGACGGTGGGCCGTGTGGCTACGGTCAATCACCATCCGTTTAGGCGCGGCGCTCCGCCCGCGCGGGGCAAGCGCCGCGGCTAAACAATTTAGAAAGGGTCCCTCCCGTGTCAGTCAGCGTTGCGGTCGTGGGCGCCACCGGCGCCGTTGGCGAGATCATGCGGCAAGTGCTCGTCGAGCACAACTTTCCGTTTTCCAGTATCAAGTTCCTCGCTTCCGAACGCAGCGTCGGCAAATCGATCGAGTTCAAGGGGAAGAAATACACGATCGAACCGATCCGCCCCGAAGCGTTCGCCGGCGTCCAGATCGTCCTTTCCAGCACGCCCGCTGCCGTGAGCCGCGAGACCAGCCCGATGGCGGCGAAGGCCGGCGCGATCGTCATCGATAACTCGAGCGCCTGGCGGATGGACCCCGATGTGCCACTGGTGGTGCCGGAAGTGAACGCCGATGCCTTGCGGAAGATCCCCAAGGGCATCGTCGCGAACCCGAACTGCTCGACGATCCAGATGGTCGTCGCTTTGAAACCGCTGCACGATCTGGCCCGCATCAAGCGTGTCGTGGTGTCGACCTATCAGGCATCCTCCGGCAAGGGCGCTAAGGCGACGGCAGAACTCGACGTGCAAATCCAATCGCTTGGCCGCAGCCAGAGGGTGCCGCCGGTGACGGTGCATGCCGCCCAGCTCGCCGGCAATGTGTTGCCTCACGACTGGAAGCTCGGCGAGGACGGCTACAGCGAAGAAGAGATCAAGATGATCAAGGAAACCAAGAAGATCATGGGGGACGACACGATTCAGGTGTCGCCCACAACCGTCCGCGTGCCGGTCCGCATCGGGCATTCCGAGGCGATTAACCTCGAATTCGAAAGGCCCATCACGCCGGAGCAAGCGCGCGAAGCGTTGCGGAAAGCGCCGGGCGTCATCGTTCTCGACGATTACGCCAAGGGCGAGGTGCCGCTGGCGCTCAACTGCGAAGGGCGCGACGAGACATTTGTGGGCCGCATCCGCCGCGATCCGACGGTTCCGCACGGTCTGAATCTCTGGGTGGTAGCCGACAACCTGCGCAAGGGGGCGGCGACCAACGCGGTGCAGATTGCGGAAGTGCTGGTGGCGCGCGGTTGGTTGCCACGCAAATAGCCGCTTGCAGCTTGGCCTACGCGTGGCGCCTTGCGAGCACTAAGCCGCAAGCGGTGCCGGAGGGACTGGCTCATGTCCGAACGCTATCACGTCCGCGTCACCAAAGACTACCTCGTCTTCTCGTCCGGCCATTTCATCAGCTACGAGGGCGACAAGTGCGAACGGCTGCATGGACACAACTATCGGACGTCGGTCGAGGTCGAAGGGCCGCTCGATGACAATTCCTACGTCTTCGATTTCATCGCCCTCAAGAACCACACAAAAGCCATCACCGACGAACTCGATCATCGTATGATGTTGCCGACGAACAACCGCGTGATTTTGCTGGAAGAATCGGCCAAGAGCGTGCGCGTGCGTTACAAGGACCGTGAATGGGTGTTTCCTCGCGAGGACTGCGTGCTCCTGCCGATCGAGAATACGACCGCGGAATTGCTGGCCCGCTATATCGGTGGCCGGCTCCGTGAGGATCTGCGCGCGGCGTATCAATTCGTTCCCAAGGTGCTGCGCGTAGAGGTCGAGGAGAGCTTCGGTCAATCGGCAACCTATCAATGGTCCGAGCCTGAAGCGTAAGCGAAGAGTAGGTTCCACTTCGCTTACGCTTCAGGATCGGAAATCCATTGGCGTAATTAGTCCATCGTGCAGCGCCGATGCGACCAGCACATGATCGACGCCCAGTTCCGTCAGTCTTCGCACGTCATCCATGCCGCGTACGCCGCCGCCGGCCGTAAGCTGGATATCAGGGTAGGCGCATTTCAAACTTGCACAGAGCTCGTCCGTTCCAGCGCCCGAGCCGATGCCGACGCGGGCGAGATCGAGTACGATCATCCGGCGGACTCCGATTTCTTCGACCGCCTGCTCGGCGATTTTCCATGGATCTTCAAACGACCAAACCTTGGTCCGTCCCAGCGGCTTGCTGGCCTTGATGTCCAGAGAAAACACTACCCGGCCTGCTCCAATCCGCTCGACAAGTTGCCGCAACTCGTGCGGCCCCTCAATGCTCTCCAGTCCGACGATCATACTGGCGCAATCCGCCTGGGTGAGCGATGCCACAGCTTCGTCCTGGTCAGTGCGAATGCCTGCGTCGATCCAGAGACGGAAGCCCTCTTTTTGCAGTCGGCGATACACCTCGACGGCTGGACGGGCGTGCTGGATGGCATCGAGATCGGCGAGATAAAACTCGGTGAAGCCGAATTGATCGCGAAACGCCCTCGCCACGGCGATCGGGTCGGCACTATCGACAAATCGGCTGACGATGGGGCGGTATTCGTCGCGCCGGCCCGCGATGCCGCGGACGATTTGGCCGGCCATCAAATCGAGAACGGGCAAAATCGGCATGAATCCCAAGCTCAAGGGTGAGCGAGCGAACCCTTGGGATCCGCTTGCATTGGCAGATTCCGTGACCTATGTTTGCTTAGAGAATCTTCCCAGAATGGCACAGGCCATCATGAATCATTCCGCTCCTACCGCCAGCGACCGCCCGTTCAAGGAATTCGCGGAACTCCACGGGGCGCTCGTTGATTTTGCCGCCGCCCTTGTGGAACTTCTCGATGGCGTCCCTGAGGCTGTCGACCTTGATGAAGCGCATCGCACATAACGGCCGGCCATCCGCGTATTGATCCAGGCCATAGACCGGCACGATGCTCGGGTGCTCCAGGCCGCCGGCGATCCCGGCCTCCAGAAGGAGGCGCGAACGGCTGTCCTCATTTTCGGTGTGGCGATCCTGAATCTCCTTGAGGGCAACGTCGCGGTTCAACTCCTCGTCATGGGCGAGATAAACCATGCCCAGGCCCCCTTGGCGTGCGGCCTGAGGATACGGAACCGTAGTCCCTTCGACGACCAGTCGCCGGCCCCGAAGCTGACCGTGGCGCCAGGCTCCGCGTCCCTGGTATGGCCTCCGGCGACATGCACCAGGCTGGCCTGCACATCGGCATCCTTGATTTGATCGAGCTCGTTGCGCACCTTGTCGGCAAGCGAACTGACCGCCACCAGACTTTTCTCGACGTCGTTGCCGTGCATTTCCAGGTGCTTCTGCACCAAGGCTTCCAAGAGCGCATGGGTGTCCGCCGTGAGAGCCTTCTGGTCGAGCAGAATCTTCCCGAGCGGTTTTTTCTTGTCCAGCACCCAGGCATTCATGGCAGCGATCAGCGCATCGCGGCGGATGAAGTCCATCTGCAGGGCGAGAATGCCGAAAAGCAGGTTGCGATCGGTGGCGTTGTTGGGCATGGCAAAATATCCTCCACGCCCGCAGGCGAAAGCCTGCGGGATAAGCGATCACCCCGCAGACTCTCGCCTGCGGGCTTGGAATTGATTGTAAGCGAGAGGAGAATATCAAGACAACTCATAAATCCGCACGACGCCGTCGAAGCACGGCACCGCGAGGCGGCGGTTGTCGGAATGGATTGCGAGATCGCGGGCGTTATTGGGCACTGTGATGCTCTGAATCGAGTTCGCCTCGGTGGGCCGCCAGAACCACAGGCCGCCGCCATTGCCGCCGCCGGCGCCGATGACGAATCCCTGCGGATGGAAGACGACGCCCCAAGCAGTCCCCTGGAAGGCGGGATTGACGCGCAGGACCTGTGAACGCTGGCCGGTCTGCCAGTTGAACAGCACGATCGCCGGATTGCCGACGCCGGCAAAGGCGTTGGAAACATTCGTGATGCCGGCGCATGCGAGCAGCGAACCGTCGGCATTGAACGTCATACTGCGCACGCCGCCATGGTCGGCACGGAAGCTCGGGTCGTAGCGGAAGATCACGGAAGCATCCATCTGCCGCGTCTCACGGCCTGTTTGCAAATCCCATTGCTTGACGTTGCCGCGCAGGTCGCCGGAGACGATCATCCGCTCGGTTGGATGAAACGCGACGTTGTAGACATGGCTATTGTGCCCCTCGAAGGTGCGGGCCAGCGAAAAGTCGGCGACGTTCCACAGCTTGACGAGGTTGTCGTTGCCGCAGGTCAAAAACTGGCGCTGATCGGGACTCATGACAATGGCGCGGACCCAGCCGTCGTGGGCGTCGATGATCCGCTCCGCTTGCGGCGTAGCAGATTCACTCGACCAGACCATCACCTTGCCGTTCCAGTCGGCGCTCAGCAGCTTGCGCGATGCGCTGTGAAACGCAAGGCCGCGCGCCCAGCTGCGATGGCCGGCGAACGCGACCTTGGCATTAGGGGCGGCAAGTTCCCAGCGCTGGATGGTGTTGTCCTGTGCGGTCGCGAAGACGAATCGGCCGGTCGGATCGAACCGGCAGCCGATCAACGCACTGGTGTGCCGCAGTTCGAGAGCCATGCGCGTGCGCGACGGCGTGATTTGGCCGTTGGGGGCGACGTTGCGCGAAAAAATGCCCATGATGAAACCCCGGTATTGACCGCTTGCGGCTTAGCGCTCGCTGGCAAACGCACAGCGGTTTCGCGCTTTCACGTGAGCGCTAAGCCGCAAGCGGCCAAAAGGATTACGCCAGCACCTCGGTGATCGCCGCCGCCGCCGGATCGGCCATCGGAATCGGTCGGCCGTCGTGGTGATGGTTGCGCGTCGGGTTGAGGCCCAGCGCCCGGAAGTAGGTGTGGAACAGGTGCCCGCCGTTGACCTGACGATCGGCCACCGCGGTGCCGTTGGCGTTCGTGGAGCCGATGACCGCGCCGCCGCGAATGCCGCAGCCACCCATGGCGATCGAGAACGAACGGCCCCAGTGATCGCGGCCATAATTGCGATTGATATTCGGCGTGCGGCCAAACTCCGACATCACGACGACAAGGGTTTTTTCGAGCATACCGCGCTGTTCGAGATCGTCGAGCAGCGTCGCAAAGGTCTTGTCGAATTCGCCGAGCTGTTCGATGTGGAAGTCGAAGTTTTCGTGGTGTGTGTCGTAGTTGGAGTGCGTCACCTTGGTGAAGGTCACACCGGCTTCCAACATGCGGCGTGCGAGCAGCATATGCCGGCCGAACTCGTGATGGCCGTAGCGATCACGCAGAGCCATCGGCTCCTGGCTAAGATCGAAGAGATTGCGGCGTTGCATCACCTGCATGGCCTGGCCATACGAATTCGTGTACGCTTCGGTGTCAGCGCTGCGGCGCGTCTGAGCGAAGCGGGTATTGAGGCGGTCGCGCAGCTCGTTGCGTTCCTGGTCGGCCAATTCCGTCAAGGTTGCGGGCCGCAGGAGGTTGGCGGGCGGCGCGCCATCGGCAAGCGTCACGGAGGCGTAGCGCGGGCCCAGGAAGGCAGCATCATTGCGATTGAAGCCGCTGCCATCGCCGCGCGGCGACACGTGGATATAGCCAGGCAGCGGGCTTTCCTCGTTGCCGAGCAGCTTGGCGACCGCGGAGCCGAGGTGCGGGAAGCGCTCGGCCGGGGTCTGGCGTCGGCCGGTCTGCATGATGTACGCGCCCACGCCGTGATCGTCGGTCGCGATGTTGATGCTGCGGACGATCGCGAGGTTGTGGGCTTGCCGGGCCGTGTGCGGCAATAGTTCGCTGATGTGAACGCCGGGCACCGAAGTCGGAATGGCCTGAAACGGTCCGCCCGTGTTGGTGCCGGGCTTGGGATCCCAGCTTTCCAGCTGACTGACGCCGCCGGCGAGGAAAATCACGAGGACGCGTTTGTCCTGCCGGCGAATCTCGGCCGCGTTGGCAGGCGCAAGCATGTCCTTGAAGCCGAGCATGCCGACGCCGGCAGCCGTGGTTCCCGCCAGGAACTGGCGGCGCGAAATCGCGTGGGCCGGTGAATTGCAAGCGTAGTGTGCGTTCATGTGGTCACCCCCTAAATTGCAGTTGCGGAGCGCGGCGAGCAAGCTCACCGGCAAAACGAGGCTGGCAGTATTATCGCTTAATCTTACCCAGGAAATTCATCCCGTGCAATGAATTGTTCGACTTTTGCAGAAAAAGATGGGAAGGGCCGCGACGAGCCACGAAACAAATACCAGGCTTGAAACAACGGAATGTTTTCGGAAAATCAGCAGGTAACATCAATAGGGTAGAAAAGAAAGCATCCCGATGGCCTGGGCGAGCGCCATCGGGATGGGGCTGTGCTAAGCGACGCCGACTTGAATTAGTATTCCCGAAAACGCTTCTGCATGCAATGACCTGAACAGGTCATTTTGCCCGTTCTGACGCTTTTAGCCTCGGAGGATGGTTGATGCTGCTGCTGCGGATGGTTTGCACCGATCGGTCGCTTGAAAAAGGACCTGGGTATCTAGAGCATGGGAAATGCTACCGCCTTGGCCGATCTTCCGCGTGTGCGTTTGTCATCAACGATCTGTCCGTGTCGCGCCGTCACGCGGAATTCACGGTCAAGGATGGATCGATCCTCCTGAATGACCTGGACAGCCGCAACGGCACATTCATCGATGGCGTGCGCGAGCGCATCGAGCATGCGGAATTGACGCCGGGGCAGACGGTACGGTTTGGCTGGGTCGTGTTTCAGCTTGTGGGCCACGAAACGCCCCAAGACGACGAGCCGGAAATGTCGGAGGCTTCGACGTTCATCGTCCACCTCAAACCGACCGCGCAGCCGAACGCCCTCGAGCATCTCTCCCAAGCGGAGCGGAGCGTTTTCGATCATCTGCTCACAGGCCTGGGGGAAAAAGAAGTGGCCACGGTACTCAATCTCAGTCAGCACACAATTCACAACCATACCAAGGCAATCTACAAGAAACTCGGCGTCAACTCGCGTCCGGAACTCCTGGCCATGTTTCTGCCGGACCGAACCAAACCCAAAGAACCACCGCGCTGAACCTGCGTCGTCTAGCCGCAAGCGCTCGCCCAAGGCGGGCGGCTACACGGGGACGCTAACCCACGCCCGCGCGCGCTGACTCCGCAGGATCGCCCCGCACAGCACGATCTCGCGATGCCCGTCCGCGAAAGTCGGGAAAGCCTTCGCGGCACGGTAATCGCCGGCGTCGATGTAATGGTAAATCGCGCGGAAGAGTTGCTTGAACGTATCGGGAAAGCCTTCGTTGTGGCCGCCCGGATAGTTGGCGTAGGGGCGAACCGCTGCGTGCAACAGGGCCGGATCGCGAGTCAACAGTTCATTGGGTCGATCGCGCTCGCCCATCCACAATTCGTTGGGGTGTTCGCTGTTCCATGCCACGGAGCCAGCCGAGCCTGCAATCTCAAAGCGCAGGCAGTTCTTGTGGCCCGCACTGACTTGCGAGACCGTGAATGAGCCACGGACGCCGTGGTCGAAGTGCATGAGAACGGAGCCATAGTCCTCGGTGGTGATCGGGACGTCGATCAAACCTGCCTCCGGCAAAGAGCCGGCGCAGAACGTTTCGACCGAACCCTGGGGCCGACGCCGCGTGGGCCAAACGGTCTTGAGGTCCGCGCACACCTCGGTCACGTACAGCCCGGTCAGCGCTTGCACGAGATCGAGCCAGTTGGTGCCGATGTCGGCGATGGCGCGCAATTCGCCCCCTCCTCGGCCAGGACGCGCCAGTTGAAATCGGTATCATGCAAGAGCCAATCTTGCAGGTAAGAACCGGTGACGTGGTAAATCTCGCCCAGCCGGCCCGAAGCGATCCATTCGCGGACCTCCAGACACAACGGATAAAAGCGGACGTTGTAGCAGACGGCCGCGACCAGGGCTTTCTGCTCAGCCAGCGCGACCAGCTCGGCCGATTCCTTCACATTCATCGCCAGCGGCTTCTCGCAGACCACGTGCTTCCCCGCTTGCAGCGCACGCTTGCACTGATCGTGATGGACGCGATTGGGCGAGGCCAGATGGACGGCCAGCACACTGGGGTCGCAGAGCAACTCTTCGTAATTTGCGTAGCCGCGCGGGATGCCGAGAGTTTGCGCGGCCTGCCGACTTTTCTCCGGCGTCGAACCCAGCACGCCGACGACAGGCCTGTTCAGCCGCTGTAGTGTTTCACCCCAAATGGCACACAGCCTAAAGTAGCCGACCGTCTCCTCCGGGTGTAGTGAAATCAAGAACCCCCTGGAGGAAAAGACATGAGCAAGCGACGAAAGTGGTCTGCCGAGGAAAAGCTGCGGATCGTGTTGGCGG
>SHZY01000027.1 GCA_009692065.1 Gemmataceae bacterium
CCATCCCTAATTGCAATTAGGGATTGTCCTTCACGTCCCTAATTGCAATTAGGGAAAGAGAACGTCCTTTATTGCAACCAGGGACGGTTCCCACGTCACTGTCCATTGATATTCAGAAAACAAGGCCCCAAAATGAAAACGTCTGGCACACGCCAGAGCGTTTCGTTTGGGGTCTTTCTTTTTCCAAGATCGGAGGGACCAGTGAGGAGATGAGCAATCCCCCAGCCTGGCGTTGAACAGGCTGGGGGAGCATTTTGGAGCGTTGGCAGAGAGGCCGATTGCAGCCGGCTTACACCCGGTATCGGGCGCTAACCCTGAGAAGTAACACGCCTGACGCGGGTCCGAATCCCGCACGCTCCGCTACGGGACCGGATAGCCATTCTAAGGCACCTGGCTTGCCTTTTTCAAGGCTTGCTTGGCGGTTTTGTTCAGGGCCGCGCGAATCCACTCGGATAGCTCGATACCAGAGGATTCGGCAGCCTGATCGTAAGCCGCCTTTTCGCTGGCCGTCACTCGCAGGAATACGCGATCCGAAAGAGTCTCGTCGCCGCTTTTCGGGGGGCGTCCCCGTCGAGGTTTGTCCATGAAATAATTGTACGCACAAATTTCTGGAAAAGCAAGAAAATAAACTTGCCGCTTCATGTTTATGTGCGTACAATAAGAGCGTAAGAGAAAACCCTTGACCCTGCTGAAACAAGATCAAGGGCAATCACAAACCGGCAGTTAAGCCAGAATGCAACGTGAGACTTTCATTCTAGCAAGCTGCCTCAAAAGGCGAAAGGCGCTTGCTATGTTTTGTCCAGTTTGCCAAGGTGGAACTCGTCGCTTCGGTTGGAATCGTAACGGCTCGCAGCGGCATCGGTGCGATACGTGCAAGAAGACTTTCACGGACGAACAGACACGCCACCAGGATCGGCGTTGCGTCGAGCCGGCAAAGATGCTGATGATCCTCAACATGCTCTTGGAAGGCAGCAGCATCCGTTCCCTGGAGCGCGTTCACCACGTCGGGCGCAACACGATTATTGCCGCGATGGTTGCCGCTGGCGAAAAATGCCAAGCTTTCATGGAAAAGAAAGTTCAGGATGTTCCTGTCAAGGACGTTCAGTGCGATGAAATCTGGGGCTTCGTGGCGATGAAGGAAAAGACCCGTCTGCGGCTCAAGCGTGAAGAATCAGTCGGCGACGTTTGGTGTTTCACGGCTATCGAGCGCCATACGAAACTGATTCTAACTTGGCACGTCGGCAAGCGGACCCCGACCGATACGGCGATCTTCGCGGATAACCTGTACCACGCGACCAGCGGGCGCTTCCAACTGACCACGGACGGCTTCACGCCTTACCGGACGGTCATTCCCGCGATCCTGGGCGGACGGGTTGACTTTGCAACACTGGTCAAGGTCTACGGCGACGCGGCGGACGAAGGCCGGTATTCTCCCGGCGTAGTAGTAGAAACCATCAGCACGGCCCGCCTGGGCGATCCTGATGAGTATCGGGTATGCACTTCGCATGTCGAGCGGAGCAACAAGACGTTGCGGATGCAGATTCGCCGCCTCACTCGCTTGACCGACGCGCACAGCAAGAAATGGGAGAACCACGAAGCGGCAATGGCCTTGTTCTTTGCGTTTTACAATTTCTGCCGAAAGCATATGACGCTGAAAATGACCCCAGCGCAGAAATCGGGATTGACGACGGAGACTTGGACCTTGGAGCGGTTGCTTGCCGAAGCGAGCCGTATATAATGTGGCCAGCTGGACGGTCGGAGTAATTACCCGGTCGGCTCGCTTGATGTGTTGCTCTTATTCCTGGCACGCACCGAGCGAGCGAATCCAGTCTCAGGAAAGACCAATGGATGCTTGGCTGTATGACAATGGCTTCGGCCAGCAGGTCGATGTCGATTTGACTATTGACCCGATTGGGACTACAGGCAGGTCAGCATGGAGCGGGACCGTCGGGCCGAAAACGTCGAACATGCCGATATCGCCTGGACACTACAAGCTCGCATTGACTGATGACACTTCGGCGATGGTTGATGTTGAGGAAGCCGATCAGAACACCAGCCAATCGAAGTTTTTTGGGATAGTGAAACCATGACAAAAGGCGTAATCCAGCCAACCGGAGCTTTTTTTCTTGTCGCGGAAACTGCACGCCTCCTCAATATTGCTTTGCGTCAGCAACAAGAAGTCAGTGGGATTGTCAAGCAGATCATGTCAAGCGACAATCGCCATCCACAGACTCTTGAAGAGGTTCCTACGCCGACTGGCGGGTACGAAATTCACATCGTTATTCATCCGCCCACCGCAGCGCAAATTTAGGATAACATCCATGAGCAAAACTCGCGCTGCCGTTGTTCTTGCCGGCGTTGCCGCGTTCGGCTGTCTCTGTTTCACTTGCGGGGCCGGGTTCACATATCTTGGCGTTCCATATCTCAAGAGCAGCAAAGAAAAAGGCGATAGTCCAGTTGCCAAGGCAAAAGGCAAAGCCACTAACCAGCTTGACAAGTGGAACTGGCAGGATTTGCAGGATCATCTGCGCAGCAAGGGAATAGAGACGGGACGCGGTCAAGGTACAAGAGGAATGGTGTTCGCCATCGGATATTCCGGTGCCCAGCCTCTTGACCCATACGGCGAAGCAATTCAAACTTGCAACGCATTCGGTCCACAAGCAGGCAAAGGCTGGTTCGTTGTGAACGATTACGGCACTGCCGACGCCGCTAGTAAAGAATCGGCGCGAGTGAAGGATGTTCAGCAACGGGACGTGTTGGCGTGGGGCCAATTTGTTTTCGAGGGAGATGCGGACCTGCGGGCACAGCTGAAAAAGGCACTTCAATAAAGCAGTTTTTGCAACGCGATATGACGACACTACCCAAGGTTCCGATCATTCAAGAGGCACTGGAGAAGAAGCAGCTTTCGACCAGGGCCGAGGTGGAGCGGGTGGTCAGGCGGCTGATTGCCGACGGCGTCCCGCCAAATCAACTTGGGCTGCCTGGTTTCCACGATTCGCTGCGGGCCCAGGGAAAGCGGGGTTACGCCTATCTGCCGCGGGTGCAACGTTTTCTTGAGGAGTTCTTCGAGTATCCGCGGGTTGCCAGCGTCTTCAAGGACGCGAAGCGTGGTTCCTTTGGTCCGCGGGCGACGCCGGGCGTCACGCAAGGGACCATCGCGTCGATCGTCAACGAAGACAGGAACGTGTTCGCCGAACTGCTGGCCTCGCCGCGCTTCAACGATAGCCGCGCTCGGCTCCTTGAGTTACTCGACGCGAATTACGCGGAGAAGTTGAAAAAGGCCCCCGAAAAAAGCCGGGAGAATCTCATCAAGGAGCATCAGCAGAAACGCAAGGAGATCGAAAATCGCGCCAAGAACGAAATGTTTCGGGCGGGCGTTCTCACCGATCCGAGTTGGCTGATGGTCCACGCCAAATGCGTCGCCAACGATCCGGTCCGCCGCGGCAAGTGGATCCGCGAACGGCTGCTCGCCGGCAGCGTCCCGGAGCTGCCGATCGGCGTCGATGCGAAAGTTCCCGAAATTCACGACAAGACGCTGCGCGAGCGGTTCGAGATTGTCAAACAGGATGCGTGCTGGAAGTGTCACAAGCATATGAATCCTCTGGGCAACGCCTTCGAGGGTTTCGATGATTTCGGGCGCTATCGCACAGGCCATTACTACGATCCGAAACGAAAGGACTTCATCGAACAGCACGAATGGGATAAGATTTCCAAGGTGAAGAACAACGGGATCATCCCACACCCCG
Organism: Gemmataceae bacterium; assembly: GCA_009692065.1. Classification (GTDB taxonomy): domain Bacteria; phylum Planctomycetota; class Planctomycetia; order Gemmatales; family Gemmataceae; genus SIAQ01. Next base: position 3,747 of record SHZY01000027.1, read on the forward strand.
TCGATGCCACCGGCTATCTTTCGGGAACCGGCGATCCGGCCCTGGACGGCGAAGTGAAAGACGCCGTCGATCTCGTGCAACGCCTGGCGAAATCCTCACGAGTACGCCAGTCGATCATCCGTCACGCGTTCCGTTACTGGATGGGGCGCAATGAAACATTGAGCGACTCAAGGACGTTGATCGCCGCCGACCAGGCCTACGTCAATAGCGGCGGCAGGTTCAGCGAAGTGATTATTTCGCTCATGACCTCGGACTCGTTTCTGTATCGCAAGTAGGCGCAAGGTAGAATCCGTATTCAATGCGCCCAGTTGTAACGGATCGCGAGAGGGCAGGCCCATGTCGAACAACGCAGCGATGCCATCGATCGACGATCTTTCCGCCGCGCTGGCGATCCTTGAGGTTCCGGAGCCGACAGTTCGCTCGTTCCGAGAAAAACCGCATGCTGAAATGGCCTGGGACTTCACCGATGCCGTCTGCGCATCGCCCCAGGCCCTCGTTACCGATTGGCGATTTCATCCGAGCGACCCTCTGCGAGAGATTTTTCTCCGCCTCTACCCGGCCGGCATCAAGGCGATGATTGAGACGGAGAACGGGAAGACGTTCTTTCCGACCAAGCTATTCATGCAAATCGACGGCGTGGGTGCTCGCTATTCGGTGAAAATCCCAAAGGAGCCGGATCTCCACGAGATCGTCTTCGCGTTTCGCGCAATCCTGCCGGAGACGGTGCGTATCTACACTCTGGCTGCGTTCGATGGCACGGATACCTATGGCCATCTCGTCGCCGTAAAGGAGACCTGGCAGCGTCTGGAAGAATTGCTCGGCCCCTGGTTCGCTAACGTTTTTCGCGAACAACCGGGCAAGCAGATGTTCAAGAGAGTGGGCAAGGAGGTCAAGCCGAAGCGTGACTTCTTAAGAAAAGGGGTAAAAGGGAGTCGCGAGTGGCTCGATCGCATGAAATCCGATTTTGATTCCCGCTACCAAGAGGACCTGGATTTCATCGATATGCGGCTTGATTCCCCGTACCTGTTGGAGCACCCCGGTCGGAACACCATGGCCCCCCAACATCAGGAGAAAGCACGCCAGGAATGGCGTGCTTTCGTTGCGACGCCCGATCGACTGATTCTCGTGAACTACACGACTTGGGGCGGACGTACGGGTGCGGAGGGGCTAGTTGATCTATGGGACAAGAGGCCGGGCGGTTGGACCAAGATTCGTCGAGCGCTGGAGTATTTTTTTTTGGGATGTTCCCTTTCAGCTTCGCTTCAAGAAGCCGCGGGACCTTTTCTTTGGCTGCGGAGACTTCGGCAACAAACTCGCGCTCGCCATCGTGCTGCAAGAATGGGAGACCGCGGACTACTTCTGCAAGCAGATGCTGCGTGTCGAGAAGTTCAGGCTGGGGGGCTCGCCGCTGTCGCCTTTCTTGCTCAAGCTTTACAGCATGCGCAACCCGGCGATTTTCGACGGTGTCTCGGAGCCGGAAAAATCCTATGGGGTGTATGGCACGGTGTTCGCCGCTTGGGATGATCCTGTCAAACTCGCCGGCGCTCTCGATGTCGTTTGCGATTACCATATGATGCGAACAGGCGACGATCACGAATTCAGCTGGCCGCCTTTTGAAACGCTCGCCACCGAGATCCTTGCGGTTCTGCGTATTCGTCAAGAATTGGGGCTCGAAACGCCGCGAATTGACAATCAACTGCTCGACTCGCCCTGGTGTCAACTTCCCGGCCTCGTGCCGCTTGAAACCGATGAGTTGCTTGAACGTCTTCAGCAGGTCGCGCGCGACGAGGTTCCTGATTTGCCGACGCGGGAGAAATGCCCCATGTTACTTGATCGTTCTGCACGGAGCTCTGAATTTTCTGCTTGAGAAAATCCCCAAATAAACGCACGGAGCCAATGCATATGTCCAAATCACGCAGATCCTTTCTCAAAGGCATCGCCCTCGGTGCCGGCGGCCTGGGGTTAGCGCCCCTCTTGAACCAACTCGACATTCACGCTTCCGGCGATCAGGCGGCGCTGCCCAAGCGTTTTATCTTTATCATCAAATCGAGTGGGCTGGCACCCACTGCTGTTCGCCCCAGCGGCGTCAACATTGGCGATGGCAGCCGGACGATCGACTTGAATCTCAGGGACCATCGCCTCCCGGAGAACCTCCAGGCTCTGGCCCCGTTCAAGGATCAGATGATGATTCTCGAAGGGCTCTCCGGGGCCAACTTCGCCGGGAATCACTCGTCCTATTACGGCGCGATGAGCTGCCACAACGCCCCCGATAAACCTACCGCGCCGACTATCGATTGTATGCTGGGCAGCAGACTGACGGCACCGTTTAACAACTACGGTTTCGCCCCGAACGGGCACGTCATTGGCAGTAACTTTGGGCCGACGGTGGCGGACACCGCCGTCTATCCGCGCTTGTCGGCCTACGGCGAGAACCGGCCGATGGCGTATCAGGCCAGCGCCGAAAAAGCCTATCGCCAGCTCTTCGGCAGCGCCTTGGATCTTCGCACCGGCGGCGAGCGAGAGTTCGATTTGCAGACGAATCTCCTCGATTTCCTCGCGGAAGATACCCGTCGCCTCTCCAAACAGATCAATCAGGAAGAGCGCGAGAAACTCGACAGCTACCTCAATGCCTTCGACACGGTACGCACTCGCAACGATCGGCTCCGCGAGATGCGGGCCACGATCCGGCAGCATGCGCCGCGGCTCACCGACCAGTACACCTCGACCGCGTTCGCCGATCGTATCGGCACTTTTTTCGAGATGGCGTCTGCCTCGCTCAAGATCGGACTTACGAACGTGATCTCGATCCGCATGGACTGGCTGAGCGTGAAATACGAAAACCTCGGCTTCCGAACCGTCAGCGTTCACGACATCGGCCATGGCATGACCACTGATAACGGCATCGCCGCGCCTCGCGCCACCGACATGATCATCCGCTTTCAGGTGGAGCAGATCGCTCGTCTCGCGGCTAACCTGCGAGCTATGCGCGAAGGCAACGGCACGATGCTCGACAACACAATGATCCTCTACTTCAGCGACACCGGCGAATCGCACCATTCCAACCGGCACGAATGGCCTTTTGTCGTCGTCGGGGGCCGCAGCCACCGCCTTCGCACCGCCGGCCGCTATCTGCGCTATGCGAATTACGGCCGGAACGGTCACCGAACCATCGGCAACTGGTACAACAGCATCCTGCAAGCGACCGGCTTCCGTCCCGAGGATCACTTCGGCCAAACCGACCCCAACCTGCGCGACCTGAATTTGAGAGGACCGCTGGCCGAGTTGATGGTTTAGCAAGCCCAGCCGACTTTCGTAGATTCGTCGCGTAACCTTCCTGAACCTTGTCTTGTTTTTTTCCACCCGGAGTGCTGCATGTTACGTATTCGATTACTGAGATTCTCTTTGGTTGCCGTCCTTGCTTTCCTGACGTCGTCGTCGGCGTTTGCCCAACCGGGGCTAGAGCTGAAGCGCGGCGACCACATCTGCCTCATCGGCAACACGCTCGCGGATCGGATGCAGCACGACGGTTGGCTGGAGACGCTCCTCCAGCAGCGGTTTCCGAAGCACGAACTCGTCATTCGCAATCTCGGTTATGCCGCCGACGAAATCGCCCTTCGGCCTCGCGAGCAGAACTTCGGCAGCCCCGACAAGCATTTGACCTTCTCGAAGGCCGACGTGATCTTCGCCTTCTTCGGCTACAACGAATCGTTCGGCGGCGAGGCGGGACTTGCGGATTTCCGCAAGCAGCTCGAAGACTTCCTCGATCACACTGCGAAACAGAAGTACAACGGCAACTCGGCGCCGCGAGTCGTCCTCTTCTCGCCGATCGCGCACGAGGATCTGCGCTCGCCGAATTTGCCAGATGGCCGCGAGAACAACGCCCGACTCGAGATGTACACGAAGGCGATCGCCGAGGTCGCTGCCGCCCGCAAGGTTCCGTTCGTCGATCTTTTTCATTCGACGCAAGCACTTTATGGAAAGGCCAAGACCCCGATCACGCTCAACGGCATTCATCCGACCGACGACGGCAATCGCGAGATTGCCGAGATCATTGACGGCGCGCTCTTCGGCAAGGCGATCGGCCGCGATAAGGTTCAGCTCGAAAAACTGCGTGAGGTCGTGCTCGACAAGAGCTTGCACTGGTTCAACCACTACCGCGTGACCGACGGCTACAACGTCTACGGCGGCCGCTCGGGCACCGGCAATTACGACGGGCAGACCAATGCCACGATCTCGAAACGCGAACTCGAAATCTTCGCCGTGAAGACCGCGAACCGCGACCGCCGCATCTGGGCGATTGCCCAGGGAAGCGATCTCAAGATCGACGACAGCAATGCGCCGCCGCCGTTGGAAATCAAGACCAACAAGCCGGGGAAGAACCCCGATGGCTCGCATCATTACCTTGGCGGCGAAGAAGCCATCAAGATGATGACCGTGCACAAGGGAATGAAGGTGAATCTCTTCGCCTCCGAGGAGAAGTTCCCCCGGCTCGCCAATCCGGTGCAATCCTCGGTTGACGCTGACGGCAATCTCTGGGTCGCCGTCTGGCCGTCCTATCCGCGCTGGCATCCCAATGAAGAACTCAAAGACGCCATCCTGACGTTCTACGACGACGATGGCGACGGCAAGGCCGACCGCTGCGTCGTCTTCGCGGACAAGGTTCACTGCCCCACAGGTTTCGAATTCTTCGGCGGCGGTATCATCGTTTGCTCGGGGCCCGACCTCTTCTTCATGAAAGACACCGACGGCGACGGCATCGCCGACGTACGCATCCGTATTCTCAGCGGCATCGACACCGCCGACACTCACCACACCGCGAATTCGTTCGTCAGCGGTCCCGACGGCGCCCTCTACTTCCAGAGCGGCATCTTCCAGGTCTTCGGCATCGAGTCGCCTTCGTCCAAGCCGTTCCGCCATTCCGGCACCGGTGTCTACCGTTTCGATCCGATCACCCACAAGACGACCTTTCATTTCCCCATCGGCCCCAACCCGCACGGCGACGTCTTCGACCGCTGGGGCAACCAGTTCGTCACAGACGGCACCGGCGGTTCCGGCAAGCACGTCGCCTTCCCTCCGCGCAACACGCCAAGCCCGCTCTTTTCCAAGACGGTGCGCCCCGTTCCCGCCATTGACATCATTGCCGGCAGCCATTTTCCGCCCGAACTTCGCGGCAATATGCTCGTTGGCAACGTCATTGGTTTCCAGGGCGTGGCCCAGTACAAGTTCGTCGAAAAGGACGCCGGATTCTTCACTACTCCGATCGAGCCGATTCTTTCGTCCAAGGACCCCAACTTCCGCCCCTCCTCGATCCGCATCGGCGGCGATGGCGCCCTCTATGTCACCGACTGGCAGAATCCTCTCATCGGCCATCTCCAGCACAACCTGCGCGATCCCAACCGCGGTCACACTCATGGCCGTATCTACCGCGTGACCGTTGGCGGCCAACCACTGAGGAAGCCGGTCAAGATGCGCGGCAAGTCGGCCGAAGAGATCGTGAAACATCTTGCGTCATCCGACGATGATATCCGTTATCGGGCCCGCCTCGAATTGACGCGGTTCATCGGACACCCGTATCAACCCGTGGCGTGGCCCGATTCCCCGGAGAAGCCCGCGACGGATGCGGCAGCGAAATTCGCCGCCACGCTCGATCCCGCCAACCCGGCCCACGCGCAGCCCCTCGTCGAGGCGCTCTGGGTGCATTCGATGTTGCACGTAGTCAACGAGGATCTGTTGCGGCGAGTGCTTCTATCGCCCGAAGGAAACGCCCGGGCCGCCGCGACGCGCGTGCTCCGCGAATGGCACGGCAAGGTCAAGAACGTCGGCCCGCTGCTCGTCAAACTGGCGGCTGACTCGCACCCACGCGTTCGTGCCGAGGCTTTGATCGCGGCAACCTCCTACAACGGTCCCGACGCTCCTGAGGTGGTCTTCGCCGCCGCCACGCTACCGACCGACGCACACCTCGAATTTGTCCTGAAGGAGGCGGCCAAATCGCTCAAGGTGGACAACTACCTGGCTGATGCGAAGAAAACCGGTAAACGGTTGTCGCCTGCCGCTCTGAATTACTCCTATCGCAACACCAGCATCGACAAACTTCTGGCTAGCGGCGCGGACGAAGGCGCCTATCGCGCGGTTCTGGCTCGTTCAAACGTTAACGTCGAACAGGTGGAAAAAGCGATCAAGGGCCTGGCCGGCTTGAAGAAGGCCATGCCGCTCGCGCTGGCATTCGATCTGAGCGATGAGTTTGACGCCGGTGCAGACGCTTTCAGCCTTGTCACCCTGACGAAATATTTGGCGAACCAAACCTCCGCAGACCTTCGGGCTCTCGCTCCGCGCTGGCGCAAGCTTGCGACTCAGGGCAAGACTGCGGAGGCACGACGTCTCGGCTTCGCCGCATGGATGACCGCAGATAACTCCGCGGACGACGTGTTCTCGTTCGCCGGGACAAATGACGCCCGACTCCGCGACGTGCTGACGGCCGCGCTGTTCGTCGAGTCTGCCACGGTCAAGGGCACGCTCTATCCCCATGTCAGCACGCTGCTCGGTCGGGGCAACGACGCCATCGTCGAAGCGTCGCTCGCGATTATTCCGCGCATTCCGGGCCATGAGACCGAGATCATCCGTGATCTGTCGGCCCTCATCAAAGCGGGTCGCCAGCGCACGGCCGCGATTGGCGTGATCAAGAACATTCCCGAAAAACACTGGCAAAAAGGAGACGTCCGCTCGCTGGTGGATCATCTCGTGGCCCATGTGTCCGAATTGCCGGCCAAGGATCGCACCCAGCCCGCCGTCCAGGAAGCAATCGGCCTGGCCCGCAAACTCGCGAAATTGCTGCCGGCTCCGCAGGCTGCGGAGATCGAGCAACGCCTGGCAAACGCCGACGTTCGCGTCATCGCCATCGGCACTGTCCCTGAGCGAATGATTTACGACAAGGACAAGATCGTGGTGCAAGCGGGCCGCCCTGTGGAGTTGCGCTTCTCGAACACCGATTTCATGCCGCACAATCTCGCCATCATCAAGCCGGGTACACTTGAAGAAATCGGCATGCTATCCGAAACAACGGCTCAGGCGCCCGATGCCGCCAAGCGTCAGTTCATCCCGGACTCGCCGCACGTCTTGCTCGCCAGCCGATTGCTCCAGCCCGGCGAAACGCAGGCGTTGCCGTTCGAGGCCCCGAAGACCCCGGGCGTTTACCCGATCGTCTGCACGTATCCCGGCCACTGGCGGCGCATGTACGCGGTGCTCTATGTCGTGGATGATTTGAAAGCGTACCAGGCCGATCCCGCCTCTTACCTCGCCAAGGCGAACTTGCCCGTCAAGGATGCCCTGCTCAAGGTCAGCACACAGGGACGCGAATGGGCGTTTGACGAACTCGCCCCCGATCTCAAGAAGCTCTCCGGGCGTTCGTTCGAGGTGGGCAAGTCGGCGTTCAAGGTGGCCAACTGCGTCGCCTGCCACAAGCTCAACGGTGAGGGAAACGAATTCGGCCCCGATCTGGCCAAGCTCGATCTCAAGCTCAACTCGGCCGATGTCTTGATCGACATCCTCGAACCGTCGAAACGGATCAACGAAAAATTCCAGTCGACGACCTTCATTCTCACTACGGGCCGCACCGTCACCGGCCTGGTGGTTGGCGAATCACCGGATTCCTATCTCGTGGTCGACAACCCGCTCGCCAAGGGCAAGCCGCTCCCGGTGCGGAAGTCGGAGATCGATGAACAGGCAAAATCAAAGATATCGCTGATGCCGAAGGGATTGCTCGACAAGCTATCACGCGAAGAGATTCTGGATCTGGTCGCCTATCTTGTCGCCCGCGGCGACCGGCAAAACCCGATCTTCTCGAACGCGCATCACGGGCACCATGGCGACAAGAAGGAATGAACCCACTGGGCGAAGTCGCGGCGACGCCGACCGTTCCGGAATAGCACACCTCGTCAGAAGGAAGAAGGAGCAAAGACGCCGTAAATCGCCTCGATCACGCCAGGATGTCATTCACGACGTGGCCATGGACGTTGGTCAGGCGGCGGCGGATGCCGTTGTGGTAGAAGGTCAGCCGTTCGTGGTCGATGCCGAAGAGGTGTAGCACAGTTGCGTGGAAGTCGTTCCAGGTGACCGGATCGACGACCGCCTTCCAGCCGACTTCGTCCGTGGCGCCGTGAGCGATTCCCTTTTTGAGGCCGGCCCCGGCGAGCCAGCAAGAGAAGCCGTAACGGTTGTGATCGCGACCGGCTCCAACCGTGCCGGCACCGGACTGCGTGAACGGGGTGCGGCCGAACTCCGTCGTGAACAGCACCAGCGTGTCGTCGAGCATGCCGCGGCGCTTCAGGTCCGCGAGCAGCGCGGCGACGGGTTGGTCGATGCGGCGTGCTTCGGCCGAGTGGTTCTCGCGGACGTTCTCGTGGGCGTCCCAACTCCGGCGCGGGCTGCCGGCAATCGGGCCGCCGGAGTAGACTTGCACGAAGCGAACGCCTCGTTCGAGCAAGCGGCGTGCGAGCAAGCAACGACGGCCGGCGTCGGCCGTCTCGGGGCGATCGATCCCGTAGAGCGAGCGAACGGACACCGGTTCATCGGCAAGATCCGCTACCCGTGGCACGGCGAGTTGCATCCGGGCAGCCAATTCGTAGCTGCGAACCCGCGCGGACAGGTCCGCATCGTCGCCACGGCGTGCAACATGGGCAAGGTTCGTTTCGCGCAGAAACGCGCGACTTGCCTCTTCCTCGGCGGCGCTGATGGGACTGGCCGGGACGAGATTGCCGACGGGATTGGGGCCGCTGCCGAAGGCAACGCCTTGATGCTGCGCGGGCAGAAAGCCGGCGGTCCAGTTGGAAGCGCCGCCGTTCGCCTCGCCGCGATCGTCGGGGAGAACAACGTAAGAAGGTAAATCATCGGCTTCGCTGCCGAGTCCGAAGGAAAGCCAGCCGCCGAGCGCCGGGTAGCCGTTCAGTGGAAAGCCGCTATTGAGCACGAAGAGCGCCGGTGTGTGATTGGCGCTGTCGGCGACCATTGATCGCAGCACGGTCAATTCATCGGCGTGTTCTGCGATGTGCGGGAACAAATTCGAGATTTCGAGGCCGCTTCGGCCGCATCGCTGGAAATCGAAATCATTGCGGCGCAAAAGGCCGATCTGGTTGAAGAAGGTGTCGGGCTGGTGTTCCATGCGAAGCGTCTGTCCGTGCCGACGCCGCAGTTCCGGCTTGGGGTCAAACGAATCGAGGTGACTGAGCCCGCCGACAAGCGTGATCTGCACGGCCCGTTTCACTTTCGCCGGCAAATGCGTCTGTTCCTGAGCCGAAAGAACGCCATCGCGTTGCAGGAGATGCAAGAGCGCCGTCGCCCCGAGGCCTTGAGCCGACCAGGAAAGCAAACGACGACGATCAAAAACGAAGTCATTCATGGGATCTCTCGCTCCAGAAACCGGCGGTTTGTCTGTCATTCGATCACAAGAAACTCGTTGCTGTTGAAAAGCACGCGTGCCAGCGCTCTCACGCCGTGCTGTTCGACCAGCCGTGTGGCACGCCCGCGTTCTTCCATGGTCGGGTCTCTCTGCAACACGAGGCGGTACGATGCGACGACCTCGCCTTCGGGGGCTTTCGCTTTCCGAATCCGGTCCGCGAGCGTGTCGGCCATGCGCAGGGCGAATGGGCCATTCCAGAGGGCGAGTGCCTGGAGCGGCGTCGTGGTGACGTTGCGGCGCGGGGCCGAGCCGGCGGTATCGGGACAGTCGAACGCGTCAAGCAAACCTTGACTGGCCGAGCGTGGCCGGAAACGGTACAGACTCCGGCGGTGGAACTGCGGCCCCACGGGGTCAATTGGATCGAAATAGGTGGTGCCGGCGTTGTTGTTCTCCTTGTAATCGGAAAAGCCCTGGCCACCCACGGAGCGATCGAGCAACCCCGTCACAGCCAACAAGCTGTCGCGCAGGACTTCCCCTTCGATCCGCATCGGACGCTTCCGCCAGAGGAGGCGAGATTCGGCGTCCTTCTTGAGGCCGTCAATTTTCGGCATCGAGGATTGGCGATAGGTTCGCGAGGTGGCGATGAGCCGATGCATTTCCTTGAGGCGGTAGCCGCGCTCGACAAACTCGGAGGCGAGCCAGTCCAGCAATTCCGGATGCGAGGGCCGACCGCCGTTAAAGCCGAAATCGCTGGGCGTTTCAACGATGCCGATGCCGAAATGATGGTGCCAAAGTCGATTGACCATCACGCGGGCGAAAAGCGGATTCTCGGGCGACGTGATCCACTCGGCCAACTTGACTCGGCGTGTCCCCTCGGCGACGTTCGGTTCCAACTTGAAGTCGGCCTTGCCCAGTGCCGCTACGCCGCCGGGCGACACCACGTTACCGGGTTCAGACACCTGGCCGCGGTGCATGACGCGCATCGTCTGCGGCATCACCGGACGATTGGTGTAGGCCTTGGCGCCTTTTCCCGGCTTCACCTTGGCGAGTTGTGTTTCCAATTCGGCACGCTGTTTGAGCAAATCGGTTCGTTTGGCTCGCTGGGGTTCCGTGAGACACGCAACCAACTCGGTCTCGGTGACGAAGTTTTCAACCTTGGCCGAGATGGCGATTTCGTCATTCGTCAGGGCACGATCATACAATCGCGCTCGTTCAACGATGCCGGCCAGCATCTTGTTTCCGCCTGGCACCCCATGGCGATTGCCGAACTTGATATGAGCTTGATTCGCATTAAACGACTGGGGTCCGGAGCTGACATAGGATTGACCGTAAGGGAGCCCGTCGCGATAAACAGCAATCGTGCCGTCGGCGCGATAAGCAATGGCGATGTGGACCGGCCTCGACGGCGCGGCCGTCTCGAGAGGGCCGCCCGCGCTCTTGGTTCGTCGAAAAAAGTCGCTGCCGGCCATCCATCGCTTTGCCTCTTGTTCGCCGAAGACGATCGCGTCGAACTTGTCCCCCTCCTCAATCGTTATCACGGCGCCGCCGCGTTGATCGAGATTGGCCAGCCGAACCCAGGCTTCAAGCGTTTTTTCGCGCAGCATTCGCGGAATCGCCACCGTCCGGGCGAACGCCAACTTGCCGTCGAGCACGAGTCCGTCGGAAGTGAAGCGGGCTCCGCCGCTGGGTTGTGCGTGTAGGTTCCCGATGCGATCCTTGCCCCCCTCGCGAAAATCCCAGGCGGCGATCGGCGCCGGACCCGACGCAACGGGCGCCTTGCGAGCCGCCATGATCTCCTTGCGGATCGGCGCATCCATCTCGGTCAATCGCTTCGCAATCTCGGCAAGGGCTGCTGAGATTCGGTCGGTCTCCGCTTTGAAATTCGGGCTTGGCAATTCGGCCTCACCGTGGCGAACACCGGAGAGGGCCGAGGCGAGGCGGTAATAATCGATCTGCGAAATCGGATCGAATTTGTGGTCGTGACAACGGGCACAGTTAGCCGTCATGCCCAGGAAGGTCTGGCCGACATTGCCGACGAGGTCCTCGAGTTCCTCATGGAAAGCCGCGTCTTGCAAAGCCTTGATGCCAGGCAGCACGGTATTGTGGATGCCGGCCACAAGATACCCAGACGCCTTGATGGCATCGGGATCGCCGGGCTGGAGAATGTCGCCGGCCAACTGCAGGCGGCAGAATTGATCGTAGGGCATATCGGCGGAAAAAGCCTGCACGACCCAATCGCGGTAGTGCCAGGAATTTCGGCGCGGGTCGTTGCGTTCAAAGCCGCCGCTCTCGCCATAGCGGACGACATCCAGCCAGTGCTGGGCCCAGCGTTCCCCGTAGTGCGGCGAAGCGAGCAAGCGATCTACGAGTCGTTCGTAGGCGTCGGGCCGTTCGTCACGGACGAAGGCATCGACCTCCTCCCAGGTTGGCGGCAAACCGAGCAGGTCCAGCGAGAGGCGACGGATCAGCGTTCGCCGATCGGCCTCCGCGGACGGTTTCAGTCCGGCGAAATCGAGCCGTTCCAGCACGAAGCGATCGATCGGATTGATCGGCCACGCGGCATCGCCCCCTTTGGGTGGTACGGGCCGACGTAGCGGCTTCAGCGACCACCAGTCGAAACCGGCTCGCTGCTTGGCCGTCATTCGAAGCGGATCGATCGGGTCGGTTCCCCAACCGGCGCCCTTCGCGATCCACGTCTTGAGGATCACCTTCTCCTCGGCCGACAACGGCTTTTTCGGCGGCATCTCCCCCGCTTCAACGCGAGTCCACAGCGGGCTTTCCTCCGGTTTCCCCGCAATCACCGCCGGGCCATTTTTTGTGCCCTTCAGTACTGCCTTCGAACCGGTGAGATCGAGTCCGCCTTTCGGCTTGGCGCCACTGTGACAGCCGAGACAACGTTCGGCGAGGATCGGTGCGACCTGCTGATCGAAATCGACTTTTTCCCCGGCAGCGCAGGGAGTGGCGATTGCGGTCAGCAGGATGGCAAAGATTAACGAAATGAGTCGAAGCACAGAACAACTCCTGCCAAAGCAAAGTCAAAACCCGATGCGGACACTATTTCACTTTTCTGCCAAACCCCGAATCTCGATCCCGCAGTCCGCATGTTCCTTGGAGCGTTCCAGGCTAGCCGTCGGCCCGCTCCACGCGGAAATGATGAACGGCGGATCGTAAGCGCGCACCTTAACGGGGGCTGGCTTCTCGCGAACGCCTTGAATACCGAACAATTCGAGCTGGCCCAGAGAGAAGCCGGGAGGCCTGTTGAAATCATCGAAGGTCGTGCTGTTCGGATTGAAGCAGGAGAAAATCACGATGCGAAACCACGGATAGGCCTTCTTGGGCAAAGCGAAATCGGCCTTGTCAATTTTCTCATCCTTGAGCTTGGCCGAGAGTTTTTTCAAATCCGCCTGCGTGACAACCTTGGCCATGTCGGCAGTTGTGAAGGCGGTAAAAAGCGTCGTCTCGCTGCGCGGCTTCTCGCGCAGCGGGCTGCTGTCGCGATCCTTCACGTCACATCGGTAAATGTCAGTCCAGTCGTTGTCCCTGCCGCTTTTCGATCCCTGGATCGCCCACACCTTCGGGTCTCGGCCTGGCATGTCGGAGGCCGTCGTGATGGTGAAATGCGTCAGCACAAACGCATCCTTGAATTCGACGGCACAGTAGTACGGGGCATCCTTGGTCGGCCCGCCGTTGCCGCCGTCGCGGAAGCCGACGTACCATTTGCGTTTTTCGGGGTTGTTCAGAAAGATGGCACACGCGGGTGCCCCCTGCCAGCTCTGATAGGGATGGCGTTGATGCGGCGGCGTCCCGGGCGGATTATTGGGGGCCGACTTCATGCGCAGCCAGCTGCCGTTCATCGGCTTGAGTTCATCCTCGGACTTGTCTTGGCCGTAGTTGACCTTGTCCTTCTCTTTCACGGCATCGTTCGGATCGGTCAAATCGCCGCCGAGGAGACTGGCATTGCCGGTACCCATGCGATGATGGGCCTGCGCCGGTTGCTCCAACGTGAGCAAGCCAATGATGGCGAAACCTGAGATGCCAAGAAGGTTGATTTTTTTCATATTGTCCCCATATCTCAGCAAATTCATTTGCGGCGATATAATGCGTGTCGCTTGCAGCTTAGAGTTCGCAAACGAATCGCCACGCGAGCGCCGAGCCGCAAACGGCCTTGGTTATTCCCTCGCCGCCGACAACTTACGCCAGGCCTCCATCGTCGGCCTAAGGATCGACCGTGAGTCACCCTTGATACCGTACCCCTGAAAGCCGATGGGCCCGTCAAACTCGATCTGCTTCAACTTGCGCAACACGATGCGCGTGTCGTAAGTTCCTTTTTCGAGCGTCTGAATCAGGCGATTCCATTGCCCTCCCTTCACGCCCGAATCAGCGCCGTTGATGGTCGCCGTGAAAAGCACCGACTTGGCGTCATCAAGCAAACCCAAGATCCTCTCTTCATCGCCCATCGCCAGGCAATGGCAAAGGTTGAAGGTGACGCCGAAACGCTTGTGGTTGACGATTTTGGCCAGCTTGGTTGCATCGGCGAAATGGGCGGTCCACTCGCCGACGTGCGGATACACAGCAATGCGCAAGTCGTTGGTCGCCGCGACGTCCGCAAGATCGCGGAGTGTCTTGACCAACGGCGATTTCTCGGTCAACGAATCGAAGGCCGGGCCTTTGCCGCCGATGTGCAGCCAGACGATCGTGCCGCGGCCCTTCAATGCCTCCATGAGCTTGGTTAAGTCAGGCGAATGTGTCAGCTTGCCCTCGGGAGTCACCTTGGCCTGGCAGTAAATGGCAAACATCTTGAGACCGCGTTTCTCGGCCCGCTCGGCAGCAGCAACGGCTTGCGCGGGAGCGGTCTCCGTCCAGGCGATGCCCGCGTAGCCAAGTTCTTTGACAAGGTCCAATTGCTGATCGGCCGATAACCCTCCTCGCTGAAAGGCCGTGTCCATCGCGTAGAACGGATTGGCGAGGCCCTGTTTACCCGGTGCGTTCGCGAACGCCGGGACGGCGAGCACTACGAGTAGACCGCCAAAGATCAGGCAACGGTGTGCGGCCGGCATCTCTACGTCTCCTTGTCATGAACGGTCGAGACGAACTGAATCTCTGTCCGTTATACTCAACCCTGCTGAGAATGCCGCTTTCTCATGAAATTGGATCAGCTACATCGCCACGAGAACTCGCTCAACCGACGCGACTTGCTGAAGGTCGGCGCTATGGGGATAGCCGGCCTGGCGCTGCCCGAGTTGCTGCGCTCCGAGGCAGCAGCGGCAACCCTATCAACGCAGCCCGCTATAATCAAACTTCGAGCCTCGATCGATTCCAGGCTCAACCCAAATGGGAAATGTCGGCTCGATCAAGTACGAGACAAACCTGAGATCGAAAGGAGTACCATGAAATGTAGCTATCTGAACAGGGTTGCGGTTTGGTCCGCCGTCTTGTCCTCGGTGAGTTGTGCAGCTTTATTGCTCGCGGGCGAAACACCGCTGGCCAAATTGAAAGTACCGGCAGAACTAACGCCCGAGCAGTTTGCCGAGTACCACGCGCTCGTCAGGCCTGCGGCGGATGAGTTGCCCTGGGCGAAGATATCCTGGCAAGCGAGCGTCTGGGAAGCGCGCCAGCTTGCGGCCGCCGAAGGGAAGCCGATCCTGATTTGGTCCGGCGGTGGGGCACCTCCGTTGGGCGTTTGCTGACAGGCCGGGCAAGGGGGCCGTGAGCCCTCGCTGTGGCAGAGCGACCTGGAGACCATCCAAAAACGGTTCGTCTGCGTTGCTATCGACGGTCGCTCGCAGGGCGGCAAAAGTCAGGACGTAGTGTTCCTGCGTGATGTTTGTGGTTTGAAATTTTCCGGCGCGGGAGGCGACCGCGTTGCGATCACCGCCGACGGCAAGGTATTGGCGAAGAACTATCAAACGTGTGTTCGCGATGCGCTGAAGGGATGGGATGCCTTGCCGGAGGCCGAGCGCAAGCCCGGCGCAGTCAATGTCGGCAAGCGTGAAGCAACCGACGACGACCGCCCCAAGCCGCCGCCGGGCGGCCTGATTGTCAAGGTCTACCTTCGCGCGTTGGGCCACGACGATCATGGGAAGCTGCGCCATGCCGTTCCCAAGGATTTTATCGGAGATGGGGACCTGCGCGCACGCTATCTCCAAATCAACCCCGGTCTGAAACTGAGGGACGACGAGGTCGATCGGATCGCGCAGAATTTCCGAACCCACAAGCGGGCCTACGAGGCACATCCCGATTACATGTGGCTTACCGAAGAGGAATGGAAGTCGCTCGTGCCGGACAAACCCACGGTAGGAAATACATTCCCGGTTCCTCCCGGGATCACCAAGCGGATCTTTCGCTTCCACCTTGACTTGAACCGAACCATCGGCGATCCGATTTCCCAGAAGATCCATCTCGGGGAACTCTCGCTGAAAGTAGAAAGCGTCTCGCCGGCCGAGATCAGCATGCGGCTCGGAGGGTTTGCCAAAGTGAGCGATGATCTGAGCGGCAACAACAACCGGACCTTTGAAGCGCGATTGTACGGCCGGCTCGTAGTCGATCGGAAAACAGGCACGTTTAGCCGCTTCGACATGTTGGCCCTCGGCGACACGTACGGTCCGTTTGAAGCCGGGCTTGGGCACTGGCCCTACTCACGCCCTGGACGCTCTCCCTACGGCATCGCCTTCGGGCTGCTCGACGCCGCCGCGTCGCCGGCCGAAAGGTTTGTTCCTCCTCGCGGCGCTGGGCCGAGATTCACCTGGAGCAGCTATTTTGGCACCCCCAAGTAAACGAGTTTAAGGGTGTCAAAATGGTCTCGGAATTGGAAGACATGCTCCCCCGTATGGTCAAATTACTCAGCCGAGCCGAAAAGGACTACTCGGGCGGGAGTTAGGGTTGTGGCCTGCCAGGGTCCACATAAAGATAGCACATCAGAAATGGCCATCGACGGAGCGCCGGATTTTCGGCGCCGGATTTTCGACAGTCAGGGTCAAAGGCCGAAAGGCCAACCTTCGTCCGAGATTCCCAGCGCCAAGCAATCAAAAAGCCTGTTCGCCGCTTAGTTTCGAGCGCGGCTGAGTTGTTTGACCATACGGCCGTGACGCAGGATCTGGACGGCGTCGTCACCACGCGGCTGGCCAAGACGACCGACATCAGCGACTTCAATACCGATGAGATGACCGTTCCGACGACACGTTTGTCATTGGAGACGTTCCCGAAATCACGCATGCGTATTTTTTTTTTCGATCGACCCAGGATTTGCTGGGTCAGGAGGACGCCTGATTGCCATGCAATCGGTGTCCCGGCGCAAGCGGAGGTCACAGCGGAAACGAGTGAATTCGAACTGCCGGATCGCTAATCGAACACGCCGAGGTAGATAGCTTCCAAAATAACCCGGAATTTCATGATACGTAAAACAACCTGGTGTCGCGACACCCGCAAACAGCCAAAAACAGACACAAATAAGCATTTCAACGTAAGCGGCAAGAAGTGCGTTGCGCCTTGGATTTCGCCTTGTTTCCTGCCATTTTTGGCGAAAAATGGAGGGACGCCGATTTGCCTTTTCAGGGCTGTGCTCTACCAGCTGAGCTATCTCACTGACGCAGGACGCCATCGCCATGGCAGCGCATCATTCTAACGCGCCCCCACGCCTGCGAAAAGCCCGCGAGCCGAAATTGTTCGCGCGCTCGTCAGGCACACCCATTGCCGTGAAGCTTGCTACACTCCTGCGCTGTCCCAGCGCTTCCTGCTCGCAAGCAGCGTTCGAGGTGGATCCGCGTGCTCCGTTTTTTTTCAGGAGTACCAAGGGTTTCCTTTGGAAAAGCGGCTTCTCCAAAGTAAGATGCCAGGCAGTGTGCGGTTCGCCGCTGACCTGATCGGAGTCTTCCGCATGTTGACTGAGCGATTGAACGAACAGGACGTCATCGCCGCCATACAGAATCCGGCGGCGCAGGTCGGCGATCGCTCCTCGTCGATTCGCATCAACCGGCTCACTGCCACGCCTGCCGGGCCGAAGGTCTTTGTGAAGATCGAAACCAACCACGGCATCACGGGGTGGGGCGAGATCGATCAGCTTGAGCCCCAGGTTGCTGCGGCTCTGGCACGGTCGCTGTTCGAGCTTCTCGACGGCGAGAACCCGACGCGCATCGAGCACCTTTGGCAGAAGCTGTTCCGCGCCCATCGCAACGTGCGCGGCGGGCCGTTCATGGTCCACACCATCGCTGGCATCGACATGGCGCTGTGGGACATTGCCGGCAAGCTCTGGAACACGCCCGTCTATCGGCTGCTCGGCGGGCCAGCGCGCGACCGCATCCGCGTGTACCCTTCCGCAACGGCGACCAAGCCGGGCGCCGGGCCGGGGGAGTGGTCGGCTAATCCCGGCGACATCCAACGCTTCGTCACCTACATTCAGGGCGAACGCAATCGCGTCGGCGCTGACGGCATGGTGATCTTCGACGCCCATTGCGCGCTGCCGCCGCCGTTTCTGATTCAGCTTGCCGCCGCGTTGAATCCGACCGACGTCAACTTCATCGAAGAAGTCGCGGTGCCCGGAAATATCGAAGTGTTCAAGCGTCTGAAGGCCGCCATCCGAATCCCGCTGGCAACCGGCGAGCGCGACCGCACGATCTGGGAATTCATTCCTTACCTACAAGAACGCTGCCTCGACATTATTCAGCCCGATTGCGCCCACACCGGCGGCATCACGCAGATGAAGAAGATCGCCACGCTTGCCGAGGCGTACCACGTGCCGATCGCGCCGCACTGCGTCACCACGGAGCTCGGCGTTTCGGCCAGTTTGCACGCGTCGGCGGCCGTGCCCTTTTTCGTTATCCACGAATACTATCCCCAGATCACGCCGCAGGGGCTGATCCGAAAGAACTGGACGGTTGACAAGGAAGGTTACGCCTCGTTGCCGCAGGGACCTGGACTCGGCGTCGAAATCGACGAAAAAGTGCTGGCCGAGCTGGCGAAGCGGCCGCACCGCCCCGAGTGGCCGACGCGCGGGCGGCTGCGTGACGGTTCGATTGCAGATTACTAGTCTTACCGCTTGCGTTTAGCGATCGCTGGGCGCCATGCGAACGCTAAACGCAAGCGGCGTGTTGAAAAAGGAGATCCCCATGCAATCTCGTCGCGAAGTACTCACCACCGCCAGCGCCATGGCCACCGGCACGGCGTTGCTCAACGAGGCCGTGGCCGCAGAGCAAAACCCAGCCGCCCAGGTTGCGGATCGGTCATCGACGATTCGCATCAGCCGCATGCGCGCGACCTGGGTCGGGCCAACCGTCTATCTCAAGATCGAGACGAATCACGGCATCGTCGGTTGGGGCGAGATCAAGGGCGTCGATCCTCGCGTCTCGAAGCCGCTCGTTGAATCGCTGTACGTCCTCATCGACGGCGAGAACCCGACGCGGATCGAGCACCTTTGGCAGAAGATTTATCGGGCCCATCGCGATATCCGCGGCGGCGCGTTCATGGTCCACACGCTTGCCGGGATCGACATGGCGTTGTGGGACATCGCCGGCAAGCTCTGGAACACGCCCGTCTATCGCCTGCTCGGCGGGCCCTGCCGGGATCGCATCCGCGTATATCACACGCCGCAGGCTGTCAAAGTTCCGCCGCATGGCATCTACGAGCATAGCGGCAGCCCGGCCGATATCGAGCGCATGGTGGCGGCCATCCGCGCGGCCAGGCAGAAGGTCGGCCCCAGCGGCGCCGTCATGTTCGACGCCCATAGCGCCGTGCCGCCGGCCACGTTGATCCAGCTTGCCAGCGCCATCAAGGCCTACGATGTGCTCTTCATCGAAGAACCCGCGGTGCCGGGCAACATCGAGGTCTTCAAACGGCTCAAGGAGCAGATCTCGATTCCGCTGGCCGCGGGCGAACGCGATCGGACCATCTGGGAATTCATCCCGTACTTGCAGAATCGCTGCCTCGACATCCTGCAACCCGATTGCTGCCACGGCGGCGGCATCACGTCGATGAAGAAAGTCGCCACGCTGGCCGAGGCTTACCATGTGCCGATCGCGCCGCATTGCACGGCCGGCTTCCTCGGCATCGCCGCCAGTCTGCACGTCGCCGCGTCGGTGCCGTTCTTCCTCATTCACGAATTCTATCCCGACAACGCGGGCTTCAATCAGAAGGGTCTCACGCGCATGGCATTCACGCTTGACAAGGAGGGCTACATCGGCCTGCCGCCGGGCCCCGGTCTGGGAGTCGAAGTCGATGAGAAGCGTCTGGAAGAAGAAGCGAAGCGCCCGCAAACCTACCGCTGGCCCGGCGCCCGGCTTCGCGACGGCTCGATCGCGGATTACTGAGTGAGCTTGGCGGAAGCGGGGGGGCGTCTCATGAAATCGACACGGACCAAGTTTGCACTGGGGATCGCGCTGCTTTTTCTGGTCGGCTCTGCGCCTGCCATGGGGCAGACGAAATTCGTGTCGCACGCGCCGATGCGGCCATTGCCGACGGCGGCGAAGCGTGCGCCGGAAAAAGGCCCGACCTTTTTCGTCGATGCCGTCAAGGGAGATGATAAGGCGGACGGCTCGGAGGCGAAACCCTGGAAGACGATCCAGCACGGCGTGCAGCGTCTCAAGCCCGGCGACACGCTCTACCTGCGCGGCGGCGCCTACTACGAGAAGGTTCACCTCACGCGCTCGGGCACGGCGGAGGCGCCGATCGTGATTGCCTCCTATCCGGGCGAGTTGGCCGTGATCGACGGCGGCTTGCGTGAATTCTTCGAGTCGCCCGAAACGAGCTGGGAGCCGTTCAAGGGAGGCGCGGAGGGAGAGTTTGTTTCGATCAAGGTCTATGCCAACGTGGACGAGCGCAAGATCCCGAACCAGTTTCTGCCTGCGGCGTGGGAGCCGATGTGGGGCATCGAAGACGAGCGCCCACTAGCGCTGGGCCACTTCGGCGATTCGATGGTGCCGCTGCATGGCTATCGCAATGTCACCGACCTGCGCACGGCCAACGAGCTGGGCCTGGACCGGAAAACGGCGTGTACGGTCGGCGTCTATTGCGGACCGGGGTTGTGGTTCAACCGCGTGACCGGACGCATCCACATCCGCCTCGCCCATCATCGGCTGGCAGGACTTGGCGATCGGGCCTATCGCGGCGAAACCGACCCGCGCAAGTTGAAGCTGGTCATCGCCGTCGGTTTCGGCGATGCCGTCTTGCGCGTCAATGGCGTCCGTCACGTCCTGATTCACGGCATCGCACTGCGCGGCGGCACGGGCAGCCCGATGATTGAAGTCTACGGCTCCGAGCATATCCACCTCGATCACCTCACGGTCTTCGGTGGTTTCCCTGGTCTCCTGGTCAATGCCTCGAAAGAGTTTCGCGTGCCCCACTGCGCCTTCCGTGGCCTGGCCGCTCCCTGGTCAGGCCGCGCGCACATGAAATACTATGGGACGCCGTCTTACCAGCTCGTCTTCCAGAATCATCAGCCGGTCAACGAGAACATCGTGCTGGCCTTTTGCGAATTCACCGACGATCACGACTTCGCGTTCCTGCGTTACATCAAGAACCTGCAGTTTCACCACAACTTTGTCGACAACTTTAACGACGACGGCATGGAGTGCGGGCCAAAACTACGCAGCCATTCGTTATTCATCTATAAGAATCGCATCGGCGCGTGCCTCGGCGTGTTCCAGCAGCATGAGCTCGACAAGGACGAGGCCCCGACGGGCCACGACCCGAAGTCGGGCGTCTACATTTTCCGCAACGTTTTCGATCAACGCGCCGGCGTGTATTATGGCCTGCCGGCGAAGCCCGATCCGACCGGCGAGTTTCTGCGATCGGAGGGTCATTTCATCAGCGATCACGGCAGCCCGGTCTACCCGGTGATGCGCGTGTATCACAACACGCTCTTGAGGCGCACGCCGGTGTTCCGCGATTACTTCCTCTTCGGGCTCGGCGCGGGGGGCCTCAAGAACACGGAGCGCGACGTGTTCAACAACCTGTTCGTGCAAACCGAGCGAGTTCCCGGCGTCGTCATCCTTGGCAACGAGGCGGGCCACCTCCCTGAAGGCGGCAACATGCTCTGGGGCCTGAAGGAAGGCCCTGAATTGAAGGGCGACCCCTTCGCCAAGTTTCGCGCTTCGGCGCTTTTCAAAGAGAGCCGCATGTTCTTCGAACCGGGCTGGACCACGCAGGACCGCGTCGCGAATCCGCGTTTCGTGAAGCTATCCGTCGATGAAGTCTCCTGCGACCTGCGGCCACAGGCGAACAGCCCGGCGGTGAACGGTGGCCTGCTTGTGCCTCGCGATTGGCCCGATCCGCTGCGTGACGCGGACAAGGGCGGGCCGGATATCGGCGTGCTACCCCATGGCGCCGAGGTTTGGGGCGTGGGGGTGGACGGCCGTGTCTCGCTTTTCGGCGGCAAAATGACAAGGTGACAAGGAGCTACATTCCGTGGTCGTCACCTCGTCGGCGCGGGATTCTGGAGGGATTGCGTTGCATCCGTCGATCCGTTGGACGATAATACTCCATGCACTGCGACCCGCCGTTATTACTTCGTCGCTCTTCGCTTGATCGACCGCAACCGTTGCCTGCCAGGCTTTTGGAAATCGCTTTCAGGAATATCGCATGAAGAGCCGTCACTGCTTACTTGTGATCGCCGCCGGCTTGGTCGGCGCGGGGATAGCTCGCGCCGATGCTCCGCTGTTTGGCCGCGAGATTGTGCCGGTCCTTTATAAGTTGGGCTGCAGCTCCGGGTCGTGTCATGGCTCGTTCTCCGGCAAGGGCGGGTTTCGCCTGTCGCTGTTCGCGTCGGATCCTGACGCCGACTACCAGGAAGTCCGCGGCATGTTCGGCCGCCGTGTGAACGTCCAATCTCCAGAAAGCAGCCTGCTGCTGCTCAAGCCGACGGGGCAAGTTCCCCACGGCGGCAGCGTTCGGCTTCGTCCGGGCAGCGCCGACTACCACCTGATTCGCCGGTGGATCGACGCGGGCATGCCGTATGTACCGGAGAAGGAGGGCCGCGTGATGGCCGTGCGCGTCGAGCCGGCCAAGTTCCTTGCCAACGTGAACGCGGTGCCGACTGCGCTCAAAGTATTCGCACGCCTTCAAAATGGACCGGAGGTTAATGTCACGCGATTCGCTCGCTTCGAGCCGTTTGACGCCACCATCGCGGAAGTTGATGAAGTCGGCAAAGTCACTGCCCGCCGCAGCGGCGATACCCACATCCTGGCCCATTACGCAGGGCAGATCGGCTACACCTTCGCCCTGGTTCCTCAGACGCTGCCGAAGGGCCTGACCGTTTCCGATGAAAAATTTGCCGACCCGATCGATCGCATGATTGCCGACAAGTTGAAGCAGCTCAATATCGTTCCGTCGCCGCGGAGTGATGACGTGACGTTCCTGCGCCGCGTGCATCTGGACATCACGGGCCAGCTGCCAACAGCCGACCAGATTCGCCGATTCCTTGCCGATACCGCGAAGGACAAGCGGGAACGCGTGATCGACGAGTTGCTGCGTCACCCATTGCACTCGGCTGTCTGGGCGACCAAGCTGTGCGACATCACAGGGGCGGACAATCGCGTGCTGTACGATCGGGCCGTCAGCAACATGCACGATTGGTATCGCAACAAGCTGGCGGCCAATTGGCCATGGGACAAGCTGGTCCTGGGCGTGTTGACCGCGACTTCAGCGGATGGCCGCAGTGCCGAGGAATTGACCGCCGAACAAAAACGGCTCGCCGAGGAGCGGAAGCAGAAGGAACCGAACAAGATCGTACCGTCCAGCGAGAAGCCCTGGGAGAGTGGCTACGCACTGCGCAACACTCTCGACGTGTTCTTCGACAACAACAAATTCCGCGTGCAGGCCGGTCCGGACAAGGGCAAGATCGATCCGATCCCGATCGCCCAGCAGGCGGCGACCGCTTTTCTAGGGGTGCGCCTCGAATGTGCCGAATGCCACAAACACCCGCACGACCGCTGGTCGCAGGAAGACTTCCTTGGCTTCACGCTGTCGTTCGCTTACATCAACCGCGGCGTGGATCCGAGCTTGAAGAAGAGGAAGTTCAACTTCAATGGCTTGCACGTGGCCGAGGAGCCGCTGGCGCACTTCGCGCAGTTGACGGAGGCCAAGTCGATCAAGCCGCGAGTTCTCGGTGGGGCGACCATCGCGATGAAGCCGCTCGACGACCCTCGCCTGGAGGTCTGGAAGTGGATGGTCGGGCCGGACAACCCGTACTTTGCGCGCTCCATCGTCAACCGCGTGTGGGCGTACTACTTCGGCAAGGGCCTGATCGACCCGGTCGATGCGCTGTCAGCGGCCAATCCGCCGTCGCATCCCGAAGTGCTCGATGAGTTGGTGCGCGATTTCGTGGCTCACAAATACGACCTGCGACACCTGCATCGCCGCATCGTCAATACGGCCGCCTACCAGCGTACCTGGGAAGCCAACGCGAACAACGTCAAGGATGAGCGCAACTATTCGCATCGGCTCTTGCGGCGCATGTCGGCCGAGCAAGTGGTGGACGCGGTGGCACAAGCGACCGGCACCAAGGTGGACTTGAAGCCCGTGTACAGCGGCGATCCGAATCGGCCGTTCGAGCGTGCGGTGGAGTACCCCTTGAGTCGACCGGGCGGGACCGACAGCTACCTCTTGAAGATTTTCGACAAGCCGCAGCGCACCGTGAGCTGCGACTGCGAGCGGGCCGAGACGCCGAACCTGAGCCAGTCGCTGTACTTTTACAATGACGGCGCCTTGATCAAGAAGATTACAGAGAAAGACGGCCGTCTCGCCAAGCTGCTTGCGTCCCAACCGGACAATGGCAAGCTGCTGGAGGAGTTGTACTTGAATACGTTGAGCCGGGTGCCGACTACGCCCGAGCGCGAGCAGGCGACACGCTACTTGCAGTCGGCGAAGTCGCGGACGGAAGGGTTTGAGGATTTGCTGTGGGCGCTGTTGAATCGGCGCGAGTTCTTGGTGCTTCATTAGCCGATTTCGTTTAGCGGCCGCGTGACGCCACGCGGGCGCTAAACGAAAACAAGACGGGATATTCCATGCTGCAAAATAACGGTTGCCACGGCTACACCCGCCGCGATGTCCTCGGCCTGGGGCTCGTCGGCTTATCGTCGCTCACGTTGCCCGCGATCCTGAAGGCGGAAGGCGAAGCGCGACGCGAGGGCAGGGCGACTCCACGCGCGAAGAACGTTATCTTCATCTGGCAGCAAGGCGGGCCGCCGCACCAGGACATGTGGGACATGAAGCCCGACGCGCCCGACGGCATTCGCGGCGAGTTCAACCCCATCGCCACCAACCTGCCTGGCTACACCGTCTGCGAGTTGATGCCGCAACTGGCGCAGCAGATTCATCGCCTTTCGATCATCCGCGGCGTTAATCACCATATTCCGGATCACAACCCGGCGAGCATGTTCATGCTCGGCAGCGGCAACCCGCCCAGCCAGTCGCTCCGCTATCCGAGCTGGTCGGCGGTCGTGAAAAAGGAAATGCCCGTCGTTCCCGGTCTGCCCACGGCGATTGCCATCCCGAGCGAGCCGAGCGAAGGCCCCGGCGCCGGTTTCCTGGGCTCCGCGTACCAATCGTTCGCGCTGCAAAGCGATCCTAATGACCGCAGCTTTCAGGTTCGCGCCATGACGCTGCCGGCAGGCATCGACCGTGCCCGCTTCGATCGCCGCCACGCGCTTCTCAACGAGTCGGAGCGGTCCTTCGATCGGCTGCTCGAACGGCCCGACCTCTTGTCGAGCATCGACCAGAACTACCGTGACGCCCATCAGATCATCCTGTCGCCGCGCACCAATGGCGCCTTCCAGATCGATCAGGAAGCCGAGCGCACCCGCGACCGCTATGGCCGCACGAAGCTCGGTCAGCGTTTGCTGCTCGCGCGTCGGCTCATTGAAGCGGGCGTGCGTTTCGTGACAATCAGCGAGCCGGCCGGCTGGGACACGCATGCCGACAATTTCAGCCGCTTGCGCGACAACCTCCCCGTGGTCGATCGGGCTGTCAGCGCGCTGCTGGAAGACCTGGCGCTGCGTGGCTTGCTCGACGATACGCTGGTGATGATGTTTGGCGAGTTTGGCCGCACGCCGCGCATCAATGTCCAGGCCGGCCGCGATCATTGGGCCCAGGCGATGAGCATCATGCTGGCGGGCGGCGGCGTGCCCGCCGGGCTGGTCTACGGCGCCACCGACCGCAACGGCGCGTTCGTCACCCGAGAGAGCCATTCGCCCGCCGATTTCGCCTGCACCATCTACTCGCAGCTGGGCATCGATCCGCACAAGCGTTATCCAACGCCCTCGGGCCAGGATGTGCCCATTGTCACCGGCGGCACTGCCATTCCAGCCATCCTGAGGGCATGAGTCGTTCATGCCGCGACGTTTCTCAGCGTAGCATTAAAAAACTCAGAATCGTTGATAAAACAGAGGATATGAGGCATACAGGAAGCCAGGAATAAGTGGAATTTCAGTCTTCCTGCATTGCTCTAGGCGGTCACTGGTCTTCCCAAGTTTCGCAATCTGCGCAGGAAATCCACTTGCTTTGTCCTTCCTGACCCATATAACTTCACTTCTGCAGGATCGCTCACCTTTCAAGCGCCGACGAGCTGGTGCGAAGTTACCATCTGACTGGATCAAGGCCCGCCCAGCCAAGCCTGAAAAATTGTTCATGAATAAGCCGACTTGCCCCCACTCAAGGGTGTGCGGGCATGTCGTTTTTTTCGTCGGGAACGCGAGGAGTCGCTTTGCCCGCCGGGTAGGCCCGCCTTTCCTGCCTGCAGTCTTGCGTTGAGTTGTCGCCTGGAGAACATTTACCTGAGGTAATAATTACCATGAACCATTGCTCGCTATTCGCCGCCGCCTTGCTGCTCGGACTCGCCGCTTCTGCACCTGCACAGGACGATGGCGGTCCGTGGCTTCCGAAAGCGGAACAGAAAAAATTGCTCGCGCTCATGCCCAAGGGAGTGCCTCTCGGCAAGAATCTCAAGTTCTACTACTCGGCACCGGTGTATCAGAACATGTTCACCATGAACAACGGCCGGTCGAAATTCAACGTGATCACTCCCATCACCGATGTTGACCCGTGGCGGGTCTCGGGCGGCATGCACCACGTTGACAAGAAAGATTGGCGCAACGTCACCGGGCTCGACCTGCCGGGGCCCATCGTCTACTGGCAGGAAGATACGGACGTGCGGGCCTTTGCCCTCGTCCCCAAATGGCGCTGGCAATTCCCCACCGGGACGCTGGCCTACGACGTGCTCTTACGCGTCAAGGATGGCAAGGAGCATATCTTTGAGGTCCGCGTCCAGGAAAAAAGAGAAACCGACTGGGACGACGGCACGATCTACCGGCCCAAAGCGTCCACCGACAAGGCCGACCGCTATTCCTGGACCTGGGATTTTTCCGGCAGCGACTTGAAAGGGGGGTCTTCCATCACCTATCAAGGCAAGATCGACCCGAAGGCGAGGTTCGTGCCCACGCGAACCCTGGTTACCGATGGCGGGAACTTCACGCCGCCGAATTATGTGGGGACCGGCATGTCTTGCAATACCTGCCACTCCGGGGTCGGCGAGTTATACGACACGCCTGGGCGAATCTATCGCGAGGCTCGGCGCGGCGACGACGGCCGATTCTCCTGGCATCCCTTCACGGATGGCGGTGACATCGACGAGCGCTGGCCCCTCAAGGCGAAGTGATCAAGGAAAAAGGTGTTAGGACCCTTTTCTAGAAAAGGGTCCTGATTCCTTTTACGAGCCGGCGTACTCATTCCTCGCGACGGTGTCCGCAAACAATACCTGGGCGCAGCCGTCGATGTCGAACTTGTACATGGCTTGCGTGGCGAGATCGATATCGATTTCCGTCACCAGCAGTTGTTCCTTTCTCAGCTCCGTCTCTGCGTGAATGCGGCCATCCGGAGCGACCACCATTGATCGGCAATTCTGGTGCTCCGGGTGGCACAGGTTGCACGACGCGAACCAGATCGTATTCTCGGCAGCGCGCGTCACGAGCATCGCGTGATGGATGGGGATCTTCCAGTCATTGGGGCGTGTGGTGTTGTTCTGCGGATGCAGTACGAGCTGGGCGCCTTGCCGCACGCATTCGCGCGTCGTTTCCGCGAAGCGAAAGCCCTCGAAACAGATGACGACCCCCACCTTGACGCCGCACAGATCGAACGTTTCGATGCTGGTGCCAGGCGAATAGGCGATGGCGTCGAGCGGCGTGAGCTTGGTCTTGTGATGAACGCCCATCAGGGCGCCCGTCTCGGAGATCACCAGTGCCGAGTTGTAGGGCTTGCCAGCGCTGCGCGGGATCTCGGTGCCTAGGACGCACGCCATGCCAAGCTGGCCGCAGCGCGCCGCGACTCGGCCATGCAGATCGTCTAGCTGGGCCGGCTCCACGTGGGTCGTGGGCGTGGCGATATCGACACGGTAGCCGACGGTTTGCGTTTCCGGGAAACAAACGATTTGCACGCTCGCCTGGGCCGCGTCATCGAGGAAGCGGAAAATCGTGCGCTCGTTCGTCGTCAGCGAGTCGGTCTGCCGGCATTGCGCGAGGCCGATGCGTAGGGGTTTCATTCGCTCAATCCTTTCGAGAATAATCGTTGCGGCCTTCTTGGCTGAGGGTATAATAGCCGCTTGACTGGATTGATCCAACGCGCCTGCCGTTTGGGTGGCGAGCTTGCTCGCCGGCTAACCCGGATTGCGCATTTCGGGCTAAATCCAGCCCGCCCTCGTCAGTCCATCCCACCCCAGGCGGCGGGAAGCATTCCGGCTTCCATCGCCGCTCGCACGCAAGGAAGGCCCCTGGTCATGCTAATCGTGAAAATCAGGCATGCAGCGTCCGTGGTGTTCGCCCTGACCTTTCTCTACGCCTGCCAACCGTTGGCCGGCCAGGACAAGCCGCCACAACGCAAGTTGCGCGTTGACCCGCCGCCGATCGCGGCCGACAAGGCGGTCAAGTACGACTACGACATCGTTTACGTCCGCGCGCCACGCGTCGTCAAGGGCAAGGATGGCAAGGACGTGCAGGCCCAGGTTTGGCCCGATGCCGGCACGCCTCATGCGTTGCGGGCTTCGACCGATCTGATGGTGCTGCATCCCGACGGGAGCGAAGAGATGCTGGTCGAAGGCGGCCAGGGAGCGATTGCCGATCCGTACGTCTCCTTCGACGCCAAGTGGGTCTATTACTCTTACTGCCACGACCACACGGGCAATGGCGGCGCCGATGTCTACAAGGTCCAAGTCGCGACGCGCAAGACGGTGCGGTTGACGCAGCAGGAATGGACGCCGAACACCGGGGTCGGCCCTTCGCTTGGCGCTCAGGCTCGGAAAGGCGTGTACAACATCCATCCCTGCCCGCTGCCGGGGGGCCGGGTCGCCTTCGTCAGCAATCGCGACGGCCTGAAGGCGCCGCGCCTCGCGCAATCCGCCCTGCAACTCTTCGTAATGGACGAGGACGGCGCCAATGTTGAGAAGATCGGCTTCCTGAACGTCGGCCAGGCCTTGCATCCAGTGGTGCTCAAGGATGGCAGACTCATTTTCAGCTCGCTCGAAGTTCAGGGCAAGCACAACACCGGCTGGGGCATCCTGGGCATTCATCCCGACGGCACCAACTGGGACCCGGTCGTCAGCGCCCTGTCGCAGGGCGGCGCCCCGATCCCATTCCACTTTCAGACGCAGCTCTCCGATGGCAGCATCATCGTCGAGAATTACTACATCCCGGCCATGGGCGGCTTCGGCGTCTACTTCAAGCAGCCCGCGGCGCCGCCGGAGGGGACTCCGTCCTTCGGCCCCGCCAAGGTGCGACATGACCCGAAGATGGCCATGATGAACAACTTCTTCCGCATGCCCTTCCAGCCCTACGGCATGGAGGTGTTGACGCGATTCACGCACAATCACGACTCG
The DNA here is from genome assembly GCA_009692065.1 of Gemmataceae bacterium. GTDB lineage: Bacteria > Planctomycetota > Planctomycetia > Gemmatales > Gemmataceae > SIAQ01. The sequence goes on from SHZY01000027.1 coordinate 32,984, forward strand.
CCGGGGCTGCGCGAGGACCCCAAGGATTCCAAGTCTCGCCACACCGGCTGGGTGACTCACCCGTGCGGCGCGCCGGACAATCACCTGCTCACCGTCTGGACTGGCATGATGCCCGCCAACCAGGGACGCATCACCGACAACTACGGCCACGCGCCCGTGGACACCGGCATCTACCTGATCAAGGAAGGCAAATCGTTCTGGGAGCCTGGCGAGATGCTGCTCGTCAAGAACGACCCGAAGTACAACGAGCAATGGCCGCGCCCGCTCGTGCCCTACAAGCGAATCTACGGTGTCGATGAGCCGCAGCGCTTGCCGAGTTTACGCAATGACGGCAAGTTGTCGAAGCAACTGCCTGCAGGGACGCCTTTCGGCCTGGTCGGCACGTCGAGTCTGTACAAGCGTGAGAGCGCTCCGCTGGGCGAGGTGCCCACGGGGAGCGTCACTGCGGTCGGCTCGCCATACTCCGCATTCCCGACGCGTGAGCATCGCACGAACTGGGACGGCCAGGGCGCCGACGCCGGGCTCTATGCCAACAGCGACATTCACGCCATCCGTATCCTGGCGATGGAACCGGCCTCGCTCCCCGTCGCCGGCAAGTTCTCCAACCTCGCCGGCGAACGCCTGCGCATCCTCGGCGAAATACCCGTGCGCCATTTTCGCGCCCATATAGCCCCGGGCTTGCCCGGGGACAAGGGCGGACCCCGGGCAAGCCCGGGGCTAAATAAAGACGGCCAACCTCTCGATCCCGACGGCAATCCGGACACCAGTTTCCTCGCCAGGATCCCCGCCGACGTCGCCTGGACCTTCCAGACGCTCGACAAGGACGGCATGGTCCTCAACATGGCCCAGACTTGGCATCAATTGCGGCCCGGCGAAGTCCGCAACAACTGCGGCGGCTGCCACGCCCACAGCCAAAAGCCGACGCTCTTCAAGGACACCGCCGCCGCCAAGCCCGATTACGTGCCGTTCGACTTGACCACGCAAACACCGCTTTTGACGACGAAGCAAAACGACCAGTCCGGCAGACGATGGGACGTCAAGGACGAGACAGGCCTGCGTTTCGTCAAGGGTGTCTTGAATGTCGAATATCACCTCGACATCAAGCCGATCTTCGCGCGGAGCTGTGTTGCGTGCCACACGGCCAAGTCCGACAAGCCCGCCGGCGGTCTGGTGCTCGACGATGACACGCCGGTACGAGACAGCAAGCACCCCGGCACGTATCGCACGCTCGTGCATCCGAAGGATTCGAAGGCCCGGCACTACATTTGGCCGTCGCTGTCGCGCAACAGCTTGCTGACCTGGAAAATCTTCGGCCGGCGCACCGATGGCTTCCCGGAGAAGTTGATCGAGAGCGCCAAGGGGGACCACTTCGGCCATCTCACCCGGGGCGGCATTCCGTATGAGCCGTTCAAGGGCAGTATCATGCCGCCTCTGGAAGCTGTGAAGTCGGGCAAGGTCGCGGCGCTGTCCGATGAGGACCGGCGCATGATTGTGCGCTGGATCGATCTCGGCTGCCCGATCGACCACGACTACAGGCTTGCTATGCCGCAAGCGGCGGGGAACGGCTGGATGCTCGACGATCAGCGGCCGACCTTGACGCTGACGTATCCGCAGGCCGGCGTTAACGCCAAGCTGGACCGTATCCTGATCGGCATGCACGACTACGGCACCGGCCTCAATATGGAAAGCTTCGAGGTGACGGCCGACTTCCAGATCGCCGGCGCAGCGGCCGGCGCGAACCTGGCCAGCCGGTTCAGGGCGCTGGCTGATGGCCGCTGGGAACTGCACCTGGCGCACGCTATCACGGTGCTGCCTGGCGGCAAGTTGACTGTGTCCGTCAAGGACAAGCAAGGCAACCTGAGCCGCATTGAGCGGACGATTTCGGTTCCCGCAATTGGCAAGTAGATGGCAACAAACCAGGGACAAGCTGACTTTTCAGAGGGTTAATCCATGCGCCGTATTCTCTTGTTTGCAGCCGTCGGCCTGCTGTGCTGTGGCGTCAATCGCGCTCATGCCCAAACGGCGGACGATGTAAGCAAGCTGATCGATCGGTTGGTCCAGCTCGACTCCATTGATCTCGCCAAGGACGTCAAGTTTCGCGCGGGGCTGGAGCCGTCGCTGCACGCCTTTGATTCGGACGAGTCCAAGATGACTGTCCTCAAGAACCCTTACGAAGCGCAGGGCCAGGGAAAGCCAGGGGCGGCAGGCTGGTATCGCGTCAGCTTCGTAGTCCCCGCCAAGCTCGGCAAGATCCCAATCCCCAAGGGGGGCTACAACCTCGGTGTCGAAAGCAACGTGGGGGGTGCCTGGGAGATCTACACCTACATCAATGGAAACCCCGCCGGGCTGTGGAGCAAAGACGGCATGCTGACGGCTTCCAATCAGCCGCCCACCGTCTGGATGAGCAACGCTCCGATGCCCACGAAGGCCGGCGATCGAATCACCATCGCCATCCTGGCAACGGCGTCGCCTCTGGGCCGCGGCAGTCCCGAGGGCTTTGCCCTGCGTCACATTCGCTTGCGATTTGCTCTGAGCCACACAGCGGCGCGTCAGCCGTTCTGCGGCAACACCAGTGCGGGCAACGGTTTGCACGGCGCCCGCGAGAAGCTGCGCACGCAGCAAGGCGACGCATTGAAGGCACTGCAACAAAAACTGCAAGGCCCGCTGTCGCGCCTGGATGCGGTTTTTCAGGCTGCCGATACGGAAAAGCTTGGCGAGTTGACCAACGCCATGATGAAAGCCAGCAAGGAGATCAACGAAGCGCTGAAGAAGTAATCCCTCTCGATCTTCGCTGCGTCGGCGGCGTCGGCTGGATTCTTGCACAAGACGTTGAATGATGGGACACTCGTCATGAATTAATGATCCTACACGATCAGGGGGGCTGCCATGTTCACACGATTGCTCGCTGTTGCCTTGGGCGTTTCGCTCGCCGCCGTGCTCTTCGCGCAAGATCCAGCGCCGCCGCTGAAGCTCGATCCGGTGCCGAAGCCACTCAAGTCCGATTCGGCGGTCAAGGTGGATTACGACATCGTCCACGTGCGGGCGCCGCGCGTCCTCAAAATCGCTGCGGGCAAGGACATTCCAACCGCCTGGCCTGAGTTCGGCCACCCGACACGCATCGACCCCGGCTACGACCTCATGCTGCTCAAGCCCGACGGCACGGAACAAGTGCTCGTCCCCGGCGGCACGGGCGCGGTCACCGATCCGTTCGTTTCTCTCGATGGCGAAAGCGTCTACTATTCCTACCATCACAACCCGAAGGCTGGCGAGTGGGCAGCCGGCGCCGACATCTATAAGGTTCACGTCAAGACCAAGAAGATCACGCGCTTGACGCACCAGGTTCACACGCCCAATACCGGCGTGGCCGACTGGGCCAAGGGTTACCGCACGGCCGAGAAGGGCAAGGCGAACCTGCCCTACGGTGTCTACAACCTCGGTCCCTGCCCACTGCCGGACGGCAAGATCGTCTTCACCAGCAACCGCGACGCCGTCAAGACGCCGCGCGGTTATCCGCAGTATGCGCTGCAACTCTTCGTGATGGACGAGGACGGCACGAACGTCGAAAAGATCGGCCATCTCAACGTCGCCGGCGCCTTGCACCCGGTCGTGCTCACCGACGGGCGCATCCTTTTCAGCACGCTCGAATCGCAAGGCCTGCACGGCGGCATCGCCTGGGGCATGTGGACGATCCATCCCGACGGCACCAACTGGGAGCCGATCATCAGCGCGTTTCACGACGCCAACGGCTTCCACTTCCATACGCAGCTTTCCGATGGCAACATGGTCATCGAGAATTACTACAACCAGAACAACCGCGGCTTCGGCACCCATGTCAAGCTGCCGCTGAAAGCTCCCGAGGGAACGCCGGCGTTCGGCCAGGCCCGTTCGCTTGCCAAGGGCGCCGATCCGAAGATGCGCATGCTCTTCTCGAACCGCTGGGGCGAGCACCGCTTGCCGTTCCAGCCCTACGGCATGGAAATGATCACGCGCTTCGCCACCTGGGAGGACCGCGCTGCGTCGCTGTCCGACCCGAAGGACCCGAAGTCGCCCCGCGTCGGCAAGGTCACGCACCCCTCCGGCGCTCCGGATAATCATCTGCTGACGGTCTGGTCCGGAGGCGCGACGCCGAACGCCAACGGACCGGTGCGCGCGGACATCCACGCCGGCATCTACCTCATCAAGGACGGCAAGCCCATCGATGAACCCGCGCAGATGCTGCGCATCAAGCACGATGCCGACTACAACGCGCAGTGGCCACGTGCCCTGGTGTCCTACAAGCGTATCTACGGAATCGATGAACCGAAACGCCTGGCGACCCTGGCCAACAACGGCAAACAATCGCCGCACCTGCCGGAGGGGACTCCATTCGGCCTAGTCGGTTCGAGCAGCCTCTACAAGCGCGAGAGCTATCCCGGCGGCATTATTCCCAAGGGAAGCGTCACCGCGACCTACCGCGACAAAGACATCAATCACATGCTGGCGGCGTTCACCGAAGTCAACGGCTTCGGCAACTGGGGCAATCAGGGCGCCGATGCCGGCCTGTACGACAACAGCGACATCCACGCCATCCGCATCCTTGCGATGGAGCCCGCCACCTCGCCCGTCGCCAACAAGTTCTACAACTTCGCGCATGAGCGATTGCGCATCCTGGGCGAAATTCCCGTGCGCAAGTTCGGCGCCGACGGCAAACAACCCCTCGATCCGGACAACAACCCCGACACGAGCTTCCTCGCCAAGATTCCCGCCGACGTGGCCTTCACTTTCCAGACGCTCGACAAGAACGGCATGGTCCTGAACATGGCCCAGACGTGGCATCAAGTGCGGCCTGGCGAAGTCCGCACCAACTGCGGCGGCTGCCATGCTCACAGCCAGCAGCCGACGCTGTTCGAGAAAACCGCCGCGTCGCGGCCCGAGTACACGATCTTCGACCTGACCAAGAGCACGCCGCTCATCACCGACAAGACGAGTGATCAATCCAAGCGCCAATGGGATGTCAAGGACGAGACCGGCGTGCGTTATGTGGCCGGCGTCAAGGATGTCGAATACTGGCGCGATGTGCGGTCGATCCTCGACCGTAGTTGCGTCGCGTGCCACACGGCGAAGGGCGGAAAAGAGCCAGCCGGCGAGTTGGACCTGGACGCGGACGACGAGTCGGTTGCCGTCAGCGCTCATGGATTTCCGGGTAAACCCCCAGGCACCTACTTCCGGCTGGCCATGGACGACGGCCGGCGCTCGCAGTCGCACCATCAGCCGCTTTACGGCAAGAAGCCGGAGCACTACTGGCGCGGCTTCCTGGCTTCACGTTACGTCGCCAGGTTCCAGTCACGGCGCAGTGTTCTGATCTGGCAGATCTATGGCAAACGTCTGGACGGCTTGCCGGAGGGGCTAGCAATGAACAACAAGCACATTAAGGAACAGCTCATGGTCGATTTCAAACCCAGCATCATGCCGCCGCCCGAAGCGGTGAAGGCCGGCAAGGTGAAGCCGCTCACGGATGAAGACAAGCGGACGCTGGTGCGTTGGATCGACCTTGGGTGCCCCATCGACCTCGACTACAAAGCCCAGGGACAGCCGTCCCTGGGCTTCGGCTGGATGCTCGACGACCAGCGGCCCACGCTCAGCTTGACTTACCCGCAGCCCGGCGCCAACGCCAAGCTCGACCGCATCCTGATTGGCATGCAGGACTACGGCACCGGCCTCGACATGAAGACGTTCACGGTGACCGCCGACTTTGCCATCGACGGCGTGAAGCCGGGCGAGAACCTGGCAGCGCGGTTCAAGGGAAAATCAGAAGGCGTGCATGAACTGCAACTTGCTACGCCGATCAAGAGCCTTGAGCGCGGCACGTTGACTGTGGCGGTCCGTGACCGGCAGGGCAACGTCACTCGCATCGAACGGACGATCTCGATCACAAAATAGGAGCCCGCAGCGCAAGCAAGGAATTCTCTTTCCTTGTTTGCGCGTCGGGCCCGAGGGATTGCCAATGATTCGCTATTTGTGTTTCCTTTTCACCCTGGCCCTGGCATCCCCGGCCTACGCTCAGCCGAAGGTCATTGTCAAAAAGGACGTCGTTTACGGCTCCGTCCACGGCGCCGGCTTGCTGGCCGACATCGCGTACCCTGAGGGGAAGGGGCCGTTCCCGGTCATCCTGTCGGTGCACGGCGGGCGCTGGGTGGCGAGCCATCGCAGCGATCCAGGCGAAGGGGCCATCGACGTCAAGCAGTGGGCCGGCTTCGGGTTCTTCGCCATGTCGATCGATTATCGGCTCATTGGTTGCTCGCCCCCGCCGGCCTGCTATCAGGATACGCAGTGCGCTATCCGCTGGGTGCATGCCCACAAGGATCAGTATCCACTTGACGCCGAGCGGATATTCCTGTTCGGCATGTCCGCCGGCGGCCACCTGGTGTCGCTGGCGGCAACGCTGGGCGACGGTCCGTACCCGCGCACCGGTGGCTGGGCAAAACACTCCAACGATATTCGCGGCGCCATCAGCCTTTCGGGCCCCTATGACCTGGAGAAGCTGTCGTGGGGCAATCTCTGGAAGCCCGCCGCCGGCGATCAACTGGCCGCGCGTCTTCAGGCCTCGCCCATCAAACATGTCAGCGCCAAGACGAAGCCGATGTTGATCTTGCATTCCGATAACGATGGCTCGGTGCCGGTGCAGCAAGCGATCGAGATGGCCGAGGCTCTGGAAAAAGCCAAGGCCCCGCACCGCTTGACAATCCACAAGAAGAAGGGACACATGCGGATCACCGAGGAGGTTATCAGCCAGACGCGGGAGTTCATCGAGGCGACCAGCCGCTAGTTCGCCCGTATCATCAGAATTACCGTGACACGGACGGCATCACGCGGTTAGAATCAACGAAATCAAGAGGCGAGCCGAGCCCCGTGAGGGACCGCGTTGAGCGCCCTCGACCGCATGCGCAACCCGGCCCCTCACGGGGCTCGGCTCGCCAGAACATCTCGCACAGGAGGCCCCGCCATGACGCGCACGAAGATCACCCGCCGCAAATTCCTCGCCGCCGGCGCCGCAGCAGTCGCTGTGCCCGGTATTCTGCGGGCGCAGAACGCGCCGAATCGACTCAACATCGCCATCATCGGCTGCGGCGGGCGCGGCGGGGCGAACCTCGGCTCCGTCAGCGGCGAGAATATCGTGGCCCTCTGCGATGTCAATCAGGCCGCCGTCGATCAGGCGGCGGCCAAGTTCCCGAAGGCCCGGCAATGCAACGATTTTCGCCGGCTGTTCGAGCACCACCGCGAGTTCGACGCCGTCGTCGTCAGCACCTGCGAGCACACGCACGCCTTCGCCACCATGCTTGCCCTGCGGCACAACAAGCACGTCTACTGCGAGAAGCCGCTCACGCACGGCATCTGGGAGGCCCGGCAAATTCGCGAGCGAGCGATGAAGACGAAGGTCGCCACGCAGATGGGCATCCAGATTCACGCGACCGAGAACTACCGCCGCGTCGTTGAGCTGGTGCAAGGCGGCGCGATTGGCGATGTTCGTGAAGCCCACGTCTGGACTTCGCGCGCCTGGGGCGCGCAGAGTGCCGAGTCGGCCAAGCAATTTCGCGATATCGTCACGCTCCAGAACCGCCCGAAAGAAGTGCAACCAGTTCCGCGTGGCCTGCACTGGGACCTCTGGGTCGGCCCGGCGCCGGAGCGGCCATTCAACAACGTGTACGTTCCAGGGCCCAAGTGGTATCGCTGGTGGGATTTCGGCTCAGGCACGATGAGCGACCTCGGCAGCCACATGGTCGATCTGCCGTTTTGGGCGCTGCGTTTGCGCTCGCCGCAGACGATCGAAGCCGCCGGCCCGCCCCCGCATCACGAATTGGCCCCGGCTTCGATGAGCGCGACCTATCAGTACGCGGCGCGCGGCGACATGCCGGCCGTCCGGCTCACCTGGTATCAGGGCGAATTGAAGCCGGAGATCTGGCGTAAGAACGGCATCCCGCGCTGGAACGATGCTACCCTTTTCATCGGCGCCCGCGGCATGCTTCTGGCCGACTACAATCGGCACCTGCTGTTGCCTGAGAAGGACTTCGCGAACTTCAATCGCCCCGAGCCGACGATTGCGCGCTCGCCTGGCCATCACGCCGAGTGGATCCGCGCCGCGAAGACCGATCTGCGCACGTCCGCCGACTTTGAATACTCCGGTTGGCTGACCGAAGCGAACCACCTTGGCAACATCGCTTATCGCCTGGGCCGCCGCATCGAATGGGATGCAGACAAGATGGTCGTCACGAACGTGAAGGACGCGGCCACGCTCATTCGGCGGACGTATCGCAAGGGTTGGGAGTTGTAAATCCGTCCGAGCCCGAGCGCCAGCGAGGGGCCTGGCTTGCCGCCTCGCTCGGGCTCGGACGCCCTATTTCGCCAACTGCTTTTCCCATTCGCTCAGCAATTCCATGAACGCCGGGTTCGGCCGCAGCACTGGCCGCTTGGCGCGAATCTTCGCAATCGCCTCGTCACGCGTCCAGCTGTGCTTCTTCATCATGTACGCCGTGATCACCATGCCGCTGCGGCTCACGCCCTGCGCACAATGAACGTAAGTTGTCTGCCCAGCGTTACGATGAGTTCCAACATATGCAATTTGTCGTTCGAGCCATTCAAGTTTTGGCGCCGGCGCGCGGTCGGGAATTGGTGCCCATCTATAATAATCACACTGATAGGAATCCTCCAGTTCGCACAAATTCAACACGGCGCGCGTGCCAGGCGGTGGCTGTTGTGTTAAGCCGCCCATGTACAGGCCGTCTTCGATAAGCGAGTAGTTCTCCGGTTCCCGATAAAGCCAGTCGAGCCCCGCCAGGACGGGCCAGACAGCGGCACTTACCAGGACGAGGGCGATCAAGTATCGACGACGGGGCAGTTTCATGGTGAGCGCTATTCTAGGCGAGCCGAGCCCGGTGAGGGGCCGGGTTGAGTAGTCAGTTGTGGGCGCCTCACCCGGCACCTCACGGGGCTCGGCTCGCCTTGCTCGAGAGAAAAACATGAGATAACGCCAGCCGGCGCGCAAGCCAGCGGGGGAATCGCGTTCCACGATCGAAGCCTATCGCAAGTGCGACAGGCAAACCTGGAATACCCAACATGAGAGGAATTTCCCATGTTTCGCAAAATCCTGATCGCCCTGGTCGCATCGCTCGGTTGCATCTCCCCCTTTGCCATCGCGGCCCAGACCGAAGCCAACTACATTGTCGTCCACCGCCATCATCACCACCGCTACCACGTCTACTACCGCAACTGCAGCCATGAGGCGTGGCGCTGCGCCGGTTCCTTCGGCTGCCACGACGACGCCTTCCGTGAAGTCCACATCCTGCGCCACCGCGGCTTTGAAGTGGTCCTGCGCTGATACGACGATTCCGCTACAATAACCTGACCAGCCGCTGGCGGCGTAGCAGACCCCTGCTACGCCGCCAGCGGCTTGGCACAGGAGCATTATTGTGGCACTCCCTCAGGTGGCAATTGTCGGCAGGCCAAACGTCGGCAAATCGTCGCTCTTCAACTGGATCGCGGGCCGGCGCATTAGCATTGTCGATCCGACACCCGGCGTCACGCGCGACCGCATCACCGCCCCCATCCAGATTGGCGAACGCTATCTCGAACTCACCGACACCGGCGGCATGGGCAATGAGGACGTTGACAACCTCACCGCCGACGTCGAAAGGCAAATTCAGTTCGCCATCGACCGGGCCGACGTCATCATCTTTCTCGTCGATGGCAAGAGCGGGCCCGTGCCGCTCGATGAAGAAGTTGTCAAGCGTGTGCGCGGCCTCAACAAGCCGGTGCTGCTCGTCGCCAACAAGTGCGATTCCTCCACGCTCGATGACCAGGTCGGCGAGTTCTACAAGTTCGGCTGCGGCGACGTCTACTGCGTCAGCGCCAAGCAAAACCGCGGCAAGGAGCAATTGCTCGAACTGATCCTGAAGAATCTGCCCGAGGATACCCACGATGCCGCGCCGGCGCGCAAGGACGAAACCCTCAAACTCGCCATCGTCGGCAAGCGCAATACCGGCAAGAGCACGTTCATCAACTGCCTGGCCCAGGAAGAACGCACGATCGTCAGCGAGGTCGAAGGAACCACGCGCGACAGCGTCGATGTCCGTTTCGAGAAAGATGGCAAGTCGATCATGGCGATCGACACCGCCGGCGTGCGCAATCGCGGCAGCATCCGCAACGATGTCGAGTTCTACAGCCTGACCCGGGCCGAGCGGTCCATCCGGCGCGCCGACGTCGTCCTGCATTTCTTGGACGCGCCAAAGAACATCAGCATGGTGGACAAACGGCTCTGCGGCTATGTGCTCGAAAATTACAAGCCGGCGATCTTCGTCATCAACAAGTGGGACCTTTTGAAGGAACACCTCGCCACCGGTGAGTTCGGCGATTACCTGCGTAAGATTTTCCCGAGCCTTGACTTCGTGCCGATGGCGTTCATCACTGCCAAGGACGGCAAGAACGTGCAGCAGGTCCTCGATCTCGCCCAGAACCTGCACAAGCAGGCCAGCCTGCGCGTCGGCACCGGCGATCTCAATCGCGTCCTCAAGCAGGCGATGCTCGATCAGTCCCCCGCGATCCGCCAGAACCGCTTGCCCAAGATTTACTACGCCACGCAGGTCTCAGTCTTGCCGCCGACGATCGTGCTGTTCACGAATGGACCGGAGCTGTTCGACAAGACGTATCAACGCTACCTGCTCAAGACCTTGCGCGACCACTTCCGTTTCCCGGACGTGCCGATCAAGTTATACTTGCGCGCCAAGGCGCCGATGTCGAATCGCGAAGAGAAAGCCTCCCCCGACAAGCCCAAGCGCATTGTGCGGGCACGCTCCAAAAAGAAGAAGGCAACGCAAGCCGGCGAATTGTGGGACGATGTGTGATTTTCAAACCGCTTGCGTTTAGCGATCGCACGGCGCCATGTGAACGCTAAACGCAAGCACGGTTACTTCCCTTTCAGATGCTTGTCCGCGAAATTCATGAACACGCCCCAGTCCTCGCGGTTCATCGAGTGCTTGCCGTCGCGTATCCAGTAGCCGAGCGGGCTGTCCATCAGCTTGCCGACCGCCGGCATCGTCTTTGACGCGATCCCCTTGGAACTCATCAGCTTGTACACCGGATCGGCCGCGACCAGCATGTTGAACTGCCCGGTCGGATTCGCCCATTGATCTTCCGTTGCATTGGACAACAACACCGGCCTGGGCGCACACAGAGCGATCAAGCAATGCTGATCGAACGGGAGACGCTCCGGCTCGTCGTTGAACTGCTTGAAGCGATTATTGAACCAATGTGGAAAGCTGGTGTTGATACGCTTGACCGATTCGGCTCCCTTGTTGCCAAAAACCGCCCGATTGGGCCCCGTACCGCCGCAACCGGCCTGATGCGGGATGACGACGGCGATGCGGTCATCGAAGGCGCCAGCCAACAACGTCGTCTTGCCCAGCCGCGAGTGGCCGACGGCGATGATGCGCGTCGCGTCAATGTCGGCATCGGTGACGAGGTAATCGATGACGCGCGAGTAGCCCCAGGCCCAGGCGCGGACCGTGCTCCAGTCGTACTCCTTGGCGAAATACTTCTGGATGCCACGCTCGTCGGCACGGTCCGGATCGATGTCGCCGGAATAGAAGGTTGCCACTGCGTACCCGCGATCGATGGCGTCCTCGATGTTCCAGACGTCGATGTTGGTGCCGCGGCTCTTGTCCGTCGCCTTGTTGTCCTTGACGCCCTTTTGGCTCGGGTACATCCAGTTGGTGTTGAGATGAATCTTCGGGTCGGCGAGCGCCGCGTGGTTGCCGCAGAAGTTCATGCCGACGAAGGCGGGGTGCGGGCCTTTGCCCTTGTTGGGGATGACGAGCAGCAGGTGGATTTTCGGCCCATCGATGCCGTCGAAGGTGAGGGTGATTTCCTTGAGGGTCGCCTTGCCGCCAAGGGCGTTCTTATCGATGCGTTCGACCTTGGCGTTGACCTTGGGCGCCTTGGGAGCGGTGCCGTACATGTAATGCTCGAACAACTGCTTGAGTTCCGGCCGACGCCGTTTCTCCCACTGTTCCTTGGTTGTGACCTTCACGCCTTTTTCGAACATGGCCAGCGGATCGGGCAACTCGGCCTTGAGCGGCAAGGCTGTCGGATCAGGAAGGTCGCCGCTTGATGCGGTACCGACGATTGCCAGTGTCATGATGATGACTCCGATGCGTACCATGGTCATTGTCCCCCGTTGTTTACGTTTAGCGTTCGCATGGCGCCATGCGAACGCTAGACGATAAACGATTTCGATATGCATTTCCACAACGCATGTGATAATCTATATCGAAATCCCGCAACCCCCGAGGTCTGCCATGCGAAGCCTAGCCATCGTCCTCGCCCTCCTGTTGCCGCTCGTCGCGAGCGCTCAAGACACATTCACGCCGCAGCATGTCGCCAAGCTGCGCATCGTCACCGAGGCCGTCATCTCGCCGGACGGCACGCAGGTCGCCTATGTGCTGGCGGTGCCGCGCGATCTTGCGAAGGAGAAGGACGGTGGCTCGTGGACCGAGCTGCACGTCGTCGATACCAAGGGGACCTCGACGCCGTTCATCACCGGGCAAGTCAACGTCGGCAGCATCGGCTGGACGCCGGACGGCAAGGACATCACGTTCTTGACGAAGCGCGAGAAGGATACGACGCGTTGCCTCTACCTTATCGGCGCGAAAGGGGGCGAGTCGCGCAAGATCGTCGAGCACGGCACCGACATCCAGGGCTATAGCTTCTCCGGCGACGGCAAGCAGGTCGCGTTTCTGGCGACAGAGCCGATTGCCGCCGCCAAGAAGAAGCTAAACGATCAAGGCTTCAATCAGGAAGTCTACGAGGAGGACCAACCGTTTGTCAGGGTGTGGCTAGCGAGCCTCCCGCGTAAGCGGGGGGAGGACGACGCCAAAACTTCCCCCGCTAACGCGGGAGGCTCGCCAAGAATGCTCAAGCTGGACGGCAGCGCCTCGGAGCTGCACTTCAACCCGAAGGAGGACAAGATCGCCGTCGCGCTGGCGCCGAATCCGCTCATCGACGAGCACATCATGTTTCGTAAGGTGCATATCGTCGATCTCGCGACCGGCAAAGCGACCAACCTCAACAACCCCGGCAAACTCGGCCAGCTCGCCTGGTCGCCGGACGGCAAGAAGCTGGCGATGATCACGGGAGCGGACAAGCATGATCCGAAGGAGGGGCGAGTTTGGACCTACACAATCGGCAACGCCAAAATGGACAAGACCATCACAGATCAAGGAAATGTCTGGCCCTATATCCACAACGGTCACGTCGAATCAATCGGATGGCTGGACTCGGAAGAATTGATCTCCCAAGAAGCCATAGGAATCAGGTCGGTAACGTTCTGGACACACTTCAGCGGCCCGAAAGAAAAGGGAAGGAGGGTGTTCAACCACACGAGCCCGGAAGATACTTTGGTATTAGGCCATATCAGCGTTGCCCAAAACGGTGAAAATATGGCATTCGTCGGTCAAGCCGCGTCTCATCCGCCCGAGGTCTTCATCGACGCGAAACTCGCGGAGAAGACCAAGGGGCTGCATCGCCTCACCAACAGCAATCCCTGGCTCAAGAACATGAAGTTCGCCAAGCAGGAAGTCATCAGGTACAACGCAAAGGACGGCCTCCAACTCGAAGGCGTTCTCATCCGCCCGCTCAACGAAGAGAAGGGCAAACGCTATCCGCTCGTCCTCCACGTACACGGCGGCCCCGAGGCGCATTACTCCAACGGCTGGATCACCCGCTATGCCGACCTCGGCCAGATCGCCGCCGCCAGGGGCATGGCCAGCTTCTATCCCAACTATCGCGGCAGCACCGGCTACGGCGTCGAGTTCTCCATGAAGGGCCAAAAGGAAGCCGGCGGCAAGGAGTTCGACGATCTCATCGACGGCGTCGATCATCTCATCAAGATGGGCCTCGTCGATACCCAGAAAGTCGGCATCACCGGCGGCTCTTATGGAGGTTACGCCACCGCCTGGGGCTCGACCTATTACTCGCACCGCTTTGCCGCCGGCGTCATGTTCGTCGGCATCAGCGACTGGGTCTCGTGCAGCGGCACCACCGACATCCCGCAAGAGATGTTCCTCGTCCACCATCGCAAATGGCTCTGGGACGACTGGGATTACTTCAAGAAGGCAAGCCCGATCGCTCATCTCGACAAGGCCAAGACGCCGCTCCTCATCATGCACGGCAAGAACGACCCGCGAGTCAATCCGGGCCAATCGCTGGAGATGTACCGCCATCTGAAGGTGCGCAATCAAGCCCCGGTGCGGCTCGTCCTCTACCCCGGCGAGGGTCACGGCAACCGCCGGGCGGCTTCAAGGTTCGATTACAACATCCGCTCCTTGCAATGGATGGAGCATTACTTGAAAGGGCCGGGCGGGAAAATGCCGGCGATGGAAATCGATTACGGCTTGCCGGCGCCGGCAACGAAGACGTCGAACGCGGGTTGGGACACGCGCACACCACAGACGGTGACGGCGGAGCCGTGGTTGGGGCGAGGGTGTCCGTGTTGTATTGGGTGGTGATTTTTCTCTTCGTTTAGCGCCCGCATGGCGCCACGCATTCGCTGGGTGCTTTGCGGGCGCTGAACGAATAACCAGGAGATTCCATGGCCAAACGCATCATCCTGCGCACCGGCGAAGCGCTCGTCGAGGGCGCTCTCGATTACCTCTGTGCGGAGCCCGAGATCGTCATCGGCGAACTCGACGGTCCCGTCGGCACGGCGCTCGCAACCCTGCTGGGCGATCAGGTCAAGGGGCACACGAAAGTCTTCGCGATCCTCAACAGCGACATGCAGGTGAAGCCGGTCACGCTGATGGTCAGCAAGGTCACCGTAAGCGATTCGCGCTATACGAATATCCTGATGGGCACCGTGCAGGCCGCCATTGCCCATGGGGTGCTGGATGCGGTCCGGGCCGGCGATATCCCCAAGAAAAAAGCGGACGATCTCGGCATCATCTATTCCGTCTGGCTCGATCCGTCGATCTTGAAAGTCCCGAAGGGTAAAGTCGACCACGCCGGCCTGTTTGCAGTCCATCGCGAGGCAACCGCCAAGGTCATCAAAAAGGCGATGGGTGGCGAGCCGGGCATCGATTGGCTCCTAAAGAATCAGGACAAGATTGAGCACTACTTCCATCAGCAAGGGCTGGAAGGCAACATCTGAATCGCGTTGATCGTTTAGCGCCCACGCGACGCTTGCTGCCTTATGTTGTAGCGAGGCCTTCCGACCGTGGTAGCGAGCTCGACCACACGTCTCACGGCGTTTCAGAAGACCTACGGTACAGGTTCCCGCAGGCGTCCGCGTCGATGCTGGAGCTCGAAGGCATGAGCTACGTGAATTCGAAGTGGCTGGAGATTCGCCTGGCGGACGGACTGGCCCACGCGCACGAGCGCGGCATCGTCCATCGCGAGGTCAAGCCGGCGAACATTCTGTTGGCCGACGACGGCTTGCCAATGTTGTTCGAATCCGACCGGGTCCAGGATCCGATGGAACGCGAAAACGCCGCGGCAGCGCCAAGACGGTAGACGCGTGCAGCAATCTGTACTCGCTGGGAGTCATTCTTTTCGAGTTGTTGACCGGAGCGGCGCCGTTCGCGTCGTATCGCAAACTGCCGACGCGTGAAGTTGTCAACCTCTTAATCTACGATCGCCAGCCCGTGTCTGCGCAAGCTGAACTCGACGATCTCGCCGGCGGTGGAAGCGATCGTGCGCCACTGTCTCGCCGCCGATCCCGCCGAATGTTGTCAGACCGTTCGGGAATTGCAAGAAAACCTTCAGCGCCAGCTGGAGCAAATGCCTCTCAGGGATGCGCCGCACCCGTCGTGGTGGGAGCGTTGCCAAATGGTCCGCCGGCGTCATGCTCGTGTGGCACCGATCCGGTTCCGTCGGACGCAACGCCGCCCGACATCTGGGGCCTGCCCTTCGGCGGGCTTGAATCTACCGATTGCAGCCCCCCCCGTTCTGGTATTGATGGCGCGATCGCCATCTGTTGATTGTCTGAATTGGGCCAAAAAAAATAAAAGCCCACGGGAAACGTCCCGTGGGCTTTTTTTGCGAGGTTCCGGCCTTGGTTAGCGACGCTTCTGCGAAGCATAGCTAAGGGGCTGTCCGGCGATTAGTGTTACAACTTCATCCGGACGGCCTGATGGTATAGTTCCACTCGCCGTGGAACTTTGCTGGGCGAAGATTCACCGACGCCAGTTCGTCGTCGGTGACCTTGATGCCCGTTGGGTAACTGTTTTT
>SHZY01000028.1 GCA_009692065.1 Gemmataceae bacterium
CGACGGAATGGGGCGACAGGAAGTCGCCCTCTCATTCCTGAGTGGCACAAAGCGATAAATCCACCATCATGCCTCGCGGCGACCGAATTCCGATTCGGTTTTGCCATATGAAATCGATTTTGGTGGTCCAGTTTTAGGGGCGCATTACAGGCCTCTAACCTTTGAACTCAAACCAACCCCACAATCGGCTGCCCGTTATAGACATGATGCGGGCGATCGAGTGAGTCGCGCCACTCCGCCGTGCTGGGAATGCCCAGGGCGTGGTAGATGGTGGCGGCCATGCTCTCAGGAGTCTGCGGGCTGCTGGCGGGGTAGGCGCCGTGGCGGTCGGAGGAGCCTACCACAGTGCCGCCGCGGATGCCGCCGCCGGCGAAGAAGACGCTTTGGACCGCGCCCCAGTGATCGCGGCCGGCGCCGGAGTAGGAATCGACCAGCGTCGAGAGGCGCGGCGTGCGGCCGAACTCGCTGCCCATGACGATCAGCGTGCTGTCGAAGAGGCCGGCGGAGCGCAGGTCGTCGATGAGGGCGGACAGGGCCCGGTCGGTCGGCGGGAAGAGCTTGTCGCGCAGGCGCGGGAAGATGTCGCCGTGCGTGTCCCAGGTCTCGTTGTTGCCGAGGTTGACCTGGATCATGTTGACGCCGGCCTCGACCAGGCGAAACGCCATCAGGAGCGACCAGCCGAAGCTGTTGCGGCCATAGCGTTCCTGGATGCGCGGCTCGGCACGAGTGACGTCGAAGGCGCGGCGGACGCGCGGGTCGGCGAGGAGCGAGATGGCGGACTGGCGGTGCTGGTCGAAGCTCTGCGTGGTTGCGGAGCGTTCGAGGGATTGCCGCTGGAGGTCCACCTGGCGCAACAGATCGAGCCGGTCGGTCAGGCGGTCGGCGGACAGGCCGGGCGAGAGGGTGATGTTGGGCGCCTGGAAGACGCGGTCGTCGGGCGTCGCCGGCGTGTGCTGGTTGCTGTTGGAAAAGGTGTATTCGGGGTAGGCGCCGCGCCACATCGGATTGCCGTAGGGGGACGCTTCGATGAAGAGCGGATCGTGCCGGCGTCCCATCATGCCGCCGAACGCGCCGGGGAGCGTGCCGCCGGACCAATGGACGAGCCGTTCGGGCAGGACGATCGCGGGCGGCAGGTTGGTGTTGCGCGGCGGAATCGCATTGCCGACGACCGACGCGATCGCGGGCCAGTGGGTGGGCCGAGTTTCACGCTCGTCGCGAAAACCCGGCGGATGGGTGGTGTGGCCAGTGAGCATGTAGAAGTGGCCGAGCGTATGGCCATTGGTCGGATGCGTCAGAGAGCGGACGACGGCCCAGTGCTGGCTGCGCTGGCGGAGTCCCGGGAGATATTCGCTGATCTGGATGCCAGGCGTGTTGGTCGCGGCGGGGCGGAAGTCGCCGCGTATTCCAGCGGGGGCGTCGGGCTTGAGATCGAAACTTTCATGCTGAGCCAGGCCGCCGGACAGGAAGATGTAGATGCAGGCGCGCGCTCGGCCACCCCCCTGGCCCCCCTTGGTAAGGGGGGGATGGGAGGTCGCGGCGCGCAACGCCTGCACGTGATTCATCCCGAGGCCGAGCAAGCCGACGGCGCCGGCTTGAATCGCGGTGCGGCGCGATACGCGCGGATGATGAAGATCGTGCTGGTTCATCGTTGTCCCCCTCAGTAATCTTCTCGGTATGCTACCTCATTCATCGGCATAGTGCCAGCGTTTTCTCGATCTTTCATACACTGCCACGGCACACGGGCAATTGCCGAGTTGCCTTCACGAACATCTCCTGTTAAAATTCACTCCATCGAATGCACGAGGGTGAGATACGATGCATCGGCGCCATTCATTCGTCCTGGTCCTTGCTGCGCTCGCCATTGCGACTGCGCCGGATGCCGTCTGCGCCCAGGAAAAGGCCGCGTCGCCGGAGCAGGTCCGCTTTTTCGAGACAAGCATTCGTCCACTCCTCGTCGATCGCTGCCAAAAGTGCCACGGGCCGAAAAAGCAAAAGGCCGAACTGCGGCTCGATTCGCGGGCGAGCATTTTGAAAGGGGGCGAGTCCGGTCCGGCTGCCGTTCCTGGATATCCCGACAAGAGCCTGCTGATCAAGGCGGTTCGGCACGTCAGTGACAAGTTGAAGATTCCGGACGGGAAGAAGCTGTCCGGCCGCGAGATCGCCGACCTGACGCGCTGGGTGCAGATGGGATTGCCGTATCCGGAAACGCTGGCGGCGCCGAAGGCCGACCCGAAGAACTGGTGGGCGTTCCAGAGTCCGCGGCGGCCCGAGGTGCCGAAAGTCAAGGATTCGGCGTGGCCGCAGACGGCGCTGGATCACTTCATCCTTGCGAAGCTGGAGGCGAAGGGCTTGAAGCCGGCGCCGGCCGCCGACCGCCGCACGCTGATTCGGCGAGCGACATTTGATCTGATCGGGCTGCCGCCGACGCCGGCGGAGCTCGACGCTTTCGTCAAGGACACTTCAGCAAATGCCTTTGCCAAGGTCGTCGATCGGTTGCTCGCCTCGCCGCATTACGGTGAGCGCTGGGGTCGGCACTGGCTGGATGTGGCGCGCTATGCCGACTCCAACGGGCTCGATGAAAACGTCGCCTTCGGCAATGCGTGGCGCTACCGCGATTACGTTGTCAAAGCATTCAACGACGACCTGCCGTTCGATCAATTCGTCCTCGAACAGCTCGCCGGGGATTTACTCGAAACCAAGGACGTTGCGGTTCGGCAGCGCCGGCTGATTGCGACCGGCTTCCTGTCGCTGGGGCCGAAAGTGATTGCCGAGGTCGATGAGAAGAAGATGGAGATGGACATCGTGGACGAGCAGATCGACACGGTGGGCCGGGCGTTCATGGGCTTGACGCTGGGATGTGCCCGCTGCCACGATCACAAGTTCGATCCGATCCCGCTTGCCGACTACTATGGCCTGGCCGGCATCTTCCGCAGCACCAAGACGATGGACCACTTCAAGAAGATCGCCCGCTGGCACGAACACCCGCTGGCGTCGGCTACCGATCCGGCGATCAAGGCAGCTCACGCAAGCGAGATCGCCAAGCAGAAAGCTGTGATCGACGAACTTGCGCGCAAGCCAACGGAGGAGACGAAGGCCACGCTGAAACGGCTCCGCGACGAACTCGCGAAGCTCGAAAAATCCGGCCCGACGATCCCGACCGCGATGGGTGTGGCAGACGGGGTGGTCGTGGACGCGGCCATTCATCCGCGCGGCAACCACCTGAAAATCGGCAAGGCAGTTCCGCGTCACGTGCCCGTGCTCTTGGCGTTGGAGCACGCGCCGGCGTTCGATGCCAAGACGAGCGGCCGGCTGGAGTTGGGGCGCTGGCTTGTTCAGCCGGACCATCCGCTCACGAGCCGCGTCATGGTCAATCGCATCTGGCGCTGGCATTTCGGCGACGGCATCGTGCGTTCCACGGACAACTTTGGTACGCTGGGAGAATTGCCCAGCGACCAGGCGTTGCTCGATTGGTTGGCGCATCGTTTCACTCTCCCCTCTCCCCTTGGGGGAGAGGGGTCGGGGGTGAGGGGTGATGGCGCCTGGTCGATCAAGGCCATGCACCGGTTGATCATGCTTTCCAGCACCTACCAGATGAGCGCGACCGCTGATGCAAAGACGAAGGAGGCCGACCCGGAGAATCGCCTCCACGGTCGGGCCAACGTGCGGCGGTTGGAAGCAGAAGCGATTCGCGACACCCTTTTGGCCGTCGGCGGTGTGCTCGATAGGAGCATGGGAGGCTCGATGCTGCACGTCAAGAACCGCGACTACCTGTTCGATCACACCTCGAAGGATACGACGAGCTACGACAGCCGGCGTCGCTCGCTCTACTTGCCGGTGATACGAAATCATCTGTATGACGTGTTTCAACTGTTCGACTACCCCGATCCCGCCACCCCCAGCGGCGACCGCGCGACGACCACCGTCGCGCCGCAAGCGCTCTTCCTGATGAACAGCGACTGGACCATGAAGATCTGCGACCACCTGGCGGAATCGCTGCTCAAGCAGACCGGTCTCGACGACGTTGGTCGCGTGCGGCGACTCTATGTCGAAGCGTATGGGCGCGACGCAACCGACGCGGAGGCCGCCAAGGCGATCGCGCTGGTGCGCGAGGTCGACCTCGCCATACAGAAACGCGAGCCCAATCTCGACCGGCGGCGGTTGCTAGCGTGGTCGGCGTTGTGCCAGGTGGTGGTGTCGGCGAATGAGTTTGTTTACGTGCAATAGCAAGCCCAGGGGTGAGGTACTCCGAATCCCCGGGGCTTGGGAGTACCTCACCCCTGGGCGTCCCGGAGCAATTGATGTCCTATCCAACCCTCCATTCCCGCCGCGAAATGCTACGCCAAAGCGCCGTCGGCTTCGGCTCACTGGCCCTGGCGTCGCTCCTGGCAGAGGATGGCGTGCGCGCGCAGCCCAGCCTCGACCCGCTCGCGCCGCGACCGGCACATCATGCGCCGCGGGCCAAGCGCATCATCTTCATGTTCATGAAGGGCGGCCCGTCGCACGTTGATACTTTCGATTACAAACCGCTTCTGCAACGCGATCATGGACGGCCCTATCCGTTCGACAGGCCGCGCGTGACGTTTGCCAGCACCGGCAACTTGCTCGGCTCCCCCTGGCGCTTTCGCCGGCATGGCGCTAGCGGCGCCTGGGTCAGTTCGCTTTTTCCCAACGTGGCACGCTGCGTGGACGACCTCTGCTTTGTTCATTCGCTCCACGGCACCAACGCGGCCCATGGCGGCGCAGTGATGAAGCTGCACACCGGCGCCGATAACTTCGTTCGCCCCAGCATTGGCTCGTGGGTGACTTACGGGCTGGGCAGCGAGAATCGTAATCTGCCCGGCTTCGTTTCCATCTGCCCGACCCTGGCGCACGGCGGCGTCAACAACTGGGGGTCGGCCTTCCTGCCTGCTGTGTATCAAGGCACGCCGCTGGGCAATGCCAGCATCCCGGCCGTAGAGGCCCGAGTGCGCTACATCCGCAACGACCGCCTGCCGACCGACGTCCAACGGCTCCAACTCGATCGGCTCCTCGAGATGAACCGCGACCATCAGGCTCACTCCGGCGCCGAACCGTCGCTGGAGGCGCGCATCAACTCCTTCGAACTCGCCTTCCGCATGCAGCGCGAAATGCCCGAAGTCGAAGATCTCTCCGGCGAATCACAAGCGACCCTGAATCTGTACGGATTCAACGATCCGGTCACCGCCAACTTTGGCCGACAGTGCCTGCTCGCACGCCGTTTCGCCGAGCGAGGCGTCCGTTTCATTCAGTGCACACACAGCGATCCGCTCGTCCAGTGGGACCAGCACGGCAACCTTCGCCAGGGGCACGAAGCCAAGGCCCGCGAAGTCGATCTGCCGATCGCTGGCCTGCTCACCGACCTCAAAGCGCGCGGCCTTCTTGAAGACACGCTCGTCTGGTGGGGCGGCGAGTTTGGCCGCACGCCGACTGTCGAGGGGGGCGGCATGGATGGGCGAGATCACAATCCGGAAGGGTTCACCCACTGGCTCGCGGGCGGCGGCGTGAAGGGGGGCTTCCACTACGGCGCCACCGATGACTACGGCTGGCATGCCGAGCAGGATCCCGTTCACATCCATGACATGCACGCCACCATCCTGCACCTCTTGGGCCTGGACCACGAACGGCTCACCTACCGCTACGGCGGCCGCGACTTCCGCCTCACCGATGTCCGCGGCAATGTGGTAGAAGCGTTGCTGGCGTAAGCCGCTCGCGGCGTAGCAAAAGCAAGTTCACGCGCGATCGCGAAGCCGCAAGCGGCGAACAATATTATTTGCCCGGCGCCGATTTCAGGCGCAGATTGCGGAACGCGACGGGGCCGTGGTCGCCTTGCAGCATCAGGGGGCCCAAGGGGCGTTCCGGACCGCCCAGGGCCGCGGTGGTGGGGCCTTTCACTTCGATATTCTCGTGAATCACCACGCCATTGTGGACCACCTTGACGAAGCGTGCGAGCGAGGTCTTCTTGCCCTTGTCGTCGAAGCGCGGGGCCCGGAAGATCACGTCGAAGGTCTGCCACTCGCCGGGCATCCTGCTGACGTTGGTCTTCGGCGCCGCGGTGTTGTAGATGCCGCCGCAGTCGCCGTACTTGAGATCCTTGTCAGCCTTGCCGAAGCTGTCGAGGATTTGCACCTCGTACTGCCCCTGGAAGTAGACGCCGGAGTTGCTCCCCCTGGCGACTTTGAACTCGATGTGCAAGTCGCAATCGCCGTGCTGGACATCGGTGAGCAGATCGACGCCGCGGCCATCGTCGCCATTGAGGAGCACGCCAGCGCCCGGACTGGCGAAGAGGCGACCGGCCAATTCGGGATCGAGAAAGGCGCCGCCCGCAACGCTCCACTTGGCTTTCGCCGCCGACTTCGCGCCGCCGCGGAACTTCCAGCCGGCGAGGTCTTTGCCGTTGAAAAGCGCCTGGCTGTCCGACTTTTTTTCGCCCGCCGGGAGCGTGACGAGGCTACTGGCCAAAATCGCCACGGCAAGAAGTCCGATAACGCGTCGCATGGGATTGCTCCTTCTGGATGGATGCTATTGACCTAACCGTGCGGCCAATGGCTGATAAATTCGTCGCGTAGCTTCCGAAGCTTGTACTCCAGGTCTCGAAGTGCGGCGGCCTTTTCAAACGCTTGAGCCGCCACCGCTTGTTCCTTCTCCTCTTTGATTACATCGATCTGGCAGTTGAATTCCGCGACGATTTCTCGGGCAGACTCGGGTAAGTGTTGGAGTTCCACCGGCGGCGGGTCCTCCTCCTCGTCATCCCAGGTCGATGATTCTGATTCAGGCGAGGGAGGCGATTGGCCCAGGATATTGAGAACCTCTGCGTGGACGGTTTTCAAACGCAGTCCGAGGTTTATCAGGACCTGGGCCGCCACGCCTTCCGCCTCCCGCAAAAGGCCCAGCAGCAGATGTTCGCTGCCCAAATAATTGTGGTTGAGCCTGCGCGCCTCCTCGATGGCGTATTCGAGTACTTTCTTGGCGCGCGGCGTCTGCGGCAACTTGCTCATGGGGACCGCATCGGGACCGGCCTGGACGATCTTTTCATCTTCTCGACGGATCTTGCCGAGATCGATGTCGAGATTCTTCAGGATGTTGGCCGCCACTCCGGTGCCCTCAGCGACCAGGCCCAGGAGGATGTGCTCAGTGCCGATATATTCATGATTGAAGCTTTGGGCTTCCGCGCAAGCCATCTGCATTACTTTGCGAGCTCGGTCGGTGAATTGTTGATACATGATCGCACCATCTGCGAGCGCCGATCAATCGATGCATGAAAGGGCATAGAGATTATACGGCTCTCCCTCAATCCGGTGGACGCCCAGGGGTAAGGTACTCCGAACCCCTGGGATTCGGGGTGCCTCATCCCAGGGCTTCCCAGAAATCCACAACAATGGCGAATGGCCAATTTTCCTTGGCACGTGCTCGAGATTGTCATTACAATCCATCCAAGGGAACCAATCCACCGAGGTAGCCATGAACACGCGCATCGCATGCATGGGTTTGTTGCTTGGACTCGCTTCCGTGTCGCTGACTCAGCAGGAATCAAATAACTGCGCGACGGCGGCGCCGATCCGGAAGAGTCTCGATCCCAACGCGGACGATAACAGCGACGCCTGGCTCATCAAGAATTCGATCGGCATGGAGCTGGTGCGGATTCAGCCGGGGACGTTTCTGATGGGGTCGCCGGCGGGCGAAGCCAATCGGTCGGCGATCGAAGCTCCACACGAGGTGGAGATTTCCAAACCCTTCTATATGGGCAAATTCTCCGTGACCCAGGAGCAATACCTGAAGGTGATCGGCAAGAATCCCAGCGCTTTCTGTGCGGAGGGCACCAGCAAGAATAGCGTCATGGGACTGGATACGAAACGCTTTCCGGTCGAGATGGTGAGCTGGGTGGAAGCGAAAGAGTATTGCCGAAAGTTGACGCAGCTGGAACGCGCCGCCGGCAGGATCACGGCGAGCATGGAGTACACGCTCCCGACCGAAGCCGAATGGGAGTACGCTTGCCGGGCCGGGACCAGGACCACCTTTAACTGTGGCCCGACGCTCTCGGTGGAATCTGCCAACCACGGGGAAAGAAAACTGCAAAGGCCGATGGATGTCGGCAGCTTCAAGCCGAACGCGTGGGGCTTATACGACATGCACGGCAATGTGTGTCAATGGTGCGAGGATTGGTACGATCCCAAGTACTACCCCGTGAGTCGGCGGCAGGATCCCCAAGGGGGGCAAGGCAACATCCGCGTGCTGCGCGGCGGCTCCTGGATCTACAGCCCGAACGATTGCCGGGCCGCCAATCGCGACGGCATCGGTGCGAACCACCATGGCCACAGCATCGGTTTTCGCGTGGTGCGGCGTGTGTCGCCGCAGCCGAGATAGTTCATACTCCGCGCGGTCGGGTTTGAAACATTCGTTTAGCCGCGGTGCCTGCCCCGCGCTGGGAGGGCGCGTGCCGTTTGCGTGGAGCAAGCTCCGCGGCTAAACGCATGTATCATGCGCGAGCGAGCAGCCCCTCCACCACATCTCCGGCCACGTCGGTCAGGCGGAAGTCGCGGCCGCCGAAGCGATAGGTCAGCCGCTGGTGATCGATGCTCAGGCAATGGAGCACCGTGGCGTGCAAGTCGTTCACGTGGACGGGATTTTCGACGATGTTGTAGCCGAAGTCGTCGGTCTTCCCGTAGGCTAGGCCCCCCTTGATGCCGCCGCCGGCCAGCCAGTAGGTGAAGCAGCGCGGGTGATGATCGCGGCCAAAGTTGCCGCTCAGGTTTCCCTGGCCGTAGGCAGTTCGGCCGAATTCGCCGCCGCAGATGATCAGCGTCTCGTCCAGGAGTCCGTGGTTCTTCAGATCCTTGATAAGAGCAGCGGCGGGCTGATCGACAGCGCTCGTCTGCCGGCGCAGGCTTTCGAGCAGGTTGCTGTGATGGTCCCAGCCGCGGTGAAAGATCTGCACGAAGCGAGTGCCGCGCTGCACCAGCCGGCGCGCGAGGAGGCAGTTGCGCGCAAAGGTGCCGGGCGTGTCCACCTCGGGGCCGTAGCTTTGCCGGGTGCGCTGCGTCTCGCCGGCGATGTTCAGGAGTTCGGGAACCGAGGTCTGCATGCGGAAGGCCAACTCGAAGGAGCTGATGCGAGCTTCGATCTCCGGATCACGCACCTGGGCCAGGCGTAGACGGTTCAAGCCGTTGATCGCGTCCACCGTGTCGGCGCGGACGCTTTGATCGATGCCCTGCGGATTGGAGAGGTACAGCACCGGATCGCCGTCGGCCTGAAAGAAGGTCCCCTGATGCTGCCCAGGTAAAAAACCCGAGTGGTAGTAGCGCGTCGGGATCGGCTGATCGCGGAAACCGGACAGCATTACCACAAACGCAGGCAAGTCGCGGCTCTCCGAACCCAACCCGTAGCTGAGCCATGACCCCATGCACGGCAACCCCGGTTGCGGCCTTCCTGTCTGCATGAACGTCACCGCCGGATCGTGATTGATCGGCTCCGAATGGATCG
Source organism: Gemmataceae bacterium (assembly GCA_009692065.1). Lineage (GTDB taxonomy): Bacteria > Planctomycetota > Planctomycetia > Gemmatales > Gemmataceae > SIAQ01. Next base: position 9,496 of record SHZY01000028.1, read on the forward strand.
AGCGGATGATGCACATCTCGTCAGCACACGTCCCCAGATGCGGAAACAGCTCGCACATCTCCTGCCCCGACCGCCCATGCTTGACGAAACGCAACGGCGAGCCGGCCGTCTGAAAGCGTCCCTGATCGCGCGTCATCAGCGTGACGCGTTGCGTGCCGAGGACCGAGGGCGGTATATCCTGCCCGTGCCGTTGCCGTAAGGTCGGCTTGTGATCGAAAAGATCGATGTGCGAGGGACCGCCCGCCATGAACAGGTAGATGACATTCTTCGCCCGCGGCGGGAAATGCGTGCGCCCCTGCGCCAACGCCGACTCACCGATCAGCGACGCGACCGCGGCCATGCCCAGCCCGGCGCTGGTGTGGGAGAGGAAACGGCGGCGGGTGAGGAGATGTTGCAGCGTTGGTGCGATCATTGGTGGATGTCCTCGGCGATGGCAAGGTGAGCAGTTACTCATCAGCCGATCAGTAGGTCGAACCCTTGGAAATCGTCAAAAACACGGCATTTTTTGGACGTTTGCCACCCCACGTACTTACGTCTGGGGGTCCCGGGGGAGACAAGGCGGTTTTCATTCACAACCGCCCTGGCGTTCCTTGCCACGTCCTAGAGCTTTCCTTTTCGGGTCCCCAACTGCAGTCCGTATTACTCAAGCTTGAGGTAAAACCTTCCCGCCACCATCGACTGTCCGTCATCCGGCAAGCAAATGTAGATATTCGATGGGATCATGCCGTCCTTGGCCGTGCCGAATTCCAGCTTCATGGCATATCTGGAACCGAATGCCTGACCGCGGGGAAGCTTGTCGTTCGGCCCCTTGTGCTTCACGTGGACGGAAGGCGTCCCCTTGCCGGGCTTGCTGTCCGGTTCAATATGAAATGTCTTGCCCTCGATGGCATCGCCCCGTTTCAAGCCAAGGAAAATCTGGATGGAGGCGTCGGGAAAGAAATCCTTGCCCTGACGGAGAGTCAACACGCCGGCGGCATCCAGCTTGACGGCCTCGACGGAGAAGTCCATCCCGTGAATTTTTCCGGCAGCGGTCTTGTCCGGGAACTTCATCTTGACCAAGTCCAGGGTCCACAACGGCGCATCCTTGATAATGACTGGAGGCTTGCCGGCGTGTTTTGGCTCTTTCTTGAGATCCGGGATTTTCGCGACCACCGTCCCCGCATCCGCAACGGTCAGGAAAATGTTGGCTCCTTGTACCCCGGTAACCCTGCCGATCTCCGCCAACCGGTCCACAAACCCTTGCGGATTGTTCACCGGGAAGACCTCGACGGTGGTCTGACCGGCAATCGTGCCGGCTAGGCCAGATTTGAGCGGGTTGCCCACCAGTGACTTGACTCGCTCCACAACCTTGCGGCGCTGGGATTCATCCGCCGCGGTGAAACGAACCGTGAGTGCCTTGCCTTTCAAATGATCCAACTTGGCCTGCAGCAAAAGCAAGCCACGGCCTGGATCGACGGCCAATGAAACCAATTCCAAGCGTTGGTCCACGCCGTCCTGCCCGGTATAGGCGATCTGAAACCAGTAAGACACGGCCTTGTCGGCGGGCACGCGAATAGAACCGATCGCCTTCTGATTCTTCACGGCCAGCGCCGTACTTGCCGCCCCGACCAGCGGTTTGGACTGACCGAGCACCGGCTTTTCCTTGGCGTCATCGGCGTAGACATGATGGGCGGCCACGGCGCGCAGCCGATTGAACGGATCGGCCAGGGTTACCTCGATGACAATCTCCGCACCCTTGCCATCTGCCTTGGCCAGATGGACGTTGGCACGGACAGCCCGGCCGTTGATGAGCTTGCGAACCTCGGCGGCGGGAATGGCCATACCGATCTGCGCGCCCTTGATGGCTGCCACGGCGACGCCGATGATTTGTCCGTCCTTGTCCACCACCGGCCCGCCGCTATTGCCCGGGTTCATGGCGCCGTCGATTTGAATGCCCACCAACTCTCCGTCCTTGTTATTGCGTAGGCTGGAAACCGATCCTTTGCTGATGGTGAGGGCAGGATTCTCATTGTCCACGCCCAGAAGTTTTCCGAACGGAAACCCCAGGCAGAAAATCGGCATTGTTTCCGCGAGGACGGCGGCGGCCGATAGCTTCAAGGGGGCCGGCAGATTCCTCACCTCCTTCACGCGCAGGATGGCCAGGTCTTCGTCGGGCAGGCCGGCGACAAGCTCGGCCTGGTAGGCAACCTCCTCCTTGGTGCCGCTGAAGAATACCGCTTCGATGGTCGAGGCGAGAGACGCCGGCGAAGTCTTCTTGGCCGGACCAAGGGAAAGGGGCAAATGGACGACATGCCAATTCGTGACGATGTACCCGGACTTGCCGTCTGAGTGAATCAAGAAACCGGAGCCGCTGCCCCAGGTCGTGCCAGCCTTGACGCGGAGAAAGATGGTGCCAAGTTTCAGTTCCCGCAAAGTTTTCGCGGGAATGGCATCACCGGCGAAGCCAACCCCGGCAACGCCAAAAATCAAGATCGAAGCAAGCGTTTTTACTCTCATGGGAACTTTCCTTTTTCCACCAACCTTTTCGACAACAATCGCCGCCGCCGCAGGTTTCTTGGTACGCCTCCTCAAATCGACCGGCACAAGCAAGTAGCCGATCAAGCCACCGGAATCCGTCGTTGCCGGCTGGCTTCCTCCAAACGGGACAGGAATTTCTCCGTGGTGGATCATGCCCAAACTGGCTCTGGACTCACAGCAACATCGAGAATCTCTTGATCGTTCTTTCGTTCCGTTTCTGTCCAAGCCTTGCTGAACACGATCAGGGATGCACCGGGAACTCTGTGACCGAGTTGGCGCCGATGGGCAGGGAACTGGTAACACGCAGTTTCCCACTATTCGCGAGCCCCTGTAGAGAGAAATTCCAGTTCGTTTCCTGTCAGGTTCACGTTACGAGGTCCTCCACGTTAGGGTAGATATCCGATATTACCGCCCACAGAATTAGCTCGCAAGCAAAAAGCCCGTTTCCAGGATCTGCCGCTTTTCGGTACTATAACGTCAGCAAAAGGGAGCATGAATCATGGCAGACGCAGGCGCTGGACCAATCCGCTGAGAAAGGGCGCTCATGTCAGCGGAAAAGGTGAAGGAGCGGCTGGGTAGGTCCACCGAAGCACTTGATGAAGCGGGGATTCCGTATGCCGTCGTCGTCGGCAATGCCGTTGCCGAATGGGTAGCGCGCGCCGACGAGGAGGCCGTCCGGGGTACGCCCAATGTGGATTTGTTGGTGCGCCGCGCCGATTTTGCCGCCACGCGAACTGCGTTGGAAGCTGCGGGCTTTGTCAATCATCACCTGCTCGACTTGGACACGTTTATCGACGGGCCCCAAGGGCGCCCAAGCGGCGGCGTTCATCTCCACTTTGCCGGCGAAAAGGTGAAGCCGGCAGAGAAGCACGTGTTGCCCGATCTCGATGAATCGGAACGAGCGGCCGAGTTCCAAGTTACATCGCTCGAAGCGCTGACGCGGATGAAACTGATCTCCTGGCGCGACAAAGACCGGACTCATCTGCGCGACATGATCGGCGTGGGACTCATCAACTCTACCTGGCCGGCCCGGTTCCCGTCGTTGCTGGGGAATCGCTTGCAGCAGTTGCTCGACGACCCCAACGGGTGATCGTTTTTCGCTTGGCCCTTCGCTGGCGCACAGGCTAGGACTATTCCCGCACAATCGCCTCATCCAAATTCAACAAGATATTGCACACGCTAGTCCATGCCGCGTGTTCGGCGACGTCGAGGTTCGCCGGCCGAGGCGATAGGCCGACCTGGACGAGCTTGGCGGCGGCGTCCTTATTGGCCTGGTAGCGGCGCAGATTTTTCTCATAGTGAGTTTTGAGGAGCTGCAACTCCGGCCCAGACGGGACTCGGGCCACGGCGGTACGGAAGGCGAAGGTGACTCGGCTATCCAGATCAGCGGGGGCTTCCTTCAGCACCTTCTGGGCGAAGACGCGGGCGGCCTCGACGAAGGTCGGGTCGTTGAGCGTGACCAGGGCCTGTAGCGGCGTATTGGTGCGCGACCGGGCCACGCTGCACTCCTCGCGGCTCGGGGCGTCGAAAATCGCGAACATCGGGTGCAGCGTCGTCCGGCGCCAGAAGGTGTACATGCCGCGGCGGTACTGGTCGTCTCCCTGACTTGGCGTCCAGGTCCAGAGTTCGAACTTGCCCTTGTAGTAGTCTGCTGGCTGATACGGCATCACCGACGGGCCGCCGATCTTGGTGCTCAGCAATCCCGAAATCGCGAGCGCACTATCGCGGATCTCCTCGGCCGAGAGACGAAAACGCGGCGCCCGCGATAGAAGCCTATTGTTTGGATCGAGCCTGCTGACGAGGTTTGGCGTGACCACCGACGATTGCTGGTAGGTGTTGGACAGGGCGATGGTGCGGAGGATGCGCTTGATGTTCCACCCTCTCACCCCGGGCCCCTCTCCCCGTAGGTCAGGCTTTCCAGCCTGACCTACGGAAGGAGGGGAGGAAAACTCAATGGCAAGCCAGTCGAGCAATTCGGGGTGCGATGGATACTCTCCTTGCATGCCGAAGTCGCCGATGGTTTTTACGAGGCCGGTGCCGAACATCTGTGCCCAGAAGCGATTGACGGCGACGCGTGCCGTGAGCGGATGATCCGGCCGCATCAGCCAGCGGGCCAGCCTGAGGCGATTGTTGAGCTTGCCATCGGTGAGCGGCGGGAAGATGGCGGGCACGGCGCGGTTGACCTTTTCTCCCTTCTTCAGGAAGTCGCCGCGCAGCAGCACGTAGGCTGGCCGAGGTTCGGGCATCTCCTCCGAAATCAAGGTGTACGGAATGCCGTCCTCGGTTTCCTTGAGTTTCTTGTTTATCTGGCCGAGATCTTTTTCGAGCGGTGCAAAGGTCTCGCGCGTCGGTGCATAGACGATGCGCAGATAATGGTGCAGAATCTTGGTTTTCTGTTCCGGATTGCGCTTGGCAGGTTCGAGCTTGAGGGCCGCCTTGAGGTCGGCGGGGAGCCGAGAATTGGCTCTGGCCCGCGGCTCCCACAGGCTGACCGACGTGAGATGGCGATCGTCCGCGGGGAACACGGAACTGATGCCCGGCTGGTCGTAGTAGGCCGTGCCATCAAATTGCGTGAAAGCCATGCCGTGCACGCGTGTGTCGGGCTGAAGGCCAAGCCTGTCGGCATCGATTTCGAGGCGGACCCACTTGCCGGCGGTCGGAAGCGGGCCCGCGAGGAAGTGCTGTGGGCCGTTCGGCGTTCCCGCGAGGACGCACTTATCCTCGCCCCAGTAGGCCCGGTGTTCCCAGGTGCCGTCATGGTACTGGAGCATGATCGATTTCGGCGGGTTCTTCGGATCGAGATAGACATAGGTGAAAAGCCTGTCTCCGGAGTTGATGTAAAGCGGCTTCGTCGCGCCGGTGAGGGAATGCGTGTGCAGCCCCGCGCCGGTGCGGAGCATCGAACGCTTGCCGCTGTGGACCGGCTGCTTCTCCCACTGCCACTTTCCTGCGAGCTTGGCGCCGGGCAGCGGTTCGTCGTCAAACCATACTTCATCCTGCGGGGCCATCGGCTTGACCGTTTCCGGGTTACCTTCCAGCGGGTCCTTGTAGGTGAGCTTCAACAGATGACTGTCGATGATCTTTTGTACCATGGCCTGGCCTTGTTCCAGCTTAGCCACCGTCTTGGCTTGCTCAGGCGACGGGAACTTGAGCAGCGGCGGCAGCGGCACGTTATGGTTGCCGCTGATGTGCGGCTCCTTGATGCCGGTGAAGTAAGCGAAGAGCTGGTAGTATTCCTTCTGCGAAATGGGATCGTACTTGTGGCCATGGCATTCCGCACAGCCGAGCGTCAGGCCAAGCCAGACTTGGCCCAGCGTGTTGGTGCGGTCCACGTTGTAGCGGATGACGAACTCTTCCGGATCGGAGCCCGCTTCCTCGTTGAAGCGGGTGTTACGATTGAATCCGGAGGCGATCTTCTGATCGACCGTTGCCTTGGGTAGAAGGTCCCCAGCAAGCTGTTCGATGGTGAACTCGTCGAAGGGCATGTTCTTGTTGAAGGCGCCGATGATCCAGTCGCGCCACAGCCACATCGACCGCGTGCTGTCGTTTTCGAAGCCGCTCGTGTCGCCGAAACGCGCCAGATCGAGCCAGAGGAGTGCCATCTTTTCGCCGTAACGCGGCGACGCCAACATGCGGTCAACCAATTTGGCGTAAGCGTCGGGGGCGTGGTCGGCCAGGAATTCGTCAACTTCCGCGAGCGAAGGGGGCACGCCGCGCAGATCGAGCGACAGCCGGCGAATGAGCGTGCTCTTGTCGGCCCGCGGCGCCGGGTTGAGCCCCGTTTGTTCGAGCCTCGCCAGGATGAAAGCGTCGATCTCATTCTTGACCCAGGCCTTATCTTTTACCCCAGGCTGCGCAGGCCGACTGGGTGGCACGAATGCCCAGTGAACCTTGTACGGGGCGCCCTGATCGATCCATTTCTTCAGCAGCTCCTTTTCGGTCGCCGAGAGCGTCTTCTTGGTCTTGAGCGGCGGCATGCGTTCCGCCTCGTCCGCGGCGAGAATACGGCGGATTAACTCGCTCTGGGCCGACTTGCCGGGTTGTATCGGCGTCGCCTTCGAACGTGCCGGCTTGAGTGCATGGTCGCGCAGATCGAGCCGCAGCCCGGCCTTCTGATCGGCGGGCCCGTGGCAGGTGAAACAGTTGTTCGCCAGGATGGGCAGGATATCGCGGCCATAGTCGATAGCCGCGTCCTTGCCGACAGGAAGCCCAGGGACGGCCATCCCTGGGCTTGCGAAAGCCAGGAGCAGCGGCGCCAAGATCAGTGGAACAAGCTTGAGTCGGATCACGATCTTTGTCCTTCGTTCGGCGTCGGCGTGGAGAAACACCGGGCAAGGTGTGCCGTGGATGACGAACCGAGAACCGGTTTTGGTTAGCGACTTCCCTTCACTTCCTTCATCAATTCATCCACCGCTCGGTCGAGAAGCTCGTCGCGCACGTGCTTGAAGCGGATGACCCCCTTGGCGTCGAGCACATACACAGCGGGCCAGCCCAGCACATTCCAGCGGCTCGCGATGGGGCCTTCCGTGTTGGGGCCGTCGTAGAAGGAACGCCAGGTGATGCCGCGATTCACCAGGACCGGCTTCAACTTCTCCCGATCGGCATCGCTGTTGACGCCGAGGAGGGCGAACGGTTGGCCTTCCAGGCGTTTGACGAGCGCTCGCTCCTGCGGCACCATGGCCATGCAGTGGCCGCACCAGGTGCCCCAGAAGACGACAACCACGACCTTGCCGCGGTAGTCGCTGAGTTTGAATTTCTTGCCGTCGGTGTCTTCCCCTTCGATGTCGGGCGCGGTCTTGCCGACGGCCAGGTTGCGGAGCTCGAACAACTCCGCCTCGGCCGCCTTGCCGAGCACGGTCCCCTTGTAAAGAACCAGGCTGTGATCTTTTTGCACGCGGGCAAACACCTCATCGGCCTGGCGCAGCTTCTCGGCGGTGTCGGTATCTTTGAGTTGCTTGAACAGGGCCGGCCCAACGAAGAGCTCGACATTCTTGGCCATCTCGGGCTGGCCGCGCAACTGGTCGACGGTGGCGCAATAGTTTTTCAGGTACAGGCCAAGATGGAACCCGGCCCGCCCGCGAATCGCCGGGCTGGGGTGCTTGTCGTGTACGGCCTTCAAGAATTGGCCTGTGGAGGCGAACGGCGAATTGGCCAGCCGCACGAACAGCTCCCCGCTGTCTTCGTGCTGAGCGTACTGGGTGGCCAAGAGCGCGATGGCCTGGGCAAACGGCTTGTCGGCGGCCGCCCCGAACTCGCTGTTCTGGACGATCCACGTCAAACTCGCATAAGCCGCCGGGTCCTTGGGATGCTTCCTGGCCAGTTCCAGGAATCGGTCGGCAAAGGCGGGTTGCGGGTTCGCCTCGCGAAAGATCTTGCCCTGGGCCGCAACGCCGGCGGCGCTCTCCAATCGCTTGAAGTAGCTCGCCTGCGCCTTGCCAAACTCTTTGACGAGGGCGTCGTACTTTGCCGTCGGTGAATCGGCAGTCACTTTGTCCTGCGCTGCGGCGGTGATGCACCAACCGAGGAAACCGAACGTGAGGACAACGAGCAAAGGGTTGCAACGCATTGCAGATACTCCGGAGTAAGCGATCGGCAATCTACTGAGCGGGGGCGCACTGGCTTGGTAGGTGGGCCTGTAAACGACCCGTTGTCTCGGTAATTATATGTGTGTCGTCAGTGTATCACCAACTCCCTCTTGGTTTCCGGAGGCAGTCATGCGAAATCAAAAGCTCCTTACCGCCGCGGCAATGTTCGCGGCCTGCGTGCTTTTCAATGGCCTGGGCGCATCGCCGCAGGGTAAGCCGTTCGTCGAGGTCCCGGACACGGTCTCGCCGGAGGCCAGGAAGTACCTGGAGTCGCTCCCCGACCCGGCTAACTTGCCGATCTGGCCCGCCGCGGCCGATCTGCCCGGATGGAAACGGGCATGGGAAGCAGCGGAAGCAGCGAGTGAGCCGAAGGTGAAGGCCACGCTGAAACGGTATGAACCAACGGTCGTGGCGCGGAAGCTCGGCGGCGTGCCGGTGCTCGACATCAAGCCGAGGGGCTGGCAGAAAAGCGCCAAGGTGCTCGTTCACGCTCACGGCGGCGCTTACGTGTACTATAGCGCCCGCTCGCGGCTGGTCAGCAGTGTGCCGGCCGCCGACGCCACCGGCTTGCGCGTGATCTCCATCGATTACACCGTCGCGCCAATCGGCAAGTGGCAGAAGGTGACCGACGAGGTGCTCGGCGTTTTCGCGGGCCTGCAGAAGGAGGGGCACAAGCTGAAGGACCTTGCGATCTGCGGCGAATCAGCCGGCGGCGGGCTGGCGGCGGGGTCGGTACTCAAGATGCGTGACAAAGGATTGGGGGTGCCAGCCGCCGTCGTGCTTTGGTCGCCGTGGGCCGACATCACCAACCGCGGCGACTCGGCCATCACGCTCAAGACCTTCGAGCCGACGTACATCTACGACCGGCACCTCAAGCTCGGCGCCGACGCTTATGCCGACGCGAAGGACCAGAAGCACCCGTACGTCTCCCCGGTCTATGGCGATTACACGAAGGGATTCCCGCCGACGCTGATCCAGGGTGGCACGCGCGAGATCTTCCTGAGCCACTTCGTTCGTCTGTACCGCGCGATCGACGGCGCCAAGGAGTTGGCCGTCCTTGACCTGTATGACGGCATGCCGCACGTCTTTCAGATTCGCCCCGAGATGGCCGACGCCCCGGAGACGCAGGCGGCCATGAAGAAGATGGCCGGCTTCCTGAAACGGCACCTGGGCGATTGACGGATCCAGGGATCGATCGGGAGGGCGAGGCTCCTGCCGAGCCGTGAACGAGTGGCAACTCGCCGGTTCAGCAGCTCGGCAGGAGCCTCGCCCTCCCGATCCCACGTTTGGCTGTTGACAGAGCGCTACCGCTCGATCCTTGCCTGTTCCTTCAGCCAGCGCACGACGACCGCGCGCAGCTCCGCATCTCCCTCCCCCTTCTGCCGGGTGATCATGCTCAAATCTTGCGCAGCGATCAGCCGCCGGGCGAAGCGGTCGAGTTGCCGCTCTCCGAGCGACAGCTTGAACTCGGCGGTGGACGGCGGAATCGCGATCACGTCCCATTGCTGGTAACCGAAGCTGAGTGAATGATTCATCACCCACGAGTAGGAATTGATGCGGCTCTCAAGATTCGGCGCACTAGGGGTGATAGGGACCGCGACGATCACCAGGTCCAGCTTCATGCCACGCACTTTTTTGGCGGCTGTTTCCAGCTGGGCGAGCGTCATGCCTTCCGTCGGCCAGGTCGTTACCTCGACCTTGGCCTTTGGATCGAACTCCTGCAACGCGGGGCCGATCACCTTGTCATACGGCGGCATCGCCAGCACCTTGATCGGCTGACCGGCTTTCAACAACTGCAACGTGCGCGGGATGGCGGGCGTTGGCGGACCGCTGTCCTTCAGCGAGATCTCTTTGCCGACGATGGTCTTGGCGATCGTTTCCGCCAGCAGCTTGTGGCCATCCATGTTCGGATGAATCTCGTCGCTGAGGAGCAGCCGCCAATCGGCCGCGTCCTTGGTCTTGGCTGACTCGTAGGCCGCATGGCAATCGGCGACGGCGAGCTTGTGCTCCTTGGCGAGATCGCGAATGATCTGCGTGATCTCGGCCAGCTTCTTGTTGGGTCGGCCGGCGGTTTCGATGATGTTGTTCTGCGTGCAAAACATCACCTCCGCCCCCGCTTTTTGGCAGCGGTCCTTGATTTCGATCATGTTCTTCTTGAAGTCGTCGAGCGGAACTCGCACCATGTCGTTCATGCCGAACATGACCGTGACGAGCTGCGGCTTGTGCTTGAGCACCGCGCCATCGAGCCGAGCCATGGCCTGCACTGTGGTGTGGCCACTGACGCCGGCGTTCATGACCTTGACCTGCGCCTTGGGATACGCTTTTTGCAGCGCGATCTCAAGCATCTCCGGATAAGCGCGTCGGCCGCCGGTGTGATAGTAGACGCCGGTGATGCTGTCGCCGAAGCAGACAACGGTGACGGGCTTGCCGGCAGCGAGCAACTCCTTGGTGCGCGACCCCTGTGCCTGCGCGGCGCTTGGCAGAAACAAAGCGGCGGCCAGCAACAGCACGAATGAACGGTTCAACATCTGTCGGCTCCATGTTTGTCTATCTGGTAGCAATGCGACACTTCGGCAACGCCTTTCTCAACGCGAACACCCCGGCGTCGGTGACTTTGCTTTGGGCTACGAATAGCTCGCGCAGCTCGGACAGGCCTACCAGGTGCTTCAGCCCCTCATCGGTCACCTGGGTATCACGCAAGTCCAGGGATCGGAGTTTCGGGAAGGCGGCGAGATGGTGCAGCCCCGCGTCGGTCACCTTGGTGTGCTCCAGGTTCAGTTTGGTGAGGTTTTTGAGCGGCGCCAGTTCCTTCAGCCCGGCATCGCCGACTTTGCTGTACCGCACGCTCAGGGCAACCACGTCCTCGACGGATTTTGGCCGAGAGTCATTCGTGCCGGCGCCGTCGCGATGCAGGTGCAGCAGACCGATCTCGCGCATTGCTCGCAGGCTCGAATCGGTAAACGGAACGAAGAGCGACGAGAGGTTTTTGAGCTGCGTCAATTCGCGCAGACCGGCACCCGTCACCTGAGCGTAGCCGAGATGAAGGGTGGTGAGGTTCTTGAACTGGGCCACTTCTTTAAGGCCCGCGTCGGTTACTTTGGCGGGCAGGGAGAGCGTTGTGAGGTTCTTGAAGGACGCCAGCTCCTTCAGCCCGGCATCCGTCGCCACGGTGCTCGACAGGTCGAACGCGATCACTTCGTCGGCGGATTTCGGGCGGGCGCCGTCTTTGGCGGTCGCCAGGTTGAGCGCGTGCAGCAAGTCGATCGCGCGCAGATTGCGCAGGCTCGCATCGTTGAGTGCAGGGTAGAACAACTCAAGCGTGGTGAGGTTCTTGAGAGGCGCCAGGTCCTTCAGCCCCGCGCCCCTCACTCCTTCGGCGACCAGATAGAGCGTGGTGAGGTTTTTGAGGGGGGCCAATTCCCGCAGCCCGGCATCGGTCAGACCGGGGCATTGCAACAGAAGGTGGGTGAGGTTGGTGAGCTGCTTGAGATCCTTGATTCCCGCGTCGGTAATGTTCTTGTTGTCCTGGGCGTAGACGGTGAGCCGCTGGAGCTGCTTGAGGGCAGCGATTTTCCTTACGCCGTCGTCGCTCAGGTTCTGATAGTAAAAAAGTTCGCGCAGCTTTTTGAAGTCGCACAGCCGATCGAGAAGTTGATCCGTCATTTCGTTGACTGTCAGGGTCTCGATGTCACGCTTCAACACCTCAACCTGGATGTCGGGCTGCGGCGTCTTGGTGCCCCAGTTCAACAAGGCTTCGTGGGCAACTTGCCGAATGGTGCACAACCGAACATCTATGCCTCGATTGCCTTCCGCCGCTTGCACGATAACCCACTCCGGCTCGTTGAGCAGCAGTTTCATGCGGGCGATGTTGGCGTCGGACTTGAAGCGTGCGAGGGCCCGCGTCCCCATCTCGCGCTCCCGGTAGCTCTTGGACCGGATGTACTCGTGGGCCCACTTCTCCAGCCGCTCGTCAACGGGAACGATCAAGCTGAGGTTGGTAACCCGCCTTGCCCATTGCGTTCCCATGAACGCCTTGCTCGGCACCGCCAGAGCGAAGGTGTCAAGCAGCTTGTTCATCGGCTGGCGGCGCGCCGCTTCCCTGGCAACGCGCAGCACGTCCGCCGGCTTGCGCAACACCGCGAAGTCGGCTGTCATGACTTCCAGAGCATCGTCGTCCAGATCGAGCACCCGATCCGCGATCTGCAAATTCCCCTTCGCCGGCACCAGCAGCCGGGACGCTTCCTGCTTCCATTTCGCGAGATCGGCAACGTTATGGGTGAAGTGAACGCTGACTTGTTTCTGCTGCTTGCCCTTGAGGGTTTCCGCGACAGCAATCGTGGCGATGCGGGTGTCCTTGGCGAACCCCACGATTTTGCCGACGACGACGAGATCGGACTGGGCAACCAACGCCTCGAGGCTTTCCGTGGAGCCGAACAGTGGCTGGGCGCGTGCTGGAGCCGAGACGAAAAGTGCAACGGCAATCGCAAGGAGGGAGTTCAAGCAGGCCGGTTTCATTTTTGACTCCATCGGCAAGTGGTCGGCGGACCATGGTTATTTAGAATATCCGCAACGCAGAAGGTTCACCAGCAATTTCCAATCAGGCCACGGACCAATTTGATGTCCAGAAAACTCACCATTCGCGCGATCCTCTCTGTTCTCGCTCTTGCTCTCGCCAGCGCGGGCGGATGGTACGCCTATCATGCCACCGCAGGCAGTCCGCAACCCGACACCAAGCAGGGGCCGGCCGGCTCGCTGGAAGGCCGATTCGCCACCCAGGTGCAGCCGTTCGTTGAGAAGTATTGCCTATCGTGTCACGGCTCAAAGAAACCGAAGGCCCAGCTCGATCTCAGTCGCGACCTCAACGTGGTGGGCATCGTCAAGCACATGCAACAATGGGAAGGCGTGCTCGAACGGCTCGACGCGGACGAGATGCCGCCCGAAGACGCGAAGCGCCGACCGACCAACGACGAACGGAAGGCGGTCATCGCCTGGCTGCGCGAACTGCGGGCGCGCGAGGCGGAGAAAAACGCCGGCGATCCGGGCATCGTCCTTGCGCGCCGGCTGAGCAATGCCGAGTACGACTACACGATCCGCGACTTGACCGGCGTGGACATTCGGCCCACGCGCGAGTTCCCGGTGGATCCCGCCAACCAGACCGGGTTCGACAACACCGGCGAATCGCTGGCCATGTCGCCGGCCCTGCTCAGGAAGTACCTGGCCGCGGCCCGGCATGTCGCCGATCACGTCGTCTTGAAGCCCGAGGGCTTTGTCTTCGCGCCGCATCCCATCGTGACCGAGACCGATCGCGACAAATATTGTGTCCAGCGCATCATCGATTTCTACAAGCGACACGAAGTGGATTTCGCCGATTACCTCCTGGCAGCGAAGCGTTACCACTACCGCGTCCAGCTCAGTCGTGGCGATGCGACGCTGAGCGATTTCGCCGCGGAGTCGAAGTTGAATCCGAAATACCTCGCCGTGGTGCATTCGGCCCTGACCGAGGCAGAATCAGCGGGGCCGATGGCCGCCCTGCAGGGGATGTGGCAGGCGCTGCCGATTCCGAAGGGCGCCAAGAATGAGGGGCGCAGTGAGGCGGTGGCGCTGCGTGACACCGTCGTGCGGTGGCGCAAGCAACTCAAGGTCGATGTCAAGAAGATCAGCGTCAACGGCATGTCAGCGGGGGCTCAGCCGATTGTGTTGTGGCGGAATAGCCAGTTCGCGAGCAAGCATCGGAGTTATGCCGGGGATGTGTGGGCCGATCTGAAAAAGCTCGGCGCGCAGCTCAAGCCAGCCGAGGCCGGATTCAAGCGGTACTTCACGGTCACGAATGGCGACCAAGACAAGGAAAATGCGCGCAGGTCGCTGGAACGATTTTGCAACACCTTCCCCGGAGCGTTCGTCATCACCGACCGTGGGCCGTATTTCGCGCCGAACCAGGCCGACAAGGGCCGTCCGTTGACGGCCGGGTTTCATCTCATGCAAGGCTATTTCCGCGATGACCAACCGCTGTGCGATTTGATCCTTGATGAGCGCGGACGGCGCGAGATCGATGCGCTGTGGCACGAGCTAAACTTCATGACGCTGGCGCCGATGAGGCAGTACGCCGACTTTATATTCTTCGAACGTGCCGAGCCGCCGCGGTTCATGTTCGAGGCCGAGTTCGACTTCGCCCGCTCCGAGGACAAGGATTGCACGTCCGAAGCGAAGATGGCTCGCCTCGCCAAGCTGTACCTGGCCAAGGCACGCAAGCAGAAGGCCGGCGACGAGGCGCTGAAGGCGATCGAAACCTACTTCGCTGGAATGTCGGCAGAGATCCGCAAGGTCGAGCGTGCCCGCCTGGCCGCCGAGCCGAGCCATCTCGACGCGCTGGTGAACTTCGCCGAGCGCGCTTACCGCCGGCCGCTGGCGAAGGCCGAGCGCGACGACCTGCTGGCGTTCTACCGCCAACTCCGCAAGCAGGACGATCCGGGGCACGAGGAAGCGCTGCGCGATGTGATCACGAGCGTCTTGATCTCGCCGCACTTCTGCTATCGCTTCCATCGCGCGGAACCGGGCAAAGGAGTCCAGCTGCTTTCCAATGATGAGTTAGCCAATCGCCTCAGCTACTTCCTCTGGTCGAGCATGCCCGATGTCGAGTTGCTGGAAGGCGCCAAGGCGGGCGACTTGCACAAGCCGGAGGTGCTGCTCGCGCAAACTCGGCGTATGCTGCGCGACCCGAAGGTGCGCGGGCTGGCGGCCGAGTTTGCCGGCAACTGGCTCGATATCCGCCGCTTCGAGGAGCACAACGCGGTTGATCGTCAGCGCTTCCCAACCTTCACCAACGAGCTTCGGCAAGCGATGTTCGAGGAGCCGATCCGCTACTTCAGCGACATCGCAAAACGTAACCGATCCGTGCTCGATCTGCTGTATGGTAATGACACGTTTGTCAATCCGATTTTGGCCAAACACTACGGCATCCCGTTTAGCCCCGGCTCGAAGAGCCGGGCGGGCCTAAACGATTGGGTACACATCGAAAACGCCGATCAGCACGGCCGCGGCAGCATTTTGCCGATGGCGGTGTTCCTCACCAAGAATGCGCCGGGCCTGCGCACCAGTCCCGTGAAGCGCGGCTACTGGGTCGTCCGCCGCGTGCTCGGTGAACAGATTCCACCGCCGCCGCCGACCGTCCCGGAGTTGCCAAAGGACGAGGCGAAGCTGGGCGAATTGACGTTGCCTCAAGTTCTGGCACGCCACCGCGCCGACAAGGCCTGCGCCAGCTGCCATAAGCGCTTTGATGCGGTCGGCGTGGTCTTCGAGGACTTCGGCCCGATCGGCGAACGTCGCACCAAGGACCTCGGCGGCCGCCCGGTCGAAACCGGCGCCGCCTTCCCCGACGGCAAGGAGCGCGCCGGCTTGGCGGGCCTGCGCGCTTACCTGAAGGAAAAACGGCAGGACGATTTTGTCGATAATCTCTGCAAAAAGCTATTCTCTTACGCGCTCGGGCGCTCCTTGCATCTCTCTGACACGAAGGCGCTCGGCGCGATGCGTGCCAAATTGGTTGCCGACGAATATCGGTTCGGCAGCCTGGTGGAAACGATTGTCTCGAGCCCGCAGTTTTTTCACAAGCGGGGTCGCGAGGAAGGGCAGAGAGAGTAGAATGCTAGTGGGCATTGGGGGAACGAAGATGAGTGAATTTGAAACCAATCAGCAGGTTGCGGCGCACATTTGCACAGCCGGTGGCTTGAACGGCAAACAATTCCGCGCCGGGGAATGTGTGGCGCTGCTTGATGGAAAGGTCGTTGCCGTCGCAAGGGATCTCGCCTCGGTTCTCAAATCCTTGCGGGCATTGGAGTCCAACCCAGAACGCGGGATGGTGTTCGAAGTGGGACCGCCCGTTGTAGACGTCATTCGATGAGAATCACATGGCCATCGCTCATTTTCCAAGCTTCGACGACGGCGACGCGCTTGACGTTGGGTTCTTGAAGCCACAAGGCGGTGAGTTGACCCTGCGCTTGCTGGTCGACTCGGGTTTCACAGGTCAGAGTTGTTTTGTCTTACCGGTGAATGCCAATGGCCTTGCTCATGCGGCGGTGCCGTCCGCGGAAGTTGCTGGCGCCCTCCAGGGCGTCCAAAAGCGTGTAGTTGTATCGTGTCGCATTGCCGACCTTTCCTTCGCGGTTGCCGCGATAGCCATTATTGCCGATACATCTGGTCTTGCTCTGCCCGTGGGCGTGCAGGGCATCGTTGGACTCCGTTTCTTACGCCACTTTCGCCGCTGGGGCGCCGAGCAGACGGCAGTGGGGGCTTGGCGATTCTTTTTGGAAACGGACACAGCGTGATCATGGAAACCTGGCCCACGATGGCGAAGTCTTTGAAGATCGAATTGGTTTCCTGGCGTTCCTGCACGGTATTCCTTCCATGCGTCTGGGCGGCACGAAAACAAAGATTGCTCTGGTGGTCCTGCTGCTGGCGGGAGGGTTCGCCGCGTACTGGGCTGGCTACCATCTGTGGGGCCGGCATCACTACCAGGCCGCCCAAGAATCGCTCAAGCGACGCGAATTTCGGCAGGCAGGCATTCATCTGCGCACATGTCTCGACGCCTGGCCGCGCGATCCCTCCATCCGTCTGCTCGCTGCGCAAGCGGCCCGGCGCGGCGGCGCTCTCGACGAAGCGAAACGTCACCTCGAGATCCACGCCACACAAAAGGCACAGACCGACGAACGTGGCCGCGAGTACCAGTTGCTTTACATCCAGGAGGGGGACCTGCGCGGCGCGGACAGATTGCTGGACCGTGCGCTTGCGGATCCGACTGCCTCAGAAGAATATCTGGTGCTGGAGACTATCATCGATGCGAAGGTGAAGCTTCTCACCAGTGCCCATGACTCGGGGATGACTCTCGTGGAAGGGCCCGCGGGAGAAGAGCGGGACCGGACCGACCGAGCAATTGAAGTCTGGCGCGAGGTGCGTCCTGAAAAGGCCGATCAAGTCCAGGGGCTGGTTTGGCGCGGACGAATCCACCTGTTGCTCAACTTGCAGGAGGCCGCCGCCGATTTCCGCAAGGCGCTCGAACTCGATCCGAACCACTTCGACGCGCGGCTTCTCCTGGCGATCGCGCTGGCCGAATCCAGCCCACGCGAGGCGGCCGGGCATCTCGAGATTCTGCGGGGCCGGGAGCCGCAGAACATCCGCGTGTCGATCTATCTGGCGTCAACGCTGCGCGGGCTTGGACAGCTTGCGGAAGCGCAGCGGATTCTCGATGATGTCCTTACCGCAAATGTAGATCATTCCCAGGCCTTGCTCGAGCGCGGCAAGACGGCACTGGA
The DNA here is from genome assembly GCA_009692065.1 of Gemmataceae bacterium. Taxonomy (GTDB): domain Bacteria; phylum Planctomycetota; class Planctomycetia; order Gemmatales; family Gemmataceae; genus SIAQ01. The sequence goes on from SHZY01000028.1 coordinate 26,900, forward strand.
TGCAGCGCATCCGGACGAGGCGGAGCCGTTCCTGCGGCGCGCCTTGGCCCGGACTCCCGGCGAGCCCTTCGTTCATCTGGCGCTGAGTCGCTGTCTGCACCTGCAAGGGAAGGCGGAGGAAGCGAGATATCATCAGCAGAAACACAGCGAGATCGAATCCGAGCGGACCCGAATTCGCCAGTTGCATGACGAAGAAGCACGCATCGCGTGGCGCAAACGGGTCGAGCAGGGCAAAGACCGCTAGATTTGTTGCGATGGCGCTTATGACCACACACCGCGTGTTTGTTTGGCTCACCCTGGCAATGTTGCTCGCCGCCGGCGGGTGCACGGACAGCGCCGTCAAGCCGCCGCCCGTTGAGCCGCCGCGCGATGATCCGAAGACAAATCCGACCGGCCCGCCGTGGTTCCGCGACGTGACGGCAGAGTCCGGAGTGCAATTCACCTATCGCAACGGCGAGGAAGCCGATCAGTTCACGATCCTCGAATCGCTGGGCGGAGGCGTCGCGCTGATCGACTTCGACGGCGACGGCAAGCTCGACATCTTCGTCACCGGCGGCGGCTACTTCGCGGGCCCGGACAAGAACCAGGTCAAGGGCCATCCGTGCAAGCTCTACAGGAACCTCGGCGACTTCAAGTTCGAAGACGTGACCAAGAAGGTAGGCCTGGACATTCCCTGGTGGTACACCCACGGCGTCGCCGTCGCCGACTTCGATTGCGATGGCTGGCCCGATCTCCTGGTGACCGGCTACGGCAAACTCGCGCTTTTTTACAATGAATCCGATGGCAAGGACGGCCGCCGCTTCGTTGACGTCACGGAAAAAATGGGCCTGCGCGACGACGGCTGGACCACCGGCGCCGGGTTCGCCGATCTGCACGGCAGCGGCTTCCCCGATCTCTACGTTTGTCGGTACACCGATTGGTCCTTCGCCAACAATCCGCCTTGCGCCGGCCAGCTTCCCGGCGTCAAGCGCGACGTCTGCCCGCCGCATCGCTTCAAGCCGCTGGTGCATGCTCTCTATCGCAACGAGAAAGGCAAGGCCTTCCGCAATGTGTCGGCCGAGCACGGCTTCAAGGCGGAGGGCTATGGCCTCGGCGTGATCCTGGCGGACCTGAACGGGGACGGTCGGCCCGACATCTACGTCACCAATGACATGACCAAGAACTTTCTCTTCATCAACCGCGGCGGCAAGCTGGAGGAAAAAGCGATCCCCGCCGGCGTCGCGCTCGATGACGCCGGACGCGCGACTGCCAGCATGGGCGTGGACGCGGCCGACTACGACGGCGCCGGCCGTCCGTCCCTCTTCATCACCAACTTCCAGCGCGAGCTGCCAAGTCTGTACCGAAACCTGGGCCAGGAGTTGTTTCTCTACAACTCGTCCGCCGCCGGGCTTGCCGCCCTGGCCCGAACCAATGTCAGCTGGGGCACGGCGTTCATCGATGCGGACAACGATGGCTGGGAGGATCTGGTCATCGTCAACGGCCATCTCTTTCGCCAGCCTGCTGGCGCTCCCCTCAAGCAGCGCCCGGCGCTTTTGCACAACACGGAGCAGCAAGGCCGGCGCGTGTTCAAGGACATCAGCGCGCAGGGCGGTGCCTACTTTCAAGATGCCTACGTGGGCCGTGGCCTCGCCGTCGGCGACCTCAACAACGACGGCTGGCCGGACCTCGTCGTCAGCCATACCAACAGCCCGATCACGATCCTGCGCAACGAAGCCGCCGCAAAGCATCGCTGGCTCGGCATCAAGCTGGTCGGCAAAGATAAACGCGACGTCGTCGGCTCAACGGTCACTCTCGAAGGCAGTACCCGAACGCTAACGCGTTTCGTCAAGGGCGGCGGCAGCTATCTGTCCGCAAACGATCAACGCATCGTGCTCGGCCTCGGCAGCTCGGAGCAGGTGCGCCGCGTGACGGTCAAGTGGTCCTGGGGCAAAACGCAGTCGTGGGACAATCTGGAACCCGGGCATTACTACGAATTGCACGAAGGACAGGCGAGCGCCAAGAAGTTCACTCGCTAATCGGCGAGTATTGGAGCTTGCTGAATGCCCCTCGCGCAGGGTAGAATATCACTCTCCGGTCGTCGCTCATCGACGCTGGAATTCTAGGGGGATCGCACGCATGACCTCGAACCAATTCACTCGCCGCAAGCTGCTCGCAGGCGTCGGCTGCGCGATGGCGCTGCCCTGGCTTGAATCGCTCCCCTTCGGGGCCCAACCTGCCGCCGCGGCCGCACCCAAGCGATTCGCCGCCCTCTTCATGGGCAACGGCATCAGCCCGCCTAACTGGTCTGCCAGCGGAGCAGGCGCCAACATGGTGCTTGGCAAAAGCCTAGAGCCCTTGGCATCGCTGCGGCCCAAGCTCAACGTTGTCTCCGGTCTCTTCAATCGCCAGGCGACCGGTGTCGGCATTCATCCCGGCCAGACGGGCAACATCCTTTCCGGCGCAGCGCTCCAACGCGGCGCCGTCTTGCGCGGCGGCACCAGCATGGATCAAGTGCTCGCCGCTCATTTTGAAGACGAGACCGCCCAGTCAAGCCTTGTCCTCGGATGCGAACAGCCGATCACCGGCTATCACGAGACCAACTTCTCGATGGCCTACAGCTCGCACATCTCCTGGCAAAACGCCAACTCGCCGGTGCCGATGGAAGTGTATCCGTCGCTTGCCTTTGATAGCCTCTTTGACAATCAGGGCAACCGGCGCAACCAGAGCATTCTCGACCGCGTCCGCAATCAAGCCGCCTCGCTCAACAACGAGGTCAGCCATTCCGACCGGGCCAAGCTCGACGAGTATCTCACCAGCGTGCGCGAGGTCGAACGGCGCATCCAGCGAAACAGGAGTCAGGGGTCAGGAGTCAGGAATCAGAATTCCACGCGGAGGCCCGAGAACGGATTGCCCGAAGACATTCGCGAACATATGCGCCTGATGTGCGACATCATCGCGCTGGCGTTCCAGACCGACAAGACGCGCGTCGCCACACTCTTGATGTGTCGGGACCTGTCGGGGCTCTTCTATCCATTCCTCGACGTGCGCACGGCTCATCATCCGACCTCGCATGAAGATCACTCCGACGCCTACGAGCGCGTGACGCGCTATTACGTGAGCCAGATCGCTTACCTCGCTAATCGGCTCGCCGCGATGCGCGAAGGGGAATCGACCGTGCTCGACAACTCGTGCTTGATGTTTGTCTCGAACATGTGGTCGGGCAGCCAGCACGATTCGCGCAAGCTGCCGGTGCTCTTGGTGGGCGGCCTCGGCGGTACGTTGACGACGGGCCGTGTGCTCGATTACAACGGCCGTGGCGACGACAACCGCAAGCTGTGCAGCCTCTATCTGTCGCTGATGAACCGCATGGGCGTGCGCGCCGAGGGCTTCGGCGATGCGACGACGCCGCTGGCAGGTCTGTGACGTATCCGTTTAGCCATTTGCGTCAGGCGAGCGGCTAGACAATGCGTTCATAGAATAGCGCCATGCCGCCATTCCCGCTTGCCGATATTCGCGTTCTCGATGCCTCGCGCATTCTCGCGGGCCCGTTTTGCGCGCAACTCCTGGGCGATCTCGGTGCCGAGGTCATCAAGGTCGAACGCCCCGGCGCGGGGGACGACACGCGCGGCTGGGGGCCGCCTTTCGCCGGCGATACGAGCGCCTATTTTCTATCGTGCAATCGCAACAAGAAAGCCGTCACGCTTGACCTGAGCCAGCCCGCGGGCTTACAGCTCTTCTACGATCTCGCCAAGAAGAGCGATGTGCTCCTGGAGAATTTTCGGGCCGCCAGCGCCGACAAGCTTGGCGTCAGTCCCGAGAAGCTGCTGGCACAGAACCCACGCTTGATCGTCTGCTCGATCTCCGGCTTTGGCCGCACGGGGCCGTGGAGCGATCTGCCGGGCTACGACTTTGCGATTCAAGGCTTGAGCGGGTTGATGAGCATCACCGGCCCGGTGGAGGGGCCGCCGAGCAAGGTCGGTGTTGCCGCGACCGATGTGTTTACGGGGATGTACGCTGCCACTGCGATCCTGGCTTGCCTGCACGCGCGGCAGCAGTCGGGGCATGGCTACGCGATCGATCTGGCGCTGCTCGATTGCGCCGTTGCCACTCAGGTGAACGTCGTGCAAGCGTATCTGACGAGCGGCGTCATGCCGGCCCGGCAAGGCAATTCGCACTTGCAGATCGTGCCGTATCAAGCTTTTGCCACGGCCGACGAATGGCTAATTCTCGCCGTCGGCAACGATGGGCAATGGCAGCGATTCTGCAAGGCCGCCGAGCGCCCCGATCTGGCCGGCGACGCGCGATTTACGACCAACGCACAGCGCGTCACCGAGCGCGGCGTCCTCGTGCCGATGATCGAGACGATGATGCGGACCCGCAGCTACGCCGATTGGCATGCGCGCCTGGAGGAAGCAGAAGTGCCGCACGCGCCGGTGCTCGACTATCCGCAACTTTTCGCCCTGGACCAGATCGCCGAGCGCGGCATGAAGGTGACGGTGCGCGATCCAGCAGGCAAACCGGTCGATCTCGTGGGGTCGCCGTTTCACATCGATGGGACCGCGCTGCCCGACGCGGCGATGCCTCCCAGGCTTGGCGAGCACACCGATGCGGTATTGCGCGAGGTGCTGGGATTGGATGCGGAGCGGATTCGGGCGTTGCGGGAATCCAAGGTAATTTGAAGGCCAGCGACCCCGCGTCGCTGGAAAGTTGGACCGCGCTGGTTTCAACGACGATCGGCAGACGGAAAAAAGAGAAGGTTCCTGCAAACAGGCTGTATACTTTCGGCGGCCTCCCTTGGCGTCGTAATGGCTTGTTGTGCTAACCACTTTGACGCTGATCGGAGGCTTTTGTTTTGTAGCTCGTGAATAATTTGGGCTAAACGTAAACCGGGTCGCGCAGGAACGTCAGCGCGATTGGATGCAGGCGGGCGCGCTCCTCGACGGATAACTCACCCCACGACCGAACGACCCTCCGGCAGCGCGGTGAGCCGCAGCGGCACTCAAGCGACCAACCGGCCTCCGCGAGGGACGTGGAATAATCCCAGAAAATCTGGTCGCCCGCAGCGATGTCGCGCAGGGCGTACAGGACTGCTTCACCGGTGACGAAGCCCGCGTTGGGATCGCAGGAGTGGTTGATGCACTCGTCGAGGCAATCGCCGCTCGAGCAAAGCCAAAGGTCGGGGCCGACTTGCATCGCATACCAATCGTCATCGAGCGCATTGGAAGGCGCCAGCCAACCCTCGCAGGCGACCAGAAGAGTGCCGCACGGGATCGCTGACTTGGCAAAGACGCCGCGGCCGATATTGGCGGTCAGGCGTATTTCGAGCATGGTCTCCATTTCTCCCGTCAAACCACAATCGCGAGCGTCCGGTGCGCATCGGGCAAAAGGATGCACGTCGCTCGCTCTGTCAGCAGCTTCTGCGCCTGCCCGGCGTGTTCAAGCGGGATCGTGAATAGCTCCTCGGCTATGTCGCCGGCTAGTCCGCTCAGCAGGTACAAGCGCGCTTGCAGCGCGGCGGTTGCCCACAGATAGGCGGCGGTCAAGTCACTCGGCTTCTCTTCAAGCAGGATCTGTTGTACGAGGGCCGGGTCTTCGTGATGGCGGAGGAGCTCAACGCCGGGGCCGAGCGCGGGGGCGGCTTCGGTCAACAGCACGATGCTGCCGCCTGGTTGCACGACGCGGGCCGCGGCATGGAACGCGCGGGCGAGGTCCTCGCAGGATAGCCGAGCCGGGTCGCCGGTGATGCTCGCGATCACAACATCGGCTGCCCGATCGAACTCGACGCGCCAGCGCGCATCGAGTAGGCGCTGGCCGGCGTCGCTGCTTTCGAGCGGGCCTGCCATGATGTTTGCGATGCCGTCGCCGGCTCCCTCGATGACCTGGACGAAGAACGGCGCCCCCAAGCGCCAGACGATCTCGCGCGTCTCCTCCTGGATTGCCGAGGGCTCAAGGTCCGGCACTTCGGTGTCGAACTGGGTGCTGATTTCGTCGATGGCTGGCTGGTCGGCGAGCGCAGGGTAGAGCGCCGTCTCCGCCCCGGCATAGCCAACGTGCGGATCGTAGCGCCGCCGCGTCAAGAGCACGACCTGGTCGGCATCGACGGCGGTGCGATTGAGATAGACGCGCCGTCCCTCCTCGGTCGTTGCCAGATACGCCAGCTTCTTGCGATCGCCCGGCTGATGCACCTCGATGTGCACATCCTGCCATTCGTCTGGCAATTCGTCGAGCCACGGCTGATCCGCGGACGGCGGCGGGCAGATCAACGTGATTGCCTCGGGTTGCACACGTGCTTGCTGAATGTGCTCCAACAGCGGCACGAGGAGTTGTACGAGGTGGGGAGTCCCTTCATCGACGACGATGGCAACGTGATCGTCCGGCGTCAGCGCGAGCTGCAACGCAGGGTAATCGAGCGGATGCGCAAGGGCATCGCGCAACGCTTGCACCGGATCGCCGCGGTTGGGCACAATGTCCGCACGCCGGCCGGCGAGGAGATTCGCCTCACGAATCTCCAGTTCGAGCGTCTCGAGTCCCCAGCCCAGGCTAGTGCGCGTGGTGATACCCATTGGTGCGATTGTAAGGCGTTTGATAGGGGATTCAATGGACATGTTGGTTCAGGCGGGCGCAAAAAAAGGCAGGCCGGCCCCTTTCCCCCGATAGGCGGCCGACCTGCTACGTGAGAGTGCCAGCCTCTCGCGTTGATTGCTTCAGCGTGGCAGCGGATTCAGCATGTTCTGCTGAGCCTCGCGCGTCAACTCGTCATCCAGTAATTGTGCGCCCTGATGTGGGTTGCTGTCCGTGATCTGTTCCGCCGTCACCGGCGGCAGCGACTTCCCGGCGACCGGGACAGGCGTGTCCGACACAACGGCCGGGCCGGGCATCCAGCCCATGAAACAGCCGGCACAAGTGAAGAGGCCGGTCACGAGGACAAATCCGCAGAGGCGTCGCATCAGCGCTCTCCCTTCCAAGTTGTGGCCCGGTCTCCTGACCGTGTCACCACGACAGATCGGCAGCTCTGGAGACCTTCGGTCGTTCGCGTGGCACGGTCAGGAGACCAGGCCACAACTGTTGGTTTGCGTCGCATCAGCGGTCTCCCTTCTTGGTGCTTTTCGACAAGCCGAGTTCCTTGGCGCTGATTTCGCCGAGGGGACGCTCCGATTCGCGGGCGCGGTTCGTGGTGGCAACGTAAAGGTCCCAGGCCCGCTGATGCAGCGCTTCCGCTCGACGCACCAGTTCGTCGTCGCCGCTGTCGATGCCGATGCCACGCAGTTTCAGGCAAACGTCTTGCCGGCGCTCCAGGTCGGCTTTCGCTTTCTTGACGCGGTTTTCACTGGCCGCAGGCGTTTTCGGAACGTCGGTTTTCTTGTCGTCCGCTTTCTTGGCCGGTTCGACTTTTTTGGGCGCAGCTGAGAATACGCGCGGGAAAAAGCTGTCCGATTCCTGCGCAGAGACCAATCCGATAACTCCCAAACCGAACCCCAGCGTCAACGCCGCGATTCCCAGGCGCATGGCAATCCCCCGTTGTTCGTGGGATGGTCATCCAATCGGTCAAACCCCATGACGCGACCGGGATTCCTCCCACACCTTCCGACTTTGGCTCAAGTGAGATGGGGCATATGCCAAAAACTTTAGCGATTGTCCAGAGGAATTTGCAAAATAATGCGAGGCAGGCGATGGACGGCGTAAGCGAGGTAGGATAAGGTTGTGGTTGGAACGAAGATCCGACTTTGCGCGGAGGATTTGTCATGAAACGTTTCTCGCTCATCGTGATCGGTTGCTTGCTGCCGGCCCTTTCGGCAGATGCCGGCGAACCGGCAGTCAAGCAAACCATCAAATATGTGCAAAACCTGCAAACTGCCACGGGCGGTTTCCGGCCCTTTGACGTGAAGGATGAAGCGATAGAGGTTCTGCCGACGCTGCGCGCCACCTCGGCCGCCATGCGTGCCTTGAAGTATTTTGGCGGCGATCTCCCCAACAAGGACCTTTGCGCCAAGTTCGTCGAGAGTTGCTACGATGCCGAATCCGGTGGCTTTGCCGACATGCCGAAGGTGAAGCCGGATGTTTTTTCGACCGCGGTCGGCTTGATGGCGACCGACAGCAAGAATCACGGCAAGTATGCGTCCGGCGCCATCAAGTATTTCAACGCCAACGCCAGGTCGTTCGAGGAGATTCGCATCGCGGTCGCCGGTCTGGAAACGATTGCCGAAAAATCGCCCAAGTACGCTGATTGGATCAAGGAAGTAACGAAGCTGCAAAACGAGGACGGCACGTTCGGCAAGAGCCCCGGACTGGCGCGCGCCACTGGCGGCAGCGTCGTCGCACTTCTGCGCATGGGCGCCAAGCCGGCCGACTCCGAGCGCGTCCTCAAGGTGATCAAGGACGGCCAGCGCCGCAACGGCGGCTGGGGCAAGGAAGACAGCGCGATCGCTTCCGACCTCGAGACCACCTACCGCGTCATGCGCTGCTTTGTCATGCTGAAGTCGCGCCCCGACAACGTCGAGGGGGTGCGCTCCTTCGTCGCCAAGTGCCGCAATGCCGACGGCGGTTATGCCGTAGCCCCGGGTCAGCCGTCCAACATCAGCGGGACCTACTTCGCGGCGATCATCCTGCATTGGCTCAAGTAGGTCGCTTCGGCCGTTTCTGCGGCGGCGCGTTCCACGGGTCCTCCGGCCAGGCGTGCTTGGGGTAGCGGATACGGAGTTCCTTGCGGATTTGCGGGTAGGTGTTCTTCCAGAAACTGGCGAGATCGTCCGTCACCTGCTGCGGGCGCTGATTGGGCGCCAAAAGATGCAAGAGCACGCGGACGCGTCCGCCAGCCAGGCGCGGCGTGTCGTGCAAGCCGAAGACCTCCTGGATGCGCACGGCCAGCACCGGCGGCCGGCCGAGTTCGTACACCATCTGGATCCAGATGCCGCTCGGCACTTGCAAACGCTCCGGCGCCTCGCGCTCCACCGCTTGCACCTGGGCCGACGTCAACTTGCCTTGCAATTGTCCCAGCCAATCCGCCCGTCGAACCTCGTCGAACGATCGGCAGCCAGCACAAACCCACGGCAAGAGTTCACGCAGCTCGTCGTCGTCGAACGCCGGCAGATTCAATTCGGGCATCCATTGCAGCAGCCAGTTCAGCCGCAGCAGGAACGAACCGGCCGTCGAATCGTCCGCGGGCAGCACGCGCGGCAAGCGGCGCTGAGCCGCTTCGCACAGAAGTTTTGCGACGTCGTCCGATCTTGGCAACGCAGCGTCTTTCTCTTCCAGCACCAGATCTTCATAGTAAACGCGCTTGCGGGCCAACATGCGCTCGCTGGTTTCATCGAAAAAAATCTCGATCTTCGAAGCCACTGTCAACCAATCGCGCTGAATCACCGAGGCTTGACGAACAATTGCTTCGTTGGCGCCGGCATCGATGTCGATGCACAGGAAAAGCTCCGCTTCGGAAACGCCGCACCAGGGGGCGAGCCGCACGCCGCGGCCGCCGACCATCAGCCCCTTCTGTGGGTCAGCGTCTCGCCGCAGCGCGACGCGATCCGGGTAGACGACGAGCAGAGCCCGAAGCAATACTTCATCGCCATCCGTCTTTTCAAACGACGGCGCCACGCGTGTTTCCTGCATCACGGAGCGCAACAATTGATCGCGGGCGCGCAGGAGAAATCGAGCGGCACCGACTTCAAGAGTTCCTACTCCGGACGCGGCGGCTCCCGTGTTCTCGAAGTTTTCCAGGGCTTCCACGCGATCCAGAACATCGGAGTAGCCTCCGCTGCGGCACCGCTTTGCCGCGCCAGGTTGCCCGCGCAAGAACGGATCGCGCTCGGACAAGAGTGCCGCCGCCAGCGCGACGCGCGGCGCAAAGCCCTGCTTCTGGCCTTCGATCAACATGCGCGACAAACGGGGATGCACCGGCATGCGCGCCATCGAGCGGCCAAGGTCGGTGATGCTTAGACCATCGGTCGCTCCGAGCCGATGCAACAGTTGCAGGGCTTGCTCGATGGCCTCCGCGCGGGGAGGTTCCAGCCACGGGAACGTGCGCAGGTCCGCTTCGCCCACGCTCAGGAGTTGCAGCGCCGCGCCGGCCAGATCGACGCGGCGAATCTCCGGCAACGTCTGAGCCGCGCGCTGCTGATGCGATACCTCGCTCCACAGCCGAATGCAAACGCCCGGCTGGGTTCGCCCCGCGCGGCCGGCACGCTGATCGGCGGCGTCCCGGGCGATGGGCGTCAACTCCAGCCGATCCATGCCGACGGCCGCGTCGAACGACTGCATCCGCGCCAGGCCGGTGTCAACGACGCCGGTCACCCCCTCGACAGTCACCGACGTCTCCGCCACGTTGGTCGCCAGCACGATCCGCCGCCGATCCTGAGGGCTGAGCGCACGATCCTGCTCCTCCGGCGACAGGTCGCCGTGCAAGGGGAGCACCATCAAATCGTCGGCCTTGGCAACGTCCGCCAGCTCGCGGAGGGTTTGCCGAATCTCTTGCATGCCAGGCAGAAAACAAAGGACGTCGCCGGTGGTGCGTTCGAGCAGCCGTTCGACGGCGCGCGCCGCGGCGACCGGCCAGGGTTGCTGCAAGGAGCGCGCCTCATACGCGATCTCCACGGGATGCAGCCGGCCTTCGCTGGTGACGATCGGGCATTTGCCGAGATACGCAGAGACCACATCGGTCGCGAGCGTTGCCGACATGACGACGATGCGCAGCTCGGGCCGGACCGTAGTCTGCACGAGGCGGATCATGCCGAGGGCCAGGTCGTTGTCGAGGGAGCGCTCGTGGAATTCATCGAAGACGACGGTGCCGACCGAGTCGAGATAGGGATCGTCTTGCAGCATGCGCAGGAGAATGCCGGGCGTCATGACGATGATGCGCGTCCGCGGGCCGACCTGGCGATCGAACCGGACGTGGTAGCCGACGTCGTCGCCGACCTTCTGCCCGCGCTCCTGGGCCATGCGCCTGGCCGCGGCACGAGCGGCAAGGCGGCGCGGCTCCAGCACCAGGATACGTCCTTCGATTACACTAGCGTCCAGAAGTGCTGGCGGTACGCGCGTTGTCTTGCCCGCCCCGGTCGGCGCGCGCAATACCACCGACGACTGCTCGCGCAGCTTCGTCAGCAACTCCGGCAGCATCGCGTCGATCGGCAACGGGTCGAGCATTTCGCTTATCATACGCGGCGAACCGGCAAACAAAAAACGCCCGCGACTTGCGTCACGGGCGTTTGGAGAACTTATCCCGTAGGCTTTCGCCTGCGGGCTTGGGGTTATGCCTGGAACAACTGCGTAATCGGGTTCGCCGGGCGATCGACGATGCGGATCGGACGGCCGTTCGGGTGCTGGTTTTGCTTGTTGTGGTCGATGCCGAGCGTTCGGCACACGGTCGCCATGAAGTCGAGCGTAGTGACGGGGCGATCGACGACGGTGGCGGCTTCGGCGTCGGTGCGGCCGATGACCTGGCCGCCGCGGATGCCGCCGCCGACCATGACGCTCGACCAGGCGCGCGGGTAGTGATCGCGACCCGGCTGGGCGCCGCGCTGATTGATGCGCGGCGTACGGCCGAACTCGCCCATCCAGATGACCAGCGTGTCGTTGAGGAGGCTGCGGTCGTGCAGATCGCGGACCAGAGCGCTCATGGCCGGGTCAACCTGGCCGGAGAGCTGACGGACGCGTTCGAAGTTGTTCTGGTGCGTGTCCCAGCCGCCCAGGGTGACCTCGACGAACTTGACGCCGGCTTCGACGAGACGACGGGCCATCAAGCAGCCGCGGCCAAACGGAGTCGCGCCGTAAGCGGCGGCCGAGGCGGCCGGTTCGCGGGCGATGTCGAAAGCGCGCGTGCCGGTGTCGCGCATCAGCGTCACCGCGCGCTGCGTCGTCGTGCGGTGGGCCTGAGCGACGTGAGCGCCGTGGTTCGAGTGGAAACCCTGTTCGAGTTCGTCGAGCAGATTGACCCGGCTATCGAACTGAGCGGCGTTGACGCCGCTGCGGAGATTCTCGACGCCGCGGGCGGCATCGGTGACGACCAGCGGTTGGTAGCGAGCGCCCAGGAAGCCGGCGCCGTATCGTCCTGCACCCACCGAGACGAAGTTGGGCAGAGCCGCGGTTTCGCTGCCAAGTTCCTTGGCGACGATGGAACCCATGGCCGGATAGACAACGCCGCCCGCGCCTTCGCGGTAGCCGGTGTGGAGGTTATAGGAAGCGCGAGCGTGAGCGCCTTCGGGCGTCGTCATGCTGCGAATGATCGCGGCATGGTTGGTCAGGCGAGCGAATTGCGGGAAGTGCTCGCTGATCTGGATGCCGTTGACGGCCGTCTGGATCTGGCGGAACGGGCCGCCGTGATCGGTGCCGGGGCGAAGATCCCAGGTATCCTTGTGAGTCGGCCCACCAGCCATCCACAGGAGGATGCAAGACTTCGTCCGCTGGCCGGGCTCGGAGGCACGCGCCGCGAGGATGTCCAGCCAGTTCGAGGCCGACAGGCCCGCGACACCGGCCACGCCGGCTTTCAGCATCTGACGGCGACTCATCATTTCGTTGAACATGGTTACGGCTCCTGAACGTGGGTTGAGTGTTTCATTTGTTACCCCCGGGAATCGCTGTGCTCATCCCGGGGCTTGGGGGTTAATGGTTGAGTACAAATTCGGTGGAATTCAGCAACGCCCAGAGGATGTCGCCGTAGCCCGCTCGCAGCGTGGTTCCAGGTCGGTTGACGTAGGTCGTCAGACGCTCCATTTCCGCGACGGTCGGACGACGTGACAGCGAAGTCAGGTAGATCTTCTCGATCGCCTCGCTCGGCGTCTTCGTGCCCTTGGTAAGGTCGGCGGCAATGGCTTCGGCGCGATTCGTGAATGCCGAGTTCATGATGCGCAGGGCCTGCGGAATGCCGTTCTGGTATTCGAGCGGGTTGCCTTCATCGACGCGGAAGAAGTTGATAAACTGGTCGCGCGGCGTCTGCGGGCCCTTCTTCGCCGCCTTGTCCTTGGCTTCCCCCTTGGCAGCGGCGCCGAGGATCGCGCTGAGCGAATCGTACATCTGCTCCGGCGACAGCACACGCATCTCGCGCTGGCCGTACAGTTCCGGATCATTGGTGGCCGCATCCGCCACCGTCACGCTGCTGCGCTGATACACCTCGCTGTTGCAGATCGCTCGCAGCAGATACTTGACGTCGAAGCCGTTGAGCTTGAGTTGCTCGGTCAGCGTTGCCAGCAATTCCGGATGGGTGGCGGCGTTGTCGTCGTGCATGTCATCGACCGGATTGACGATGCCGCGGCCAAACATCTGATACCAGAAGCGGTTGGCCATCGCGCGGGCGAAGAACTTGTTGTCGGCAGAGGTCATCCAGTTTGCCAGCGTCGGACGATATGGATCGGCACTGTTCAGCTTGGGCGAATCGCCCTGCAGGAACTTGGCGGGCACGTTCTTGTAGGATTCGGGCAGGGCGTTCTTCTTGTTCGGGGCCTTGTTGTTCTCGTTGACCGCGAGCACGGTCCCCTTCTTGGCGGCCTGCTGCGGGGTGCCATTGACGCGCGTCTTCATGAAGAACGCCGCCATCGCCCAGTATTCGGTCTGCTTCCAGTCGGTGAAGGGGTGGTTGTGGCACTGGGCACATTGCAGTTGCACGCCGAGGAACATGCGGGTGACGTTGTCGGTGATCTTGTCCACCGTCGGGTTGGCGACGAAGTAGGTGCCGGCGGGGTTCTTGTCGATCTCGCCCGTCGTGGTGATCAGGTCGTTGATCAGCTTGTCGAGCGGAGTGTTCTTGTTGAAGTTTTCAGCGAGCCATTTTTCGAGCGGTCTCGGGTTAAGGGCCTTGTTATTCGATTCACGCGGCACCATCACGACCGCCCATTGTCCGGCGCTGTGGACACCGAAGCGCGAGTCGTCAAGCAACGCGTCGATCAGCTTGGCCCGCTTGTTCGGGTCCTTGCTGGCGAAAAACGCCGTCACCGCATCCGCGGAGGGGATAACGCCAACCAGGTCCAGATGCACGCGGCGGACAAACTCGGCATCGTCGCACAGGCCAGCCGACTTCGCCTTCTCGGCCATCAACCGCTTGTTGATTTCCTGGTCGATCAGTTTCGCCAGCGCGGAGCTGTCGACCTTTTTGCCTTTGGTCAGGCTATTCGCTTCGGGCACGCTCTTGGACTTCGGTTTGTACTCAACCTTCGGCGGGGTCTTGGTCTTCGCCTTGGCCGGCTGGGCCTGGGCTTCGTCCTGGTCAAAAAATACCGAGCCGAAAACCAGGGCGGCAAAAGTGAGCGTTACCAGCGGCCAGGCGCGGGTCCAAGACCGGTGAGTCCCGCGCGGCATGGATTGAATCCTGGCCATAAGTCTTTTCCCCCATTTAATTTGCGTAAAAACTGTCGTCTCAGCTGTCGCGACGGTTCCTGAGACTTTACCTTTAAACACCATGATAGAGGAAAAGGTTCGCTTTTTCCAAATGAATTCTGGAACTCATTTGATTCGTCTGTAAGGTAGTCCGTGGTCAGTCGTTCGCCAACGAGCCGCGACCGTCAGGGAGCGGTTTAGGTACGTTGATTCCCCGCTCCCTGACGGTCGCGGCTCGTCCGCCAAAAAAGGAAACCCGCCATGCGTTTCATTCTGACGACACTTGCGCTCGCATTGTTGGCGGCCACGCCTCTCCGCGCTGGCGACGAAGGCCTGACTGGCTTCTGGAAGTTCGCCATTCACTCCGATGGCCCACAGACGCTCTGGTTGATTCAGTTTGACAAGACGAAGGACGGTAAGTTGACCGCAACGGCTGACGCGCTCAAGGGCGCGCCGAAGGCCAAGCTCGATGATATCAAACTGGGGGGCGATACTCTGACGATGAGGGTGCGCGCCACCATCTTAGGCCAGGGAGGCCCGCGTGAAATCATCTTCGATTATGAGGGCAAGCTCCCCAAACCCGGCGCCAAGAAAATCTTTGGTTCCATGCGTGAAGGAGGTGCGACAATCCCGGCCGTGATGGAAGCGACCAGCGCCAAGACGGTCTTCGAACTGGACCGCGACACGCTGCAGCGCACGCCCACGGATCCCCGTGCGTTCAATGCCCTCTTCGATGTGATCGAACTCGCCAAGGAGAACAAGCTCGACGTCAAGGACCTGCAATCGCTGGTCGATGGATCCCTGAAAGCGGCCGAGCTGTATGGCCCGCGCTTTCAGATGAAGCATCAGTTGAGCCTCTTGAAAGCGCTGCAAGGTCAAAAGATGTACGCGGAGATCGGCATCGAGACGGCGCGGAAGATCGGCAAGCAGGTCGATGCCCAGATGCCGCTGAATACGCAACTGGAAATCCTGTCCCAGGTCGCCGGCGCCCTCCGCGCTGGTGGGCAGGCCGGCGAGGCGAGCACGCTGGAAGTCCGCGTGGACAAGCTCGAAGGCCAAGCGTACGACGAATACGGCAAGAAGGCTCTCAACTTCAAGACCGAGAAATTCGGCGGGCGCAAGGCCAAGAGCAATCGTGCGGTGCTGGTCGAATTGTTCACCGGCGCGCAATGCCCGCCCTGTGTCGCCGCCGACATGGCCTTCGACGGCCTGGAGAAAACCTACGGGCCCGGCGAGGTTGTCCTCTTGCAATATCACATGCACATCCCCGCACCGGACCCGCTGAGCAACTCCGACAACGACGCTCGCTTCGAACAATATGTTGCCGCAAATCCGACCAAGGTGAGCGGAACCCCTGCCACGCTGTTCAACGGCAAGGTCGAGGTTCCCGGCGGCGGCGCCCGCGATGACGCCCCGGAAAAATACAAGGACTACTGCGAGGTCGTCAACAAGCAGCTCGAAACCGCGTTGGCCGTCAAGCTGTCCGCCACCGCGACGCGCACCGGCGACAAGATCGCCATCGTCGCCAAGGTGCAGAACCTTGAAAAGCCCGGCGACAAGGTCCGCCTGCGGCTCGCGCTGGTCGAAGACTGGGTCCGCTACAAGGGCCGCAACGGTTTGCAGTATCACCACCGCATCGTCCGCGCCCTGCCCGGCGGCGCCAAGGGCGTGGCCGTCGGCGAAAAGGAATTCGATTACAAAGCGAGTGTCGATCTCGGCGAGTTGCGCGCTAGTTTGAACAAGTATCTCGACGAAGATTACACCGACGGCCCGCGGCCGATGCGCCTGCGTCACCTCAGCGTGGTCGCCTTCGTTCAGAACGACGCGTCGTCCGAGGTGCTCCAAGCCATCAACGTGCCGCTGAAATCGGAATGATGTTCGCGCGATAACGGGAGATTCACCCGATGTTGACCATTCAGGGCAAGGGCATTCGTTTGTGCGATGGCATGAGCCGACGCAGCTTTCTCAAGATCGGCTCGCTCGGCCTGGCCGGTCTGACGCTGCCGGAATTCTTGCGTGCCGCAGACACCCAGGCGCCGCGCCGACGTCGGGCGGTCATCCTCTACTGGATGGCGGGCGGGCCGTCGCACATCGATACCTACGACATGAAGCCAAACGCCCCCGAAGCCGTGCGCGGCCCCTTTCGGCCAATCGCGACCACGGTGCCGGGCCTGCAACTTTGCGAACTGATGCCGCGGCAAGCGAAGATTGCCGACAAGTTCTCGCTGATCCGCTCGCTGACGCACACCAACTACAACCATTTCGATGCCGCCCACTGGGTGCAGACCGGTTACCACGAGCCGAACGTGATGGGCCGGGGGCAGCCGTATCCGTCGCAGGGCTCCGTTGTGTCGATGCTGAACGGCTCGAACCAGCCGGGCATGCCGCCCTATGTGTGCATCCCGGAAGCGTACGGAGCGCCGCGAGGCTTCTATCAGAAGTCCGGCTTCTTGAGCGCCGCCCACAATCCGCTCAACGCCGGCGGGCAGGCACTGTCGGAGCGATTTCACCTCAACCGCCCGGAGCTGATTCTAGGCCAGGGCCTGACGGTCCAGCGCGTCGAAGATCGCCGCGAATTGCAGCGCCGCATCGGTGAAGCCTCGCGCGGCGTCGCAAGCAGCGGCAATGCCCAATCGATGGATCGCTACTATCAGCGCGCCTATGAGCTGGTCACCAGCCCGCGGGTGCAGGAAGCGTTCGACCTGAGCCGCGAGTCGCCGCAATTGCAAGACCGCTACGGCCGACATGCGTGGGGCGAGGCGACGCTGCTCGCGCGCCGCCTTGTGGAGCGCGGCGTCACGTTCGTCACGATCAATCACTTTGAAGCCGAGATCGACTGGTGGGACGACCACTACAACATCGAGGCGAATCTGCGCCGCCGCTTGCCGGTTTACGATCAGGCGCTGGCCGCGCTGATCGAAGACCTGCACGATCGCGGCCTGGCGGATGAAGTGCTGGTGTGCGCATTCGGCGAGTTCGGCCGCGGCCCGCGCGTGGACGATCTTGCCGGCCGCGGCCACTGGGCCCGCGCCTGGCACGCGCTGTTAGCAGGCGGCGGCGTTCAAGGCGGCCGCATCATCGGCTCAACCACCTCGAACGCCGGCGAGCCACGCGACCGCGCGATGGGCCCCGGCGATCTGTTAGCAACCATCTATCACGCCGTCGGCATCGACCCGCACTCGACGGTCCCCAACCGCGAAGGCCGGCCGGTCCCGCTGGTGCCGGCGGGGGATGTGGTGCGGGAGTTGTTCTAACTAACGATGTTTTTGAGCCCGCCGTCGAAGCTGCCTTCTCCACTTCTCCGGGAGTTTGGCACACTTCCCGAGGTTACATTCCGGACAGATGACAACCAAGTTCTCGACGGCATGGGCCCCGTTCGCCGACAAGGGAATGACATGATCCGCGTGACACATTCTGCCGGAAAGTCTCTTGCCGCACCAGTAGCAGGACACACGGGCTGCCTTTCGCCACGTTTTCTCCCACTCTGATATCGCTTTCAAATCTTGCCGAGTACCTCGTTTGAGGGCGCGACGCGTTGCTTCGCGCAGTCTTTGCTGTGCTCGACGGCACTCTCGATAACTGTTCTGAAACGATTCGTAAGCTTCCGTCGATACCTTCCCCATTGAATAATCGTTCCAGTACGCTCGGTGGGCAACCCCGCAGGCGGCGAGCTTTTCACGCCAAGCTTTTTGACAAGCTACGATTCGTTCAAGATCCGCCGGAAGAGACACGACAGGGCCTCCCCGGAATGCGCCTTTCTTGGCCGCCCTGGTAGCCAATGGTTGCCGTTTGATGTTTCCACTTTGTTGCATCACCCAACACTCCAGCTAAACGGAGACCGCGCATCATCCAGCATCAGCGCATGTGGCGCCTCACGGCAACTCCCAATCCTCCAAAAGCAATCCCGGCACACGACTGAACTCCGACGTGTTGTGGCTCACCAACGTCAGCCCGTTGGCACGCGCGATGGCGGCGATTTGCATGTCATAGGGCCCGATCGGCGTTCCGTGCGATTCGAGGTAAAGCCGAATTTGTGCGAATTCGTCGGCGGCGCGGTCGAATTGCAGACAGGAGTACGGCGCGAGAACGGCGTCGACGGTAGCCCGATGTGCGGCTGGTTTCGCACTTTTCAGGCAGCCGAAATACAATTCCGCCGCTGTAACCGTACAGACACGCAACTCGGATGGTTGATGAGCGTGGATGCGCTGAACGACCAATGCGTTCTTGTTGCGCAGGAACTGTACCCAAACGTTGGTGTCGAGAAGATAGATCATTCGAGATCAACAGGTTTAGGCAGCTGGCCCTGCGGATGTCTCACGAACGTCTCGTCGGTGATCGACCCAGCCAGATCAAAATAACCCGGCGGCCAACCGCGCTCGTCCGTTCTTGGTTGAACGGTGACTACGACTTCGCATTCCACTTCAGGCCTACCGAGCGGGATGCGCAGGTTGAGCGTGCCATCTTTCCCCGTCTTCTCAAGCACACGAATTGTTTCCATCGAACGTCACCCTTTCTGGCGTGTTTCATTCTACCATGAGCGCCGACGAATTAAAGGTCAATCGCCCGTCGCTGGAACGGGACCTCGCGCCGTCCGCCTTGCCGAGCGCCGTGAGTTGTGCGCCATGCGCTCCAGGACCTGCCGAAAGAATTGTAGCAGACGGTCTTCCGTCTCCTCGCCCTCCAGTATGCCGAGCGCTTGCGCGATCGCTTCGAAGGTGGACATGCGATCGGGGCAACTATTGTGGCGTAAGCCATGCAAGTCGAGACCGGGCCCGGCCAGCCTGACCGGGCGGGCCAGGCAAAGCATCGGCACGCGGCGCATCATGTGCTTGGCCTGGTTCCAGTTGCCGTCGGGAACAAGCAGCGTCAATGGCCGGGGCAGGGCGGCGATGTAGTCGTGGTTCAAGGGGCTTGCGCCGCGGCCCGGAAAGAGCACCAGGGTGGACGCCGAGGCGGATTCAATGCCGGCGCTACTCACGGTTTGATGGGGGGAGCCATGCAGCCGCACCTCTGCGTTCTGGATCGCGAGGCGGGCGAAGTGGCCGGTGTTGGTCGTCTTGCGCCATTCCTTGGAGTGGATGATGACGATCAATCGCGTCAAGATGCCAAGACGAGGAGCATGGGCACAGACGCATTCCGCGCGGCGCAAGCGGCAGGCCAGGCAGCTGCCCGGATTGGTCGGATCGCTCGGCATGTTCGACTTCCATCCTGAGAAACGCTTACCCGGATTATTCACTACAGAAAATCCTAACCACATAGGCACAGAGAACACAGAGAAGAGATATAGTAGGTAGAATACGCTATGTCCTCGTTCATGAAGCCAGAAAATTGCAGCAACGCATTACCCTACTTGGTTTTCTCTGTGCCCTCTGTGCCTCTGTGGTGAATAATTCGGGGTAGACGGTCACGACTCGTCGGCAGCCTCGCGGCAGCCTCGCTCAAACAGATGCAGCGCGGTACGGCCGCTGATTTCGCGGTGGTGCAGCAGTTCCGCGGCGATCAGTTCCACGGCCAGCCAGTTCCCGCCCTCGGCGAGGAGGTGTTCCGCCTTGGCCAGCAACCGGCGCTCCAGCTTCTCGGCGCGGCGCTCGCCGGCGCGCTGGATCGCCAGGCGTCGCACATACTGGTAATCGCGGGCGGCGCCGTCCCAGGAATAAATTCCCGTCAAGCGCGACTCGGCTGCAATGCCCCCGAGGGCGATGAGGATCTTGCGCTCGAGCCAATCTTCCGAGGGTCGATACACCCTTTTGCCAAACTCGCAGATGCCGAGATGTTCGCGATCGGGCAGGATGCTGACGCACTTCACCGGGCGGTCCAGCACCAGCGCCAGCACCGCATGGCCGGCTTCATGGTAGGCAGTGATCTGGTCGGCGGTCGGTTCCATCGGCTCATTCTATAATGCGGCCGAGCCGCAACCTCGATCAGAGTTGAGTCACCGAAGCTCGCTTGGCGGTTTCGCGAGCGAATCCGACGCTAAACCGCCAAGCGAGCTTCAACGACGAGTGTCTGAAATGTTCTCTGTATCTTGCAGTGTCACCGCCAGTGCGGCACCAGCTTGATCAGGTCGAAATCACCGCCGGCCCAGCGTGCGTCGTCGTCGGAAAACTCGCCTCCCTGTCTGCGGCCGCCGTGATCGATGCGATCGGGGCCGGTGCTCCAGACGATCGCTGTGTCGAGGCGAATGAACGGGTGCCAGGGTAGAGGCCCGACTTGATAACGGAACGGTTGGCCGCTGTAGGGGTCGGCGGGAAGTCCGGCCGGCAGATATCTGGGGACGAGGGTTTGCAGGTCGGGCGCGGGTTTGCCCTGGTCGATGCGATAGAGGCTCAGGGCAATCGCCACGCGCGTCGCGTCCACGCGCCAGCGCGCGCGGGTGGCGGCATTGCGCAAGGTCGCCGTGGAGCAGAAGAGCCGATCGTCGGCGAGCCAGGACGCATCGACCAGGCGGATCACGTCCGCGCGGGTCAGATTCGCGCCGGGTCCGGTGGCGGCGGGAAGCCAGCCTTGCAAAATCTTTGACGTGGCCTTCCTTTCGGTCGGAGGATCCTGGGTGGCCGCGGGGAGTTCCCAGTGCGGCGTCTCGATGCCGCGGAACAGCCCGGCCCAGACCAGTTGCCAAAGGCGCGTCTTGCGCTTGGATTCCCACGGCGATTCCAGCGCTACGGCGATGCTGCCGACCAGCCAGCGTTCGGTCATCCCGCCGGCGACGCCTGGACCCGCAAAAATCCAGATGACGGGGTTGTCGAGGGCGCCGCCGGAGCGATAGCACTCGTTCAGCAAACAGCTCGAGGAAGGCGGCGTTTCGCGCGCGTGGCGATTCAGTTCCTCCAGGACTCGCCCCAACTGGTCTGCGGAAGGCTTGTTCTTCAGCCACTGGTCGAGGCCGTCGAGGGCTTCGTCCTCGGTCTTGACTCCCGCCAGATAGGATTCGAGCGACGCCTTGTTGCGCAGATTGCGCGACAGGGCCAGGATCTGGGCCAGGTGTTCGAAGGCGGGGCCGGGCGGTTTCGCGCGGGCTGCGACGAGCAACTCGGCGGTCAAGCTTCGGCAGCCGGACAGATGATTGAGGGAAGCCGCCAGACCATCTTTGCGGGGCAATTCGAGCACGCCGGCCGGCAGGCGCGCCGCCTCCGCCATCGATTCCAACCACGCTGCGTTCCTTTGATCGAGCCGGGTGATCGCCTGGTGGATCGCCAGCGCGCCGGCGTTATCGTTGTCGGTCTGGAGCTTGGCGTGGAATGCCTCGCGATCGAGAGGCTCGCCGACGTCGGGGACCTCCCAGGCGCGGAAGCCGAAGTTCAAGAGTGCCCACACGATGCCGGCAGAACCAAAACCGATCAGGGCGATCATCGGCTTGCGTTCCTTGATGCGGCCGCCTGCTCGATCGGAGGCGAATTGGTCCGGGATCGGGTCGTCCACAATCTGGGGTTTGTTTTCAGAATTCGGTTGACAGACGAAGCGCGCCATGGCTAATATCGCATGAGGTGTCATCGCGTATTCTCACATCTCTCAAAAACGCAAGGAGCCAGCCCCATGTTTCGCCCATTTTCGTGGATAGCAGCCCGTTGATTAAGTCGATATTTCGGCACCGATCACGTCGAGCGCGACGGCGACGGTCCAAAGGTCGGTCGTCGGAACATTTTCACTTCGGTGCGACCGACGGCCGCAGGTTCGACTCCAAAGCATCTCGGTGGCAAAATAGA
>SHZY01000176.1 GCA_009692065.1 Gemmataceae bacterium
CCGAGCGCCGGCACAAGCTCGTGGAGGCAAGGCACCGCCGGAGGGAAAGGAATCTCGGCTTGGAGCAAGGAACATTACCGTTTGAGGCGGGGGAGAAGGTTGCTTCCGATTGAGGCTGTTTTGTGCCAGATCGGGTGAAACAATTCACACGTAACAGAGTTGGTCCAACCGCCAGCTTTTTGAGAGGATTTTTTCGCAAAGCTCCATCTTGGGAGACATGAGATCCAGCTTAAGACTGTGCCCGGGATTGGCGAAAACCCGCGCCTGCGGCCATGTCGAAAGCGCGTCGCTCTGAAGGCCCTCAGGCGAGTCAGGGAATAGGATCGAGATGAGATTCGCGCTCACTGCAGGTTTTGCGAAGGTCAGAATGCAATTCTTGACGATCGCTCCTTCGAAGACTTTGATCCGCGAAAGGTCAACGACCGATGCGATTGCGCTCTCGGTAAGCAACAGCTTACGAATGCTCTCGCAGTTCGGTTGGTGCAACGTTTGGATTGGAATGATAAAGCTGGCAATGCCGGAGGCACGAAGAATGCCCAACGCCCGTTCTAGCATCAGCAGATAGATGTCCCAAACGTGCGTCGCGCATCTGTAAGACCGCTCAAGATACTCGATTTGCTCTGGATACCAATTTTTGAAGTATCTCACGCGAATATACGGCGGATTCCCAATCACCACATCGAACCCGCCCGCCTGCATGATCTCCGGAAACCCCGCGTTCCAGTCAAAAACGTTGATGCGGTATTTCTCCTCGTCGTCGAAGAGCATCGGCTGCTGGCCCTCGCCCTCGTAGAAATCGGGGCCGATCAGCGAGTTGCCGCACTTGATGTTGCTGGCCAGGTCGGGGAGGGCGCGTTCGCCGTGAAAGAGGACGAGCTGGCGTTCGAGGGTGGCCTGCGATTCGCCTTCCAGCACCTTACAAGAGGAGCGAGAGCTTGGTGACCTCGACGGCCTGGGGATCGATATCGACGCCGTAAATGTTCTTGACGAGGATGTCCTTGCGTTCGGCGGTGGTGAGCCGCCAATCGCCGTTGGCGGTTTGCACGAGTTCCTTCTTGTGCTTGTCGGGGCCGTCGGCGAGGTAGCGGGCGAGGTACTATTTGAGCAAGAAGTCATAAGCGCCTAGGAGGAAGGAGCCGCAGGCGGGATCGAGGATGCGGAGTTTGCGGGCCTGTTTGGCGGTGAGGCAAGGCGACCGTTGGGAGGGCGAGGCTCCTGCCGAGCCGGGAGTGTCCACAATCGCAATGTTTGTCGCGGGCGCCGGCTCGGCGGGAGCCTCGCCCTCCCGGCCTTCGCCATCGCGGAACGGCGACGGCTCGCCGAGCAGTTTGCCGACGGTGTGCTTGACGATGTAATCGACGATGTAGGTCGGCGTGTGATAGACGCCGCCGGCTTTCTTGACTTCGGGCTTCTCCTCGATCTTGGCGGTGTGGCTCGTCGTCAGGCGGATGACCTTGCCGAGGAATTGCTCGTAGACCTGGCCGAGGATTTCGGTGGGCAGCACCGAGAATTCATACGGGCTGTCGGGATAGTAGAGCGTCTTGATGATAACGCGCAGCGTCTTGTCGTCGATCAGCAGCTTCGGCGTCAACGTGTCAGGTTCTTCGGACCGGTCGGCTTCGTTGCTGAAATGGAACAGGCCGGAATTGTAGCAATGGTCGGCCTTCTCATACAGCTTGCACAGTTCCGCATAAACGTCCGCATGGGCCGCCACGGCGCGGAGTTGGCCGTAGGATACGATGCCGCGGTCTTCGCACATGCGCAGGAAGATGATGCGGTCGATGGTGATCTGGACGGCGAAGTTGAGTTCGCGCGGGGAGAGCTGGCGATTGCGCAGGGCCAGGTTCTTGGCCAACTCGAAGCGCCAATTTTCGATTTCCTCCAGGAACGCTGTATCGACGGTGGCGGTGCCGCGCTTGGCTTTCTTCGAGTCGGCGTATTTGTCAAAGGAACCTTTGCAGATCGCATCGAGCGAAAAGACGCTGGCGATCTGGTCCCATTCCTTGGCGTAATCCGTGTAGCGCAAATAGAGGATGCGGGCGGCGCTGGCCTTGTCGTACTGGGCCGGTTTGACGCGGCAATCGTAGACGGCGAACTCCTCGAAATCGGTCAGGATCGACAGCGGCAGCTTTTTCGACCAGCCGTAACGCCGCAGCTGAAATGCGGGGCCGGGATCGTCCTTGATGTTGACGTGCGGCTTCTTGGCTTCGAGATAGAACTTGGGGGTGCCGCCGATGCGGAAGCAGTAATCGGGCGCCTTCGTCTCGCCGCCGATCTTCAGCGACGCTTCGTGAATGACGTCCTTGTACGCCTCGGCAGAGCCTAGCTCGTTGTCCATGTCCCAGCCGAGGGTTTTGAAGAGCGGGTTGACGAACTGGATGCGCAGATTGGCTTCGTTGAATTCAGCAGCGCGGTATTCGTCCGAATTGCGCTCAAAGATCTCGACCAGGTCGAGCACCTTCTGGGGCACGTTGGGCATGGCGCCAACTCCGCGGGGGCCGGTGTGAAGCGATTAACGAATTATCCTACCACATCGGCAGCGCGATGCCATGTCTATGTCGGCCACCGCTACAGCATCAACGCCAAATCCGCGCGCGACGCCCGGTCCGGTTCCACGGTCACGTCCAGGATGGCGCGGCGCGGCGACTCGAACGTGGGGGCGCCACGAACAAGCCAGGCCGGAACGGCCGCTCGCCGTAATTCGCACAACCGATACGTACTGCCCATATTCTGCTACAAATCCATTTTCTGCTTGACTGAACTGCATGCAGGCTGTAAGCTTGTAGACGATACCGTACTAGGCTTCGGCAGCGCTATCGTTCCGTCCAGAGGCGAAGGTTTGGGGGGGGTATCGCCTTCCGCCGGGGAACTAACGTTGCCGCCGACATCCCACCGCACTTGCCGAAAGGGCCTCGTCATGTTGAATATTCACGGTCCTGCCTCGCGCTACTGTGACGGCGTCACCCGTCGCGGCGTGCTCAAGATCGGCGCCTTCGCGTTCGGCGCCACCTACTTCTCACAAGCCGACCTCTATCGCGCGGAAGCGAATAGTGCCGCGCCGACGTCTCATAAAGCCGTCATCAACATCTACCTCGGCGGCGGACCTCCCCACCAGGATATGTGGGACATTAAGACCGAAGCGCCCATCGAAATCCGCGGCGAGTTTCAGCCGATCCAGACCAACGTCAACGGCATTCAGATCGGCGAGACCTTTCAACGCATGGCCCAGCACATGGACAAGTGCGTGGTGATCCGCTCCGTCACCGGTTGTGCCGATCGGCACGACGCAGTGCAGTGCTTGACCGGTTGGCCGCACGGCTCGATGGCCACGATGGGTGGCCGACCGAGCGTTGGCTCCGCGGTGGCAAAGGTAATGGGCCCGGCTGATCCGTCGGTGCCGCCGTTCGTTGGCTTGTGTGCACCGACGCAGCATCGTCCGTGGTCGGACTCCGGTCAGGCTGGTTTCGTCGGCCCGGCGTACGCTCCCTTCCGGCCCGACAGCCAGGGCATGGCGGACATGCGTCTCAACGGCATCAGCGTCGATCGGCTCGATGAACGACGCCGGCTGATTTCGAGCTTCGACAGCCTGCGCCGCGATATCGACATCAACGGTTCGATCCAGGGCCTCGACGCCGCCCAGCAGCGCGCCCTCGGCGTGTTGACGTCGAGCCGACTGCTCGACGCGCTGGATGTGTCGCGTGAGCCGCAAGCGGTGCGCGATCGCTACGGCGACGGCAAGCCGTATCAATTTCAGTACGACGGCGCCCCGACGGTCAACGATCAACTGCTGATCGCTCGCCGGCTGGTCGAAGCGGGTGTCCGTTGCGTAACCCTGACGTTCGGCCGCTGGGACAGCCACGGGCAGAACTTCCAGCTCGTGCGCGACCACGGCGGCAAGCTCGATCAGTGCTTGAGCGCACTCGTCGAGGATCTCGACACACGCGGCATGTTGAATGACGTGACGATCGTGGTCTGGGGCGAGTTCGGCCGCACGCCGCGGATCAACAACGGCGCGGGCCGCGACCACTGGGCCCCGGTGAGCAGTTGCTTGATGGTCGGCGGCGGCATGCGGACAGGCCAGGTCATCGGCGCGACCGATCGGCTCGGCGGCTACGCGACACAGCGTCCGGTCTACTCCGGAGAAGTCATCGCGACCATCTATCGCAACCTCGGCATCAACCCCGATCTCGTCAATATCAACGACCCGACCGGCCGGCCACAGCACCTGATCGACCGCCCGGCTTTGCGCGAAGTGGTCTAACCTGGGACAAGATTCCGATCTTGTCGTGCCTAAACAAATCCCACCCGCTCGTGATGAGCCGGTGGGATTTTTTTTCGCCATCGCGCGGGCTGTGTCCATCGCATAGAATAACCGCGATGCTCCCGAATGGATTTTGTCCGCGCACGCCGTAGGCGTGGCCGCTAAACGTGGAGGGATTCCCATGCCCGCACGCCTCGCCATCCTCGGCGCCGGCCCCGTCGGCCTCGAAGCCGGCCTCTACGCCAAGCAGCTCAAATTGCCCTTCACCATCTACGAACAAGGCAAGATCGGCGAGCATGTCTGGCGCTGGGGGCACGTGCGGCTTTTCAGTCCGTTCGGCATGAATGCGACCGCGCTGGGCCGGCTGGCAATCCGCACCGCCACGCCGGGTCATGAATTTCCCGCGGACGATGCCTGCATCAGCGGCCGCGAGCATGTCGAGCGCTATCTGAAGCCGCTTGCCGACGGTATGGGCGATTCCATCAAGACCGAGACGCGCGTCGTCAACGTAGGCCGCGTCGGCCTTTTCAAGCAGGATTCGCGCGGTGATGCCAGTCGCGGCAAACAGCCCTTCTTGCTGTTGATCCGCGAGCGCAATCTGGATCGCTACGAGGAGGCCGACATCATTCTCGATTGCACCGGCACCTACACGCATCATCGCTGGCTCGGCCCCGGCGGCATCCCGGCCTTGGGCGAAACGCAGGCGGAGCCGCACATCGCGTATGGGCTTGTCGATGTCCTGGGCGATGCCAAGCGTGATTACATCAACCGCTCGGTGCTCCTCGTCGGTTCCGGCTACTCGGCGGCGACGACCGTCACGAATCTCGCCAAGCTCGCCGAGGAACACAACGCGACCTGGACCACTTGGGTCGCCAGGGTCGGCGGCACCCAGCCGCTCAAGCGTATCCCCAACGATCCCTTGCGTGAACGCGACCGCCTGGCCGTCACCGCCAACACGCTGGCGACGCGCTCCGACGGCAACGTCGAGTTCCGCGCCAATACCTACGTCGAGGCCATCGAGTCCGCCAACAATTGGCAAACCGCGCGCGTCACGCTGCGCACCGGCAGCCAGACGAAAACGATGGAAGTCGACAAGATCATCGCCAACGTCGGCTACACGCCCGATCGCGCCCTCTACCGCGAAATGCAAATCCACGAATGCTACGCGTTGTTCGGTCCGATGAAGCTCGCCGCGGCCCTCGCAGGTTCCGCGGGTCAGGATTGCCTGAAGCAAGTTTGCCACGGGCCGGAGTCGCTGCGCAATCCCGAGCCGAACTTCTACATCCTCGGCGCCAAGAGCTATGGACGAAATTCGCACTTCCTGATGCGGCTCGGCTTCGAGCAGGTGCGCGATGCGTTCACGCTGATCACGGGTAATGCGAAGCTGGATTTGTACAAGAAGTGACCAGATTTGCCGCTTGCGGCTTAGCCGATGCTATGCCGCAAGCGGCTGGAGCAGCGCATGACCGAAACGCAGCCTGCCGGTCCCACGCCGAAGCGCGCATGGCTGCGCTGGCTCGTGTTGCTGGTGGTGCTCAGCGCAATCGGTGGGTTCTATGCGTTTGGGCTTCAAGAATACTTTTCGCTGCAATATCTCCACGAAAATCTCGATGCATTCAAGCTCTGGGTGAACGAGCATTTCCTGCTCGCCCTGATCGGGTTTTTCTGCCTATACGTCGTCCTCGCGGCGGTTTCGTTTCCTGGCGCCTGGGTGCTCACCCTTCTGGCCGGTGCGATTTTCGACATTTGGATCGGAATCGCCGTGGCCCTCGTTGCGGCGACGTTGGGCGCAACCTTGGCCTTCTGGAGCAGTCGTTTCGTGTTGCGCGATTGGGTGCAGGAGCGATTCGGCACCCGCCTGGCCGTGATCAACCGCGGTGTCGAAAGGGACGGGGCGTACTATCTCTTCTCGCTGCGGCTCGTGCCGCTCTTTCCGTTCTTTGTCATCAATCTCGCCATGGGGTTGACGCCGATGCGGACGTGGACTTTTTTCTGGGTCAGCTTGATCGGGATGCTGCCCGGCTGCCTGCTCTACATCAACGTTGGACGCACGCTGGCGGAGCTGCAATCAACGCGAGATCTGGTGTCGCCCGGGTTCATCATCTCGCTGACGCTTTTCGGCATCGCGCCGCTGGTGTTCCGCAAGGGCTTGCAATGGGGGAACGACCGGCGTTAGCCGGCTGGTGCAATGCGTTTTGGATGCGCATTCCACCAGCCAGCTTACGCTGGCCGTTCGCATCGCTAATCAATGGGCACCGGCCGGCCAATGGTCACGCCGTGGGCCTCGGTGAGCGGACGCCATTGATTCGACGCCGGCGAAGACGACGTTGTCACCCGGCTCGTCGGCAACAATGTCGGCCCCATTTCCGGCACGGGCCATGGACACGGGATCGGCATTGCGTCCGGCACCAACTCTACGCGCATCTGCGTCGCGCCGGGCACCGCGCGCACTTTGATATCTTTGTCCGCTTCATACATCCGTTGGTCCGGCGTCACGAAACGCACCACCACGCGCACCTGCTCGGTCACCGGGAACGTCTTCCACGGCAATGTCAATGTGTAGCCCGTGCTCAACAGCCCCTGCTTCCAGCTTTGGCGAACTTGCTCGGGCGGGATGTCCCACTGGCACAGCGGTGTCTTGATCCCCTGCGGTGTAATTTCGAGAGCGATGATCTGCAAGGAACCCGGCGCCTTGATCGAGTGTTCTTCCCCGTCGCGTGGTTCCACCACGACTTGCAGCATCTCCTCGCCGGGCAGGCCGTCGCTGTCCAATCCGCCGGTCGCGCGCCCCAGCACGATGCGTTTCAGCCCGAAGGTCTGGGCCGCTTGCTCCGGAGTAATTTTGGCGCCTTGACGCAAGGCTTCGATTTCGCGTTGAAGGGACATAATGCGGAATTCGGAGCGCTGTTGTTCTTCGAGCGATTCGCGGTACTGACGATCGCGCGAGCGCAACTCGGCTTCGACGAGATCGGTCTTGTTGCGGCAGCCCGCCGCCAGGAAGGAAAGGGGTATGAGAAGGAGAAAGAACGCACCTCGGCATCGTGCAGGCATGTTCTTGGTCCTTGATTTCGTTGGCGAACCGAGCCCCGTGAGGGGCCGGTTGAAGGCGCCATTAACCGGCCCCTCACGGGGCTCGACTCGCCAAGTCGGATCAATCCGGCAAGCGCACCAGCACGTTGTCCACGAGGCCGTATCCCTTGGCTTCCTCGGAGGACATGAAATTATCGCGGTCGCAGTCGCGCTCGATCTGCTCGACCGTCTTGCCGGTGTGTTTCATCAGGATGTCGTTGAGCACCTTCTTGAGCCGTTGGTTCTCTTTCAGGCGGATCAAGATTTCCGTGGTGCTGCCGCGCATGCCGCCCAATGGTTGGTGGATCATGATGCGCGAGTTGGGCAGCGAGTTACGTTTGCCCTTGGTCCCCGCACACAGGAGCACAGCGCCCATGCTTGCGGCCTGACCGATGCAGTAGGTCGCGACATCACAGGTGATGTACTGCATCGTGTCGTAGATGCTCAAGCCCGCGGTTACCGAACCGCCAGGGCTATTGATGTACAGATGAATATCTGCCTTCGCTTGATCGAATTGCAGATAGAGCATCTGGGCCACAATCAAACTGGCGCTGTCGTCATTGACCTCGCCTTGCAGAAAGATGATTCGATCTTTCAGCAGTCGGCTGTAGATGTCAAAGACCCGCTCTTCACGTCCGCCGCCTTCAACGACATAGGGAATCAGAGGCATCGGTTTCTCCGCGCCTTCCGGTTCCATTCCTTTAAGATCGGCAACCGGGAGGGAATAAGTTGAGGGAATTGCTTTAGGTAATCTCCGTCCGTTTACGTTTAGCGTTCGCACGGCGGTCGCAGTTACATTATGCAATTGCAACCGCCGCGCGAACGCTAAACGTAAACCGTCATTTTTTCTCCACGACCTCATCTACGAGGCCGAATTCTTTGGCTTCGGCCGCCGAGAAGTAGTGATCGCGCTCGGTCTCCACGGCGACGCGCTCGGCGGTCTGATTGCAATGCTTGCCGAGGATCTCGTTGAGCCTCTGGCGATCCTTGGTGAACTCGTTGGCCTGGATTTCCATGTCGGTGATCTGTCCGCCGACCTGGCCCCAGGGTTGATGGATCATCACTTTGGAGTTGGGCAGCGCGAAGCGTTTACCCTTGGAGCCCGCGGCCAAAAGGATCGCCGCACCCGAGGCAGCCATGCCCATGCAGTAGGTTGCCACGGGGCATTCGAGGAACTGCATGGTGTCGTAGATCGCGAGAGTTGCGTACACCGAGCCGCCGGGGCTGTTGATGTACATGTGGATTTCCTGGCTCTTGTTCTCGTACTGAAGATACAAGAGCCGCTGGATGGTGATGTTGGCCATGTAGTCGGTGATTTCGGGATCGAACCCGGTCTCCGGGGAACTGCCGAGGAAGATGATGCGGTTCTCCATGAGGAGATCGGAAAGCGTCATCTGCCGTTGCCGCGCGTAGTTGCCGCCGCGCTGCGCTTTCGGATCGAGACGGAAGGGAGCGGTCATATCGATCATAGCCAGGACGTCCTTTCGAAATTCCTTCCCTCACCCTCAGGACGAGGGAGCATGTTTTTCGGTCGCTACTTTTATTGTAGAGAGGCGGGCAAGGGACGCCGACCCCCACCGCGCGAAACCGTCGGGCGAGCGTTGACCACCTATCCCAATTTGCCACGTCAACCAATGTCTCGCGGGGTCGGCGCTCATGCTTCTCCTTTCCATTAGGTCCACCTAAACATCACGAACGGAAATGCCGATCTTTATCTTTGTAGGATCTGTAGCGATCTGCGCGACAAACCAGGAAAGTCTCTTTATGAAGAATATCCCGCTGCATTTGGCTCTGGTTGCGGTGGCGGCGGCTGTCTTTAGCGGCTGCGCGACTTTTTCTGGACATCCTGCATTCCCACCCTCCGGAGCGAGCGACAAGAAATCGGACGAGCCCAAGGCGCTGCTCACGTGGACGAGCGGTCCAAAGAGTAAAGAGAAGGGGGACGGCGACGACGCTGATAAAAACGGCGCCGCCAAGAAAAAGGACGGCGACGGAAACGGCGGCGATAAGGAACCCGAGCGCAATACCATCGCCACCGACCGGCCCGATTTCGTCGAGGCCACCTCGGCTGTCGGCAAAGGCCGCATTCAACTGGAAGGCGGATACACGTTCGTGCGCGACCGCAACGCCGGCGAGCGCGTCGTTTTGCACTCCTATCCCGAACTGCTCTTGCGCATCGGCATGTTCGCGGAATGGTTCGAATTTCGCATCGGGCAGAACTTCGGCAGCGAAAACGACTCCACGGCCGCGTCCTCTATCCGCGGCGGCCAGGATCTTTATCTGGGCATGCGTTTCGACATTGCCGAGCAAGACGGCATCTTCCCGGAGACGTCCTTGATCGTGCAGACGACCGTGCCCACCGGCCATCGAGCTTTCTCCAGCCATCAAATGCTGCCGGGCTTCAACCTCCTGTATGGCTGGGAGGTGATCGAGAATAAGTTGACCTTTGCAGGCTCCACCCAGCTCAATCGCCGCGTGGACGATGATCGGCACTACTACGCGGAATATGCCCAAGCCTTCACAACGGGGTTCAAATGGACCAAGCGCCTGGGGCAGTACACGGAGTGGTTTGCCCTAGTGCCGTGCGGCGCCAACACGGGCGTGCGCGTCGAGCATTACGTCGACGGCGGCTTCACCTATCTGATCACCGATAACTTTCAGCTCGACATTCGGATCGGCGTCGGCCTGAATCGCGCTGCCGACGATTTCTTCGCCGGCACGGGCTTTGGCATCCGCTATTGAGGATCACGCACCTCCCGCTGCATCGCGTCAATTCGTATCAACACCTGGTGCGTCACTACCTCAAGACCCGCCTCGTAGCCGCCGTGATTGGTGACAATCAGCTGCGCTTCGTCGCGGTGGGGCAGGATGAAGTTCCGATACGCCGGCAGGACGTGGTTATCCCATTGGTACTCGACATGGTCCGCCGGATAGCCGCGTTCAAGAAAGTCGCGTTGCAAACGCCGGAGCTTGCACACGTCCTCGTTGGCGTCGATGAAGACGCGCAGGTCGAGCAACGCGCGGATCTCCTCGTAATGGAACAGGAATAGACCTTCGAGCAGGATCACCTCCGCCGGCTCAATGGTGATGAGGCGGCCGGACTTTTCGCGATGGTTGAAGGTGTATTCCGTCCTGGTAACACATTCGCCGCGAAGTAGCTTGTGCAGATCGTCATGCAATCGATCGCGATGGATTGCCGTCGGCAGATCGAAGTTGTGCTTCCCGTTCGCATCCAGAACTTGCTCATCGATGGTGCGATAATAATTGTCCTGCGAAACGACGGCGCATTTTTCCTTCGGCAGCCGAGCAAGCAGATCGCGCAGGAACGACGTCTTGCCCGAGGCGCTGCCGCCGACGATGCCGACGAGGTAGGGTTTGCTGGACATTTGATTATCGCAATGAAATACCGCCCATTCAGCAACGCGGGTTCGTTTCAGTGGCCACCATGCCAGCTGCGCGGGTTACTTGTAATTTTGGGGCAAAGGCTAGAAACACTAAGGGGCTGTCCGGCGATTAGTGTTACAACTTCATCCGGACGGCCTGATGGTATAGTTCCACTCGCCGTGGAACTTTGCTGGGCGAAGATTCACCGACGCCAGTTCGTCGTCGGTGACCTTGATGCCCGTTGGGTAACTGTTTTT
>SHZY01000177.1 GCA_009692065.1 Gemmataceae bacterium
GATCGCCGCGACTCTCCCTGGGACGACGCCAATCGTCGTCCTTCTCATGCGAACCGTCGCAAAGCCTTACGCCAGTGGATCAGGCAGAACGAATTATCGACGATCACCGCCGCTGGGCGGCTCCCACAAAAAATCATTCGACTCGCGCACCGCCTGATGACGCTGGCAAATTGACGTAAAATGTTTTCAGAAAGTGCAGTTCTCGTAGCTGAAGTCGTAAGACTTCAGATTCAAACCTTCCGAAGTCACACGACTCCGGCTACATTCTGGCGTGACTTCGGCTACTTCCGTGTTCACGCCGCGGCCCGGGCCGGCACATGTCCCACGCTGGAAACGTCGCTGAATATATTTTCCATGTCGTCCAGCATGCGCTCGGTGCCGAACCGCGCAATGGCCTGTAAGCGGCCGGCGCTGCCGAGTCGGTGGCGCAACGGTTCGTCGTCGATCAGGCGTCGCAAGGCGTCGGCCAGGGGCTCGACCTGCTTCGGAGGCACCATCAGACCCGTCTGTTGATGGACCACAGCTTCATCAATCGCGCCGATCGGCGTCGAGACTACCGGCAACTGGCAACTCATCGCTTGCACGATGGCCTGCGGCACTCCCTCGTTGGCGTACGACGGCAACGCGAAGATGTCCATCGCCTGGAGCCAGGGTACTACATCGCGCTGTTGGCCGACGAGCATGGTGCGCGCGGCCAGTCCCGATTCGGTCACTTGGCGGGTCACGACGTCGTGAATCGGCCCGTCGCCAACGATCAATAGCGTCAGGTCGCCATGGTCGATGCGCCGCACCGCGTCGATCAGATATTGATGCCCCTTCCAGGTGCGAACCTTGGCCACGATGCCGATGATCTTGGTTTCCGTCGGGAGGCCCAGTCGCTGCCGAGCCGCGCCGCGGTCGCCGGGGCAGAACCGCTGCGTGTCGATGCCGGTCGGCACTGACACGATATGCTCGTCGGGCAGATGAAATTCGTCCAGCAATGTCTTGCGAAGGCGCTCGCCGGTGGTCACTACCTTGTCGGCGCCGCGGGCGTAAAGCCAGCGCGACAGTGGATCGCGCCCCACGGCGGCCGAAATATGTCGCGTGCGAACGATCGGCAGACGGCGCCCCACCATGCGGCTGGCCACCGCCGCCAACCAACTATCGGTGGAACTGTGTGTATTGAGCACGTCGGGGCGATGCGATTTGAGCCACGCCCGAAAGGCACGCACCGCGCGCACAGTTCGACGCCCAATGGGGAGCGCGGTGGCCGGCAGGCCGCGCCACCGCGCTTCCTCCAGGATCGGCGCTCCGGCCGGGCAGACCAAGTGTACTTCATGCCCGCGCCGCAGCAGGCCGACGGCTTCGGTGAGAATCCGCAGCTCCTGGCCCCCCCAGCCGATGGAGCTTTCGGAATGCACGATCTTCAGTGGTGTCGTCCAATGTTTCATGTCAGCAACTTTCGATAGAGTGCGGTGAGTTGGGCCACCATGGCTCCGGGCGTGAGCGTTTCGACGCGAAGCCGCGCCGCGCGGCCGAGGCGCTCCCGCACCTGACGATCGGTAAGTATTTGCATAGCGCGCACCAGGGCCGCATGGTCGAGGGCATCGCAAACCAGTCCACGCGCGCCGCCGTGGGTAGTTTCCGTAAGCAGTTCGGCCGCGCCACAGGCCGTGCTGACCAAGGCCGGCAGTCCGGTCGCCATGGCTTCAAGCGCCACGTTGGGCATTGGATCGTACAAGGTTGGCAACAGCAGTGCATCAGCCGCGCCGTAGCATGGCCCGACGTCGCCACGAACTCCGGCAAAATGCGTCCGTTCGGCAACACCAAGTTTCTGCGCCAGCCGAACATAGCGCGGCGTTTGCTTGTCTCCGCCGACCACCAGCAAGTGCGAGCCGGCAACGCCCGACAGGCCCTCGATGGCATAACGCAGACCCTTGCGCTCAAATCCCGAGCCGACGAAGACGAACAGCGTGGCGCTGTCAGGGATACCAAACTCACTTCGCACCGCCGCGCGGTGCTGTTTCAAGTGTGGCCCGAAACGGCGGGAGTCGACGGCGTTATAGATGACATGCAGCTTGGCGGGGTCCACGCGAAAGTATTTGAGAATCTCCTGGCGGACCATCTGCGAATTGCAGATGACAGCCCGCAGACGCGGATGCTCAAATACGCGACTCTCGACCCATTGCACGTAAGCATGGTAAGGGCTTAAAGTCGAACAGAACCGCGCCGGCCACGATTGCTCGCGACGACGGTAGGCGAGCCATTGCCGGTGGACGCCGTCACCCGCGCGATACACGTCGCAACCGGGGACTCGTTCGTTGGATTGCACCAGATCAAAGCGATGCTCTCGTAATTGTCGGCCGACGGCCAGCGCAAATCCCCAATCGCGCGACAGCCGACCGATGCGCGGCGGATTGCAACGAATGGCGGTTACACCCTCGTGATTCTGCCACCGCCGGGCCAATACGGTCACGTCGTAGCGATTCTCACCCAACGCGGCGATCAGGCTGGAAGTAAACCGCTCCGCCCCCCCATCCGCCCGATACTGTTGCCGGACGATAGCCAGCCGCATGGGGCGACTAGCCGTGGTGGGTTCGTTTTCAATAACCGATCCTCGCCTCGCATTCGCCCCCTCAGCGCATACCGCCGCCGAAGTTTGCGTCGATTCGAGATGATTCACAAATTGGGTCATGCTTTCGATTACAGAAGGTCGTACGCCGACCTTTGTTCCTCAGGCCTTTTCTCTCTGTTTCTGTGTCTCTGTGGTTCAATCGTCTTCTGATTTTGGGTGTTGTCACGCCGCTCGTTTGCTTCGCCATTTATCCAGCTTGCGGCGCGTCAACAACGGCAGGTGCATGGCCAGGGCATAGGCTCGGTCAAGGCGCGACACTTCGGGTCGTGTGCCGGCCGACACTTTTTGTAGCGCGATCAGTGAATCGGCCTGACCCACGATCTGAAAATGCGAATGTCCGGCCAGAAAGCGATCGACAGAGAGCTTCACTCCGGGGAACTTGGGCACGTAGTCGTGCAGACAGATCATGCCGCCGACGCTGAGCAACCGAGTCCAACGCAGGTCGGCCATCACGTTGAGAATCTTGTGGCCCCCGTCCAGAAGAATGAAATCGAACGTGTCTCTTCGCTCTGTCGCCTCGCGAAACGCTGTCGTACTCATAGCGACTCGGAAGTCAACTGTGGCGGGATCCAGGCTGTGTCGCCCGAGGTTGATCTCCACGGCTTCCATTTGATTCGGGAAATACGTCATTCGGTCCACTACGACAAACTGTGGTCGCGTGGCATCTTCGAACGCACGCATCATGACGCACAGCGTGCCGCCGGCCGCGGTGCCCACTTCCAGATGGGGGCCTTCAAATCTTTCGCGCCGCAACAACCCCAGCAGGAATTCATGCTCGGCCTTGGTCATTTCGCCTTCCAAGCTGGTGGCGCATCGTCGCATCGTGGGTGTTTTCCTCATGGTCAGGCGGCCTCATGCAGCCGGAGGCCAACTAGCATTTCCGCGGCCGACTGTTTGGTGAAGGAGACGACCATGCCATCGCACAAGCAGACTTGTGATGATGACAACAGCCGGAGCCAATCGCGCTGCTGCCGCGGCATTCGGAGCGTCTTGAGCCAGGTGTAGGCTTGCACGGCCAGCACGCGCGGCAGGTGAAGGTACATTCCCTTGCGGATCGACACGTCGTGCAGGCGCTCGAACTTCAGACCTTGGCGGCCGGCAAACGCGATCAAGAACGACAAGTTCACCGGCGTGACATGGATGTGGCTCCCCTCTGGCGGCATGTTGATCAGATGAGGGAACCCATAAAACGTCCCAGACCAGTAGTAGCGGCGACGGCTCTTGATGTTCAGCGGATTGGGAGTGCTGACGAGCAACGTCCCACCCGGCCGCAGCACGCGGGCCGCTTCGCGCAACACGTGGTGATAGTTCTCGATGTGTTCCAGCCCTTCCAAGCAGGCCAGGTAGTCAAACTGTCCGTCGTCGTAGGGGAACCGCTGTTGCAGATCGGCCGCGCTGAAGCGAGTAACAAGGTGGGCTGTCTCAGGCTGACAGTAGAGATCGGCGCCGTGATATTCCCACGGTTTGTCCTTCAGGGACGCGCCCAACCAGCCTGTGCCGCAGGGAAAATCGAGCAGGGCGCCTGGCTTGCTCGCGGCGAAGAATTCCAGGACGGCTTGTTTGATCTCGGGTTGCATAAAGTGGCTCAAGGTTTCCACACTAACCCGAAGAGTGAGCGAGGAAGGTAGCAGATCCTCGCTGACGCTTCGGGTTGGTGTCAGGTTTTTAGTCCCATTCGTCCCGTGTAGTCGGTTCGCGTCAAAAGCATGGCTATGCCGTGAGCGTCCAGATATTCATCCACAGCCTGCCTCGCTCCCTGCCAGTGGCCGTAATCGTCTAGAATCAGCACGCCGCGCGGCGTCAGTCTCGGAAACAAGTGGATCATTTCGTGGCGCGTCGATTCATACCAGTCCGTGTCCAGCCGCAGCAGGGCAATCTCCCTCGGCATGGTGGCGGGGATGGTGTCTTCCACCTTCCCTTTGACAAAGTGGATCCGCTCGGCTGGATAGCCCGTGCTGAGTACGGCGGTGCGCACCGTCTCCAGGTCGGCGCGGCACCAATCGGCCGAGTCGCTGCCGGTGCGCCGGGCATTAAACTCGGGCATGGCGTGCCGGCCGTCGATGCGGCGGTCGTGAACCGTTGGCGTGGACATTCCCTCGAACGTGTCATAGAGATAAAAGTCGCGGTTGGTGCGCCCTAGCTGGAGCATGACGATCATGGCGGCCATCGTGGCCCCGCCGCACCACACTCCGCACTCGACCATGGCGCCGGGCAACTGCGCCTTCTCGACGTAGCGGACCGCCTCGATCAGCGCTTGAAGCCGATCGGCGCCGATCATCGTATAGGGCTCGACCTGACGCATGATTTCAAAATCCGCATCGGCCACGTCCGGCATCTTATGCCGCGACCCCATGATCCCTTTCGATGGAATGATCCGCTTGCGGAACGAACGCAACGTGCGCCGGGCGAACTGGGTGACGGAGTTGTTCACGCGCTGGATCCTCGTTTTCGCTTCGTTGGAAAGTCTAGTGCAATGTCACGTTTTTAGGATTAGCCGCAGGGCGCTAGCCCCCGGTTTTTGCCACACGAACCGGGGGCTAGCGCCCTGCGGCTGATATGCAAAGTTTCAAGTCTTAGAGTTGACATAGCACTAGGCCACATGTTTCAGTTCAGACTGCTGGGAAGTCCTGCTGGGCAGGCGACTTCGCTCAGAAAGCAATTGATATTTCAAATGGGATAAGCGGGCCGTATGCCAGGCGATGAACAGACCGGCCCTGCCGTCTCGAAACCCCTGCTTCACCAGGTAGGCTTTGACAAAGTTGCCCGCGGCATGAATCAGCGGCTCACCCAGATAGGGACGATGGCCGCGCTGGGCCACGTAGTCCACAATCATCCGCGTGTATTTCTCATTGCGCGCCAGGAACTCCTGGCGGTTGCGATAGCTGTAGTGGAGCATGCGCTGCGCAAGCCGCACGGCCGGAGCGTCGAGTACGACACGTTCGTGAGGATTCGTTCCTCCCCAGCGTCCATGGCTGCGATGAAACAGCCGCAGATTGTAGTCCGGATTCCAAGTTCCGTGCCGAATCTCCTGCTCCCCCAGGAAGGTCCGACGGCCGATGAGATAGCCGGCGGCGGTAAAATCCAAGGCGGCGATCTCGCGCCGCAGCGGCGGCGTAATCACTTCATCGGCATCCACCGACAGCACCCAATCGTGGCGGCAGGCGTCCAGCGCAAAGTTCTTCTGGTTGATAAACGTGTCGAATGGCCTGGTCAGGAGCCGGGTCTTGGAGTGCGCCTCCACAAGCTGGCGTGTTCCATCAGTCGAGCCGGAATCGACGACGACAATCTCGTCGCAGAACTCCAGCGCCTCAAGGCACCGGCTGATGTTGTGCAATTCGTTGTGGCAAATGATTGCCGCGGAGATCGGTGGGCGAGGGTGGGTGTTCGCTTGGGTCAGTGCTTGAAACTCGGACTCGCTCATCCGTCTGATACCACTGCTGGCTTTCCCGGCAGTGCCCTCCTCGCTTCGATCGAATTCGTGACCTGCTACGGCACACGGAGTGTGCCTGCTACTTAGGGTGCGAATCATCCTGATTTCGGCCGGCTGGATCAAGCTCAGTCGCCATCAATCCCCGCCAATTGCCCGAATTGCGACGTTGCAGATGTGCTGTTGGCGGCAAGGATTGCTGCGGATAGGCTTGGCACCGTCCTTCCAAGCAGAAAGCAGCCTCAAGGCTGTACTCCAACGGGGTGCTAGCAGAGCAGGGGAGTAGTAGATCCATGCGAATTGGAATCGTGGGTGCTCGACGGGAGGAGCAGGGAATCGGGCAATTCGTGGCGCGCGACTTGGCGGCACTGGGGGGAGACGTCGTAGCGATCGTCGGCACGCGCGAGGAAACCGTCGCGGCGGCGGCGGCCGAGTTGAAGCGGCTGTACGGCCTGGAGGTGGGCGGGTACCGCAGCGTTGAGGCCATGCTGGCGCGAGAAGAACTCGACGCCGTGGCGATCTGTTCACCGCAACAGTTTCATGCCGAGCAAATGCAAGCGGCGTTGAGTCACAAGGTCCACGTGCTGTGCGAAAAGCCACTGGTTTTCACGCCGGGGGCCGACAATGTTGCGGCGGCCAGGCCACTGGTCGAGGGTTTTGCGGAGGCCGGCCTGATACTGATGGTCAATCAGCAGTGGCCCTATACTTTGCGGGCTTTTGACCAGTGTTGGCCCTCCGCGCGAACCAAGCCAGTGAGGCAATTGGAGATGCTGTTGGCGCCCGCCGAGGATGGCCCTGGCATGATTCCCAACGCCATGCCGCATGTACTCAGCCTGTTGCTGGCCTGCGTGCCGACCGGCGGTCGAATGGAATCGCCGCGGATCCAGCGGCCAGCGGCCGGGCGGCTCGATGTGAAGTTCGATTACGTTCATGCCGCAGGGCGTACCAGCGTGCAGGGCTGGTTCATTCAGGCGGCGCGACAACCGCGCCCTGCCGGCTATGCTATCAATGGCTGCACCGTACGTCGCACGATTCGGATGCCAGACTACGCGATGTTCCTGGAAACAGGGTGCCAGGGACTAAGCGCGATCGCCCAGGGTGGACCCGAGCTAGTCGTCACGGCAGCTACAGCCGACTCAGGCGAGATAGTGCAACGGGCGCCATTGGAAGACCCATTGCGGTTATTGCTGGCTGACTTTATAAGTCGCTGCAACGCCGGAACTGCGCCCGGAGTTGATCCTGCGCTGTTGGACAATGTGCGCTTATTGGACGCGTTGTACTCCGCCGCAGGTCATGCTATTGCATGACGATTGCCGGAACGAATGACCAAGGCTGTCCCGTGCTGGTTTGGTCCTCTGCTGGTTTGTCGGGCAATCCGTCAGTGCGAAGTGACGCGTGATTTGTCAGGCAATAGCCTGACCTACTTATCTCAAGGAACTCCGCCATGGATGGCGCTCACGACTTCCACGATTTCAGCGCCAAGCTCTTGCAGCAGTCGCTCTGGCCGCAGGTGGTGGACTACATTCGCTGGCGCGCTGCTTGCGATACAGCCCAGACGGAAAATCAGCCATCGCCCACACCCCCCGATGCGGCCCCGATCTCGATCAATCTCGATCTGACCACCGCTTGCAATTACCAGTGCGACCACTGCATCGACTGGGACATCCTCAACACGGGCGTCAAGCACAAGGAAGACGAACTGCGCACTTCGCTGGCCGAAATGACCAAGCGGGGCATGCGAAGCGTCATTCTCATCGGCGGAGGCGAGCCAACGGTTTATCCGCGGTTCGTGGATATCGTTCGCTATCTGAAGCAAGAACTCAAGCAGCAGGTAGCCGTAGTGACCAACGGCAGCCGGGGGGACCGTCTGCTGGAGGCGTCCGAGTACTTTGAGCCCGGCGACTGGGTGCGCCTGTCGCTCGATTCAGGCACAGACGCCACCTTCCAGGCGATGCACAAGCCGAAGCAGCCGGTCACGCTCGACGAAATCTGCCAGTGGATTCCCCAGATCAAGGAGCGCAATCCTCGCTTCCAGGTCGGTTACTCGTTCATTGTCACCTGGAAAGGGGCCATGCGCGATGATGTGAAGATCGTGGAAAACATCCACGAATTGGAGATCGCGGCAAAGCGGGCCAAGCAATATCGCTTCGACTACGTCAGCGTTAAACCGTTCCTCATGCGTCAAGAAGACAATGGGGCCGAGATCATGGAGCCGGGGCGGGCCGAGGACGAGTTGACCAGCGTGACGGAGCGGATCCGCCAAGCCGTGGCCGAGGCCCGCAAGTTGGAGGACGGCACGTTCAAGATTGTCGAGAGTACGAACCTGCGGTTGCTGGAAGAACAAAGCTGGCAGAAATACACAAAACAGCCGCGGAACTGCCACATGCAGGCCATGCGGCAGGTACTCACGCCCCACGGCGTGTTCAATTGCCCTGCCTACCGGAGCGTGCCGATGGCCATGATCGCCGACCGCCGCGGCTATCGGGACGAGGAGCAAGTGAAGCAAACCCAGCAGAAGCTGGGGGACATGATCGTCCGGTTCGACGCCGCTCACGAGTGCAGCAACGTGACGTGTCTCTACAACGCCACGAACTGGTGGATCCAGGATCTGGTGGATCACCCCGAGAAACTGGCGGCGCTGACGCCGCAGGCGGATCGGAACGATTACTTTCTGTAGGCCCCAAAGCAGCCCTCGCCTGCCGGGCGTGGGCTGGGTCGCGCGATAGGGCCAAACTTGCGAATCATGCCTATTTCGCAGGTTCGGCGCGGTGCCTGCAACCCAGGCACCTTCCCCGGCGCGCCGGGACTTGCAGCCGGCAGAAGGAGCCTACTACGCTGCGGCCGAGTTGAGAATCTTCGTTGTCGAAACGCCCGGCACCAGCGGGATGATCACCACGCGGCCCCCTTGGGCACGGACGAAATCTCCGCCCACCACTTCGGCCACGGTGTAGTCGCCACCCTTGGCCAATACATCGGGCTTGAGTCGCCGGACAAGCGATTCTGGAGTTGCTTCATCGAAGATGGTCACGTAATCGACGCAAGAGAGAGCTGCTAGCAGCGCTGCCCGATCGTGCTCTTCGATCACGGGGCGTTTTGGCCCTTTGAGTTCCCGCACGCTCCGGTCGCTGTTCACGCCGATGATCAACACATCGCCCAGCGTGGCAGCTTGTTGCAGATAGGTCACGTGCCCCACGTGCAGCAAATCGAAGCAACCGTTGGTGAAGACGATCCGCTGTCCGCGTGCCCTGGCAGCATCCACATGCCGCACCAGAGCGTCGGCCGCGATGCACTTGGCGGCCGACGGCATCTGCTCGGCCACCAGATATGCCCGCATATCGTCGCGACGAATGGCCACGGCGCCGACGTGTTCCACTTCCAGGCCGCCGGCCACGTTGGCCAGCCGCACGGCGTCCTCCGGCGAGACATTGGCCGCCAGCGCCACGGCGATGGTTGCTAGCACCATGTCGCCAGCACCCGTGATGTCGTAAATCGCCCGCGGCTTGGTCGGAAACACTTCGCCAGCCGCGCCAGAGCGGACCAGGGCCATGCCGTCGCTGTCAAGCGTGACGATCGCCATCGCCAAATCAGCCTGCTGGCAGAGCCGCCGGCCCACTTCAAAAGCATCCTCGGGCCGTTCGATCTTCAAACCCGTGGCGCACTCGGCCTCGTTTCGATTGGGGGTCATCGTGGTCGCCCCGCGATAGCGCGAATAGTCGTCCGTGCGCACGGGATCGACCACCACCGGCACGTCGGCCCGTTTGGCGGCATCGATCACCTGACGCAGCAGCGCCGGCGTGCAGACCCCCTTGGCATAGTCGGAGATGACGACTATGTCATAGCGGTCAATCTCCGCCAGCACGCGCCGCGCGAGTTCCGCTTCCAGTTCGGCCCTCAGCGGCTCCCGAGTTTCGCTATCGACTCGCAGAATCTGATGCGGATGCCGATTGGCGGCCCGGCCGATGAACCGCTCTTTCACCGTGGTGGGGCGAGGGGCGTCGGTTAGCAACATGTCGCAGCGGACGCCGACCTCGGCCAGCATATCACGCACGGTTCGAGCGGCATCGTCAGTTCCCACGACACCCGCACAAGTGACCTCGGCCTCCAAGCCGCGGAGCATCTGACAGACGTTGGCGGCGCCGCCCAGGCGGTTCTCGCGGCGATCCGCACGCAGCAACAGCACGGGTGCTTCCTGGCTGATCCGCTCGGCGTTGCCCCAGGTGTAGCGGTCGAGAATCAGGTCGCCGAGCACCAGGGCGCGGGGATGCCCGAGGGTGTCCAATACGGATATCAAATCGGTCGGCTGCATGGTTCGTCTTCCTTGACGGAGTGGCCGGAGTTGGAATCCAGGCTTTAGCCTGCTTTTCATCAAGCAGCCTGAAGGCTGGACTCCAACACAGGGTGGCCGGGGCTGGAGTCCCGGTGCTTTGTATGGGGAGGGGATTATATCAACGAAAGGCCGAGTGAGTCCAAGCCGATTCGGTGCGAAAGGTTAGAAGAGTTTAAGGGGGTGAAGAGGAAGTTTTTCGACGCAAAGGCGCGCAAAGGTAGATAAAAGATAGGCCTCCTCACCAGAATCTGTGGGTGGAATATGGGCCGAATACTGATTTCGCACTAGTTTTACGAGGTTTGCGCACGATTTTGCGGCCAACATGTTCAATGCGAAATGACGTCCACATTTCCCGTGGTGCTAGCCAGAGTTCAGTCCCGTCCGGATCGCCTCAAGCAGGCAAAAAGCCCACTACGTCCCATAACAAAAGCCATTGAACGCCCGAGCCATGCCTCACAAAATCCACCGCTGACTCGCTAACCCGCGCTAATTCACCC